>DASXLL010000162.1:0-70970 GCA_036496265.1 Pirellulaceae bacterium | reverse complement strand
CACGAATCGGCGTTGGTCGTTCTCGTGTGCATCTTGGCCGTTCTTCTGGAAATGGGCCTGGAAATCGGGCAACTTGTGGTGGCCCAGTTTCCACCGCAGATCGATTGGCTGCTGGAGCCGTCACTGCTATTCCAGGCGATTTATCGCTGCTGCCAGGAATATGCCGTAGGTCGAAGCGAGCAAATGATCGGCCTGGCAGTGGTGATTGTGCTTGGCCGCTACCTATGGCGGCGATGGCACGGTGAGCGCGACGCGGATCGCATCTGGCTTGTCAGGCCGGATGGGTTTTTCGCTACCTGGATTATCTCGGCCGTTACCATTGGGCTCGTGATTCCGATCGTTGTCTGCGCAGCATTCGCGTTCGCGATCTCAAGCGTGCCGTATTAAATGACTCCTGCGATACGGGTTACTCCCTTGCCCAGCGAGCCAAGTGAGAATCAACAAAGGGGACAAAACGATCTTCCTCAATGGCTTGGCGGGCGGAGGCGAGGAGGCGTTGGTAGTAGGTGAGGTTGTGGTGGGAGAGGAGGATGGGGCCGAGCATTTCGTCGGCGAGGAAGAGGTGGCGGAGATAGCCGCGGCTGTGGCGGCAGGCGAGGCAGGGGCAGTTTTCTTCGAGGGGGCGGTCGTCGCGCTCGTGGATTTTGTTGCGGAGGCGGAGGGGGCCGGCGTCGGTGAAGGCGAGGGCGTTGCGGCCGTTGCGGGTGGGCATGACGCAGTCGAAGAGATCGACGCCGCGCGAAATCGCGTTCAATAAATCCTGCGGCGTGCCGACGCCCATGAGGTAGCGGGGCTTGTCAACGGGCATGGCGGGGCAGGTGACGTCGAGGATTTTGTACATTTCGGCGGGCGATTCGCCGACGCTGAGGCCGCCGATGGCGTAGCCGGGAAAATCGAGATCGGACAATTGGCGGGCGCCCCAAACGCGGAGTTCGGGGTTCAGGCCGCCTTGAATGATGGCGAACTGGGCCTGATCGGGGCGGGTGGCGGCCGCCTGGCAGCGGCGGGCCCAGCGGAGCGTGCGGTCGCAGGCGACGCGGATGGCGTTGTCTTCAGCCGGGAGCGCGATGACGTGGTCGAGGACCATTGCCACGTCGCTGCCGAGGGCCTCTTGGATGGCGATGGCCCGCTCGGGTGATAGTTCTAGGAGCGAGCCGTCGATGTGCGATCGGAAAATGGCGGCTTGTTCGGTGACTTTGGTGTTCTGAGCGAGACTGAAGAGTTGGAAGCCGCCGCTATCGGTGAGGATGGGGCCGGTCCAGCCCATGACTTTGTGGAGGCCGCCCAGATCGCGAATCACGTCTTCGCCTGGCCGCAAAGCGAGGTGATACGTGTTGCTCAGGATCATTTGCGCGCCGGTGGCGCGGACCTGGTCGATCGTTAAGCCTTTGACGGCAGCCTGCGTGCCCACGGGCATGAAGGCGGGGAGCTCGACGGGGCCGTGGGGCGTGTGGAAGGTGCTGCGGCGGGCGGAGCAGCAGGCGTCGGTGTGGTGGAGGTCGAAGCGAAAATCAGAAGGCATGTCCAAAGTCCAAGGTCTAAGGTCCAAAGTCAGAGAGGGTCACCGTCCGGGCGACTTTGGACTTTCAACCTTGGACATTCGACTCGATTTGTCAGTCGCCACGCAGCTTGAGGCCCAGCGTTGTTAGCTTTTCGCGGACTTCGGTGAGGCTGGTGACGCCAAAATTCTTGCATTCGAGCAAGTCGTCGCCCGTTCTGCGGATCAGCTCGCCAATGAGCGTCAAGCCGAGCCGCGCCATGCACTTGCGGGCACGAACGGAAAGGTTGAGATCCGAAATCGGCCGATCGAGCATGGCTTGCTCGTCCGGCGACATGAGAGCCAGATCGACCGTTGGCTCGACCGGTTTGACTTCGGTCGCGAATTGGCCTAGCTCCAGGCCCTTCGAATGCAGCATGTCGCGGATTTCAACCAGCGACGTCTCGCCAAAATTCTTGCTGGCGAGAAGCTCGGCTTCGCTCGTGCGCGTCAGATCGCCCAGCGTGCGAACACCCATCTTCTGCAAGCAATTGCGACTGCGAACCGACAGCTCAAAATCGGTCACAGGAATGTTGAGCACGGCCGCCAAGCGATCTTGCCGCCGCTGCGCCTCTTCGTCAAACAGAATATTGCCAGAAGCGGAAGCATCACGGGCATAGAGCCGGGCCCGCGGATGATCGGGATAGGAATCGAGCACGCGCTGATAGCAAAGCTGGGCGCGGTCGAATTGCTGCTTGTCTTCGTACAAGATGCCGAGGTTCACGAGCGTGCCAACGTTCGTCGGAAATGTTGCGGCGGCTCGTTGATAAAGGTTCAGCGCTGTATCGTCGTTTCCACGGCGATCGTTTTCGACCGCCAAACCGAACAAGGCACCCGCGTGCTTGCCGTCGGATTCGACCGCTCGCTCAAACAAGGCGACCACTTCGCTCGGGCTGCCGCCCAGGGCCGCGACCGTCGAGCCGCGCTGATACAAATACTCGGCCGTCTGCTCCACCGCACCAGACAACTTATCTAAAACTTCGAGGGCCTTCTTCAGGTCCTTGCTATAGCGATACGCTTCCGACGTGGCCAAGGCGCAGTCGTCGCCGTTATAACCAGCCGTCTTGGCCGCCGCGTATGACTTGATCGCCTCGCCATATTGGCCGAGCGAAAACTGACTCTTGCCGATATAAAAATGAGCGAGCGCGCCACCATCGGCGCTCCGCAGCGTCTCGATCGACTGGCGGTACCGGCCCAAAATGAATTGGCACACGCCCAAACGGACCGCAGCCGCGGGCGTCCGGTCCTCGCGGATCTCGAGCTCCGCCACCGCATCGCGCAGGAGGCCGAATTGCTGATAGTCTTCAGCAATCGTGGCCATGAGCTGGCTGATCTCGCGCGGGCCAAACGAATTATTGGAAAGGACAATGTCGCGGATATCAACTGGAACCGTCACTGGTCAAATCTCCCGTCCAAAATGCCAAACGACAAACCAGCAGCGCGGCTGCATTTTATGCATACCAAACGCGGCCGCCTGAAGCTCAAAAATCCCGCGCCCGTTCGTGGGTGGCCGCGGTTTGCGCAAGCAAAACACGGCTGCCGGAAGCGTGGAAATGCCGCGCAGTAGCTCGCGGCGGGCCCTTTCGATCCAAGAAAGGGCCAGCGGTGGGAATCGAACCCACAACCCCCGCATTACGAATGCGGTGCTCTACCAATTGAAGCTACGCTGGCATTCTCTCCGCCGTTAGCCTGTTACCCGTTAATGTAGCGAGGCTAGGCGGCCATCTGCCGGTAATCGAGTTAGCCTATGGCCGTCTGGCGGAGGGGTCAAGGGCCGGAGCGATGATCGCGAATTGCGGTAGTGGGTCAACTTGGTTGATCCGGGCTCCTCACGCGGAGCGTGAGGGCTACGAGGGCTGCAAACTGACCCATTACCCGAATTGCTAGAAAACGGCAGCGGTTTGGGGCCCGAGGCAGCCGCTGCGCGTTGAAGCTTACGTCACGCCCTGCATTTGGCTTGCCGGACGCAGAAAAAAAGCGGAACGGAAGGGGAATCAACCGCGGCGACCGTTTGCCCGGACCTTGTTGGGAGGCTGAGGCCGCGGCGGCGCGCCCTGGGGTTTTGCGGGATGTGCTTTTTCGGCCTGGCCCATGATTTCGTAGAGGAAGCGGCTGGGCATCGTGTCGCGCGGCTTGCCCCATTTTAGCCGCGTGAGCGAGAGCGAAAGAGTCAGCCGTTCTTGGGCGCGGGTGACGCCGACGTAACAAAGGCGGCGCTCTTCCTCGACGGCGTCGCCTGAGTCGATTTTCAGACTGCGATGATGGGGCAAAATGCCTTCTTCCAGGCCAACCATATAGACGTGCGGAAATTCGAGGCCCTTGGCGGAGTGCAGCGTCATGAGGGCGACGGCGTTTTTCGCGAGCTGCTTGTCTTTCTCGTCCCCCATATCCTGCTGCCCCAGCGCCACTTCATCGATGAAACCGCCGAGCGTCGGCTTTTTGGCCCCTTTTTCGTAAGCTCCAAGGGCATTGACGACTTCTTCCACCGCCGCCCACCGCGCCTGTTGCTCGTTGGGGTCCGCATAAATGCGATTCAGTTCGGCTTCGTAGCCCACTTCGGCGATCAACCGGCGGACGACATCAACGAGCGAGCAGGGTCGGGGGCTCGGGGTGCGGGGCTCGGGGCTCGGGGTTCGGGGTTCGGGGCTCGGGGTTCGGGGAACGAGGGAAGGGGGGTGAAGTTCGGTATGGTAGCGGCGGATAAGGGAGGCGAAGCGGGCGATGGGGCTGGGTGGGGCGGAATTGGAGGCGGTGGTGGGCACAGCCCACCCTACGAGGATGTCCCAAATCGGAGTGCCGGCGGCGACGGCTTGCTGGAGGAGGCCCTCGACGGTCTTTTGGCCGATGCCACGGGGCGGATTGTTGATGATTCGAAGCAGCGAAACTTCGTCGCGCGGTGAATCGATCGTGCGAAGGTAAGCCAGGATGTCTTTGACTTCTTTGCGATCGAAAAATGATTGGCTGCCTAAAATCACATACGGCACTTTGGCCTTCCGCAACTCCGTTTCAAATGCCCGCGGCTGCTCGTTCGTACGGAACAGAATCGCAAAATCTCGCGGCTGAAGATGGTCGGTCTCGATCCGGCGGCGAATATCGGCGACCGTCTCGCGGGCTTCGTCGGTTTCGCTGTTGTATTGCACAATCCGAGGAGGTTCGCCGCCAGCGCGGGCCGCTCGCAGCACTTTGTCGTGCCGCACCTTGTTGAAGGCAATCAGCCGGTTGGCGATTTCCAAAATCGCCGAGGTCGAGCGATAGTTGAATTCCAGGCGGATTACCTTCGCGTCGGGCCAGTCGCGATTGAACCGCAAAATGTGCTGCACTTCCGCCCCGCGCCAGCCGTAGATCGATTGATCGTCGTCGCCGACAACGCACAGGTTGCGATGCTCGGCCGCCAGACCTTTGATGATGCGATATTGGCTACCGTTGGTGTCTTGATACTCATCGACAAGCAAATGATCGAAGAGTGCGGCTTCCGCATTGCGGGCGTCGGTGTGATTTTCGAACAGCTCTTCCGTCAGCAGCAGCAAGTCGTCGAAATCGACAGCACCGGCTGTCTGCAGCGATTTCTGATAGCGGCGATAAGCCATCGCGGCCAGGTGCTCTTTGTCGCTGTTAGCCACTTTTGCCGCTTCCGGCGGCCGAATCGTCGCCGTCTTCCAGCGACTGATTTGATACAGCAGATCGCCCGGCCGCATCAACTCGCTCGGAACGCGCACTTCACGCAGGACGCTGCGGGCGAGACTTTCCTGATCGCCGCGGTCATAAATGGCAAACCGCTCCGGATAGCCCAGCTTTCGCGCATGCCGCCGCAACACGCGGACGCAGTGAGCATGAAATGTGCTGATCTGTGGCCGATCTTTCAACTTGCCCATCAGACCGACAATTCGCTCCTGCATTTCGGCGGCGGCTTTGTTGGTGAATGTGACAGCGAGGATGCGGTCGGGCTTGGTGCGGTGCTTGATGAGGTTGGCGATGCGGAAGGTGACGACGCGTGTTTTGCCGCTGCCGGCGCCCGCCAGGACCAGCATCGGCCCTTTGAGCGTATGAACCGCGTCCTCCTGTGCGGGGTTGAGTGACATTTCAAAATGCAGAATTCAGAAAGCAGAATGCAGAACGCAAAAGAATCTCACACAGAGGCACGGAGGCACAGAGGGGCAACGGCAGTTTGAAACGATTTTGAACTTTCGTCCTTGGTGGGATTACTAGGTTCGACTCTGCCAACCGCGTGGATCGCGGTGAGTGTGGTAGACGGCCACAACAGTGATCTGGAGCTCATCAATTCGGTAGACCACTACGTAGGGGAATCGTCGAACCAGCGCTAGGCGAAGATCTTGGAATACTTTGGCGTATAAGCGAGGCGCTCCTTGCACACGCTCCAGTACCTGGTCCACGGCGTCGATCAACTCGTCCCCCAGACCGATTCTCTCTGCTTCATACCAGCGCCGCGCCTCAGCAAGGTCCGCTTCAGCTTCGGGGTTGATGGTCAGTGGGAGACTCACTCAGTCTTCCCCCGCAACCTCGATTTCACCTCATCCCATGGTGCTCCTGTCTGGGGATGATCGCGATAAGCGTCGAGTCGGCGCTGAAGGTCTTGTGTGTGACTTTCACTGAGAACCATGCCACCCTTCCGGTCCGAGAGTGTATCCCACACTTCTTCGATCAGTCGCAGGCGGTCCTCCACGGGCCAATTACCCACTTCCTTCATGATGCTCAAGACGTCCATTTTTGCCCTTTCGATCGTCTGCTGACCGTGCTGCGAGTCAACTCCCTAGCCTATTCTACCTGGCAGCGTTTTCATGGTCACAGCTCCAGCGGGAACGGACTTAAATTCTCGACGCCCGTTTCGGTAATCACATAATCATTCTCAAGCCGCATTCCGGCGCGGAGAATTTTTTCGTCGTAGAGGCCGGGCTCCGCCGTGAACACGTCGCCCACTTCGAAGGTGTCGTTCCAGTTCGGGTTAAGATGCGGCGCTTCATGCGGAAAGAGGCCGATGCCGTGACCGAGATGGTGATTGAAAACGCCGCTGGGCGCTTCATCGAGAATGGCCTGGGCTTCGTCGAATAGCTCGTGGCAATTCTTGCCCGGCCTGGCCGTGGCCTCGACGTGCTTGAACACCTTCATGATGTAAGTCCAAGCGGTGTGCTGCTCATCGGTCGGCTTGCGATTGACGGAAAACGTGCGACAGTTGTCGGAGAAGTAACCGCGAAACGCCGGGCCGAGGTCGAGAATATAGAGCTCGCCGTCCGCCGCTTTCCGGTTGTCGCGTGGATGACCGCCGCGAGCGCCGCACTGATAATCGTTGCCCGTGTGGGGCACGATCATTTCGCCGAACTCTTGGACGGCCGCCGCCTGCAGACGATTGAAGACTTCGATTTCCGTGATGCCTGGCTCAATGATCTGCCGAGCCAATTCATACATTTTCTTCGTGCCAGCAATCGCCTTCTTGATGCGGGCCAATTCATCGGGGTCTTTTTTTCGCCGCAGCCGATAAATCGTCGGCTCGATATCGACGCGCTCGCCGGGCAAGGCGGCTAGATGCGACGTGAAGCAGGAAAATTCGACACCCAGCCGCTTGATCCCTGCCTTGTCGCTGAGCGCCTTCAAAAGCTCGACACTTGACGCCTGCCGCTGGTCGTTCCGCAATGTGCTGTGCCACTGCGCCTCATAATGAACCACTTCATCGGCGGCGGCCTCGAGCACTGGCTTCTGCGGGGCGACTAGCGTTAAATGGCCGTCACTACGCAGCGCGGCGAACGGCGACATTGTCCACGGATAGCGAGCGCCTGTGAGCCACTGGACATGCTCGGTCTGCTGGACGATGACCAGGTCAAGCCGCAGGGCCTGCATCTCGGCCAGTAATCGCTTCTGCCGGCCGTGTGAGGCGGCTGCGTTATAATCAAGATCGGTCATAAATGTCGGACAGGCTTCTGGCCTGCCTTGAGAGAACGGCAGGCAAGATGCCTGCCCCACGGGTCAACGACAAACCTATCGCCTTATCCGCTGCCTCGCCAGACGGTCGAACTGCCAGCGAAAACTCGTAGCTAAATGCCCGCTCGCACGATTGCCATTGGCGACATTCACGGCTGCTCCCAGGCACTCCGGGCGATTGTTGAGGCGATTCAGCCAACTGCCGACGACACGCTCGTCTTTCTCGGCGATTTTGTCGATCGCGGGCCCGACAGCCGGGGCGTGCTGGAATTTGTTTTAGAACTCGAAACTCGCTGTTGCGTCGTGCCGCTTCTCGGCAATCACGAGTTGATGCTGCTGGAAGCGGCCGAAAATCCGCTCGCAATGGAATCCTGGCTGACGGTCGGGGGTGCCGCAACGGTTCGCAGCTACGACGGCCGCCTGGAAAACATTCCGCCAGAGCACTGGGAGTTCATCCGCCGCTGCCGCCGCTACTACGAAACGCCAACGCATTTTTTCGTCCACGCCAACTACGCCGCCAGCGTGCGGCTGGATTCTCAGCCCGACTATTTGCTGTTCTGGGAGCACTTGCACTTTCACGTGCCTCCGCCGCACCAAAACGGCAAAATCGCGATTGTTGGCCATACGGCGCAAAAAAGCTGTGAGGTCCTCAACCTGGGCCATATCATCTGCCTCGATACTTTCTGCCACGGCGGCGGGTGGCTCACGGCAATGGACGTCGGTAGCGGGACAGTTTGGCAGGCGGATCGGAACAGCCGGCTGCGCCAGAATGACCAATGACCAATGACCAATGACCAATGGATAACCAGTTATTGGACATTCGTGCTTCGGCATTCGATATTTAATTGGTCATTGGTGCTTGGTCATTGGTCATTTCCACTTGGCGCGACCCTGGCCACATTGCAGACTTCAATGATGCTCCTCGCCGAACCACTGCCGCAGATCAAGCCGCTCTACATCGGCCCGCTGCTCGTCGATCCGCCGATCTTGCAGGCTCCGATGGCGGGGTTCACCAATTTTGCGTTTCGGCAGATTGTTCGCGAATTCGGTGGTGCGGGTCTGCTGGCCACCGAAATGGTTTCGGCTCGCGGCTTCGTGTGGATGGATCAAAATGAAGCCGAGCATCCTGAGCGCCTGTGGGGAGTGAAGGAAGAACCGCGGCCGTTGGCCGTGCAAATGTGGGACAATGATCCCGAAACGCTCGCCAAAGTCGGCCAGCGGCTGGCAAACGAATACAAAGTCAGCGTTGTCGATATCAACTTCGGCTGCCCCGTCCGCGACGTCACCGAAAAAGCCCATAGCGGCTCCTATCTGCTGACATTCCCCGACCGCATTCACTCGATCGTCTCGCGCGTCGTCGAAGCCTGCGGCCCGACGCCTGTGACTGCGAAAATCCGCCTGGGCTGCTCCCGCGACAAGATTACCGCGTTCGACGTGGCTCAAGCGGTTGAATCCGCCGGTGCAGCCGCATTAACGGTCCATGGCCGCGTCGCAGCCGACTTCTTCAAAGGCACCGCCGACTGGAATCGCATTGCGGAAATCAAGCAGCATCTGAAACACATCCCGCTGATCGGGAACGGCGATCTTGACTCGGCCGAAAAGGTCGTCGAAGCGTTTCGGCGCTACAACGTCGATGGCGTGATGATCGCCCGCGCCTCGCTCGGCCGCCCGTGGCTGTTCGCCCAAGCCGCAGCGGCCCTCCGCGGCGAGCCGATTCCGCCGGAGCCGACGCTGGAAGAGCAAAAACAGTGCATGTTGTGGCACTATGAGCTGTGCTGCCAGCGCTTTGGCGAAGAAAAAGGCACGCTGCTGATGCGCAAATTCGGCTGCAACTATGCCCAAGGCAAATACGGCGCGAGATTCTTCCGGACACACGTAGCACGAGTCGCGAATCGCGCGGATTTTCTCGATGTCGTCGAAAAGCACTTTCCGCGCGATGCTTAGGATCTAGGATTTAATAACCTCCCGAACTTCTCGTTTTGAACAAGAGGCAACTGAGGCAACGGAGAGGGAACAGAAGGCAGCAAAGGCAGCAAAGCGAAACGGAAGAGCGCGTCCTCTTTGCTTCCTTTGCTTGCTTCTGGTGAATTGCCACTCTGTTAACTCTGTTTCCTCCTGTTCATTCCGTGCAGCACAGCCAGAGAAAATTTGGCCGGGTCGCCGACGAAGTTAGGGATGTTATTTAATTCTCTGTCCTTAGGTCCCAAATTCTCATCAAGCAGGATGCGCATCATCGTTCGAGCTCTCCTTCAACAAGCGCAAGAACTCTTCTGCGTCTTGTCGCTCGACCGACGGAAAATACTCAAGGAACTGCGATAACGAGTAGCCGTCGTTGAGATAGTCCAGGAGAGTTTGCGCCGGCACGCGGGTGCCGCGGAACACGAGCGTCCCGCCCATCAACCCTGGACTCGATTGAATCGGACTATGGTCAATGCTCAGCATGATTTCAGACTAGCTACTTCGATCGCTTGGAGTCAATCGAGCCCTGGCAGAGCGGCATTTTCCGCTTGACGCTAATTCTCAGCCGAACATACTTAACGTCGCGTTTTTCCACTGATTTTGCCTGCTGCCAATCAAACCGCCTCCGGAGTGTTCGAATGTCGCTGCGCCAGATGCTCGCCCGCAAATCGCTTGATACGATTCTGGCGGAAATGGAAGGCGGCGAAGGACGATTGAAGCGGGCGCTGGGACCGGTGAGCCTGACGGCGCTGGGAATTGGGGCTGTGATCGGGGCGGGCATCTTTGTGGCGACGGGCGCGGCGGCGAAAGATGTGGCTGGGCCGGCGCTGATGGTTTCCTATTTGGTCGCTGGTGTGACGTGCATTTTTGCCGCCTTGTGCTATGCCGAATTTGCCTCGATGGCGCCGGTGGCGGGCAGTGCGTATACCTACGCGTATGCCACGCTCGGCGAACTCTTCGCCTGGATCATCGGCTGGGACCTTGTCCTCGAATATGCCGTCGCGGCCGCGACGGTGGCCAACGGCTGGTCGAGTTATTCGCAAAGCGTGCTCCTCAAGCTGGGAGTGGTGTTGCCGATGGCGCTGTGTGGCGCGCCTCAAAAGTATGACCAGGGGCACATCCTGCCGAATTCCATCGCCAAGCTCGATGGGCATGAGGTCACGCAGAAGTATCTCAACGAAAAAGAGGCGCTGTGGCCTGGCGGCGAGATCAAGCCAGCCGAGGGGCTTTTCTGGGTGCGGGCCGCGCGCGCCGGCGCGAGCGTCGATCCGGTGAAGGAAGAGGGCCGGGTCGTGGTAGCGGGCAGTGTGGGCGATAAGGTGGTTGAATCGAGCCTCACCGACTTGTTGCCCGCGCGGGTGAACTTGCTGGCAATCTTGGTTGTTACGGCGGTGACAATCGTGTTAGTAAAAGGGATTCAGGAAAGCGCTGGGTTCAACGCCGTCATGGTGGCTATCAAGGTGGCGGCTGTGCTGTTTGTGATCATCGTCGGCGCGTTTTATGTCACTCCGGAGAATTGGACGCGTGATTTCGCGCCCTATGGCTGGACGGGCGTCAGCATCTTTGGCATTCCGGTGCTAGGCACGCCAGGACCGGAGGGCACGCCGGTGGGAGTGTTGGCCGGCGCGGCTATTATCTTCTTCGCCTACATCGGCTTTGATGCTGTTTCCACGCAAGCCGAGGAGGCGACGAATCCCCAACGCGACGTTCCGATCGGGATCATCGCTTCGCTCATCATTTGCACGGTGCTTTACATCGGCGTCGTGGCAGTGCTGACCGGCATGGTGCCTTACAAGGAGTTGAGCAAGGACGCCGGAGTGTCGGACGCGTTTCGGCGGGTCGGATTGTATTGGGCTGAGTTTGTCATTGCTATTGCCGGCGTGGCGGGCATTACTTCCGTTTTGCTGGTGATGTTGCTCAGCGCTCCCCGCGTGTTCCTGGCGATGGCCCGCGACGGTTTGGTTCCGAAGAAGGTGTTTGCGAGCGTTCATCCGACATTCAAGACGCCGTGGATCAGCACGATTTTGATCGGGCTGTGCGTGGCGGTGATGACGGCGTTTTTGCCGATCGATGCGCTGCTGCATTTGACGAATATTGGGACGCTGTTCGCTTTTGTCATTGTCTGCGCCGCGGTCATCGTGATGCGGGTGGTAAATCCCGGTGCGCCGCGACCGTTTCGGTGTCCGCTAGTCCCGATGGTTCCAATCGCTGGGATTTTGAGTTGCCTCTTGCTGATGCTTTCGCTTCCCGCCGCGAACTGGCTGAGGCTTTTCGGCTGGCTTGCCATCGGTTTGATGATTTACTTCTGCTATGGCATGCACCACAGCACCCAGGGTAAGAATCTGCGCGAGCAGCTGAAGCATTTGGAGCCGCCGACGTCCGGCCCACAGTCGAATATCGCGGGGTAATTTCGCGCTTCACGAGATTGGCACGCGGCGGACTTGGTGTTTATCGTCCTAAGTCTCTTGCCAGCCTGGATTTATCGAGCATCGCTTTGCGAAATGCTATTTTTGACATAGATGCTTGTCAAATAGTCTGGATCGCTTAGGATTTAAGTAGTAAGCGAAGCCATCGGCGGTGATTCATGCCTGCTCCCGTTGCCACATCAGACGAAGCGCTGCTCGACCTCTTGCGCAGCAACGGTCCGATGAGCATCGCGGAACTCCGGGCGGAAATGAAGGTTACGGCGACCGCTGTGCGGCAGCGATTGGTGCGATTGCTGGCCCGACACGATATTGAGCGGCACGCGCAGCGCCTGGAGCGCGGGCGGCCGGCCCATCGATATGCTCTGACCGATAAGGGTCGGCGGAGAGCCGGTTCGAATTTTGCCGATTTGGCGATGGCGTTGTGGCACGAGGTTCGGGAGATCAAAGACCCGGAAATTCGCCGCGGACTATTGCAGCGTCTGAGCGGCCGATTGTCTGGGATGTACGACGGCCAGATTCGTGGTTCATCGTTGGATGAGCGGATGGAATCGCTGGCGGAGTTGTTTCGGCAGCGGCAAATCCCGTTTGAAGTGGATCGATCACGCGAACTGCCCCTATTGCGCGCGACCGCTTGTCCGTATCCTGATTTGGCGGAACAAGACCGCAGCGTTTGCTCGTTGGAGCGAATGATGGTTTCCGAGTTGCTCGGCACGAGCGTGCGGCTGAGCGATTGCCGGCTTGATGGGCATAACTGTTGCACGTTTGAACCAGTACGTCCCGCCGGCTCGGCGGGACCAACGACACCAATAAACCTTTGAATTCTGGAGCCGCCGGGCCGGCGGCTCCTACAACAATGAGCCAAAACATCCGAGTTCAGCCGTGGATTGAAGGTCGCCTGGAAGAAGGCGTCATTACGACGACGCTGGAACAGGCGATCAACTGGGGCCGCCAAGCGAGCATCTGGCCGATGACGTTCGGTCTCGCTTGCTGTGCGATTGAAATGATGGCCGCCGGCGCGAGCCGCTATGACATGGACCGCTTCGGCGCCGGCGCATTTCGGGCAACGCCCCGGCAAGCCGATTTGATGATTGTCGCCGGCACTGTGACGTACAAAATGGCCAGCCGCGTCCGCCGACTTTACAACATGATGCCCGATCCGAAATTCGTGATTGCGATGGGCGCTTGCACCGTTGGTGGTGGGCCGTATTTCAAATGGGGCTATCACGTCGTGAAGGGCGTCGATCTGGTTGTGCCCGTCGATGTGTATGTTCCCGGCTGCCCGCCGCGGCCTGAGGCGTTGCTCGAAGGCCTGATGCGCATTCAAGACAAGATTCGCGGCCACAAAATGGGCCGGAAAAGGGGCGGAAACGAAGGCTTTTTGGCTGTGGGGCCAAAAACCGAGGACGAATTGCCGATTCCGCATCACAGCGGTTATGTCGAGCCAGCCGTGGAAGGCGGAGTGCCGCTTTACGATCACCAGAAGATAACGGGATAGCTAACGATCCAATGACCGATACGCTTCAGATCGAAAACCTGCACGCCGGCGTCGAAGGCAAGCCAATCCTTCGCGGCGTGAACCTCACGATCAAACGCGGCGAGACGCACGCGCTGATGGGCCCGAACGGCTCGGGCAAAAGCACGCTGGGCCTCGTCATCATGGGTCACCCCAAATACGAGGTGACCGCCGGCTCGATGACGCTCAATGGCGAAGACCTGCTCGAGAAGGCGGCTGACGAACGGGCTCGCCTGGGGCTGTTCTATGCCTTCCAGCGACCGGTGGCGATTCCCGGCGTGAAGATGGCCGACTTCCTGCGTCACGCGGCGACGAACGTTCGCCATCCCGAACGCAAAGAAGGCGAAGAGCTGATGCCGATGCGTGAGTTCCGCAAGGAGCTCAAGGGCAAGATGGAACAGCTCCGCATGGATCCGGAGTTTGCCCGCCGCTATGTCAACGATGGTTTTTCCGGCGGTGAAATGAAGCGGGCCGAGATTTTGCAACTCGCGATGTTGCAGCCGAAGATTGCGATTCTCGACGAGACCGATAGCGGCCTTGATGCCGACGCCGTCCGCCTGGCCAGTCAATCAATCGCCGAAATCGGCCGCGAGAAAATGGGCCTGCTAATCATCACGCATCACGACAAGTTGCTGGAGCACAATCCACCCGACTTTACCCATGTGATGCTGGGCGGCCGCATCGTCGAAACCGGCGGCATCGACCTGGCGAACGAATTGCACAGCAGCGGTTATGACCGCATCCGGCAAACGTATCCGGACGCCGAAGAAGCGAATCGCCAGATGCTCGAAAAAGAAGAAGCGGCCGCAGCAGCGGTCGCCTAGCACGAAAATAAAGACCATATCATGGCTACCGATATTCTCAGCCCGACGCTCTCCGCCGATCCGATCGGCGAGATCAACAAATACGATTTTCACACCGAGTCGAAGCCGGTTTTCCGCGCCCGCAAGGGCCTCGATGCGGAAATCGTCGGCCAAATCTCGGACATGAAAAACGAGCCGGACTGGATGCGCCAGTTCCGGCTGAAGGCGCTCGAGATTTTCTTCACGAAGAAGATGCCGAAGTGGGGCGGCGACATCGCCCTCGATTTTCAGGACATCTACTACTATCTCAAACCGGCCGATCACCAGGGCAAAACCTGGGACGATGTGCCCGAAGAGATCAAGAAGACGTTCGACCGCCTGGGAATTCCCGAGGCGGAGAAAAAATTCCTCTCGGGCGTGAAAGCCCAGTTCGAGAGCGAAGTTGTCTATGGCTCGCTGAAAGAAGATCTCGCCAAGAAGGGCGTGATCTTCACCGATACCGATTCGGCCGTCCGCGAGCATCCCGAGCTCGTCAAGGAATATCTGGCCACGGTCATCCCGGCCGACGACAACAAGTTCGCAGCGTTGAATTCGGCCGTCTGGTCCGGTGGCTCGTTCATTTACATCCCCAAGGGCGTGAAGATCGACTTCCCGCTGCAGGCCTATTTCCGCATCAACGCCGAGCGGATGGGCCAGTTTGAGCGGACGCTAATCATCGTCGATGAAGGAGCGAGCGTGCATTACGTCGAGGGCTGCACAGCCCCGATGTATTCCAGCGAGAGTCTGCACTCGGCCGTCGTCGAGATCATCGTCAAACGCGGGGCTCGCTGCCGCTATACGACGATTCAAAACTGGGCCAATAACATCTACAACCTCGTTACGAAGCGGGCCATGGCCTATGCCGACGCGACGATGGAGTGGATCGACGGCAACCTCGGCAGCCGCCTGACGATGAAATATCCGGCCGTCTATATGATGGAGCCCGGAGCTCGCGGCGAAATTCTCTCCATCGCCTTCGCCGGCGCGGGGCAGCATCAAGATGCCGGGGCAAAGCTCGTCCACTGCGCTCCGAATACCAGCGGCCAGATCATCAGCAAGTCGATCAGCAAAAATGGCGGCCGGGCCAGCTATCGCGGTCTCGTGAAAGTCGAGAAGGGCGCGAAGAACGTTAAAACCAATGTCGTCTGCGACGCGCTGATTCTCGATGCCAAGAGCCGTAGCGACACCTATCCCTATATTGAGATCGCCGAGCAAGATGTTTCTGTCGGCCATGAGGCCAGCGTCTCCCGCATCGGTGAAGAACAGCTCTTTTATCTCATGAGCCGCGGTCTCTCCGAAGACGAAGCCAGCGCCATGATCGTCAACGGCTTCATTGAGCCGCTCGTCAAGGAGCTGCCCATGGAATACGCCGTCGAGATGAATCGGCTAATTCAACTGCAGATGGAAGGCTCAGTGGGATAGCGCTGTAGAGAACGCCCTCCGTGGCGTTCCGTGCACCACCGATTGACGCTCGATTCGAACGATCTCGGAACGGCACAGAGGCCGTTCCCTACAAAACGAAAAATGCCCGCCACGCTCTCCCAGTCCGCTTTCGGCCAACAATCGTTCGAAGAGTTTCTGCACGCGCGAAAAGAGCCGGCCTGGTCGATCCAGCAACGTCGCGAGGCGTGGCAGTTGTTCTGCGAAAAGGATTGGCCGCAGCGGAGCGATGAAGAGTGGATTCGGACCGACATCCGGCTGTTCAAGTTGAATCAGTACTCGCTGCCCATGTCGAATAGTGACGGCTCGGCGGGAGCCTCGCCCTCCCAGGCTTTGGTAGCGAGGGCCGTGCTAACGGAAGGCGTCTCCCTCGCCGGCGATACCACGGCGGTCAACAGCAGTCCCGCCGCTTCCCGTCTGAATTCCAAATGGTCCCAAAAGGGTGTTCTCTTCGGCAGTCTCGACGAGCTAATCAACACGCACGGCGACGTCGTCAAAAAACATCTCTTCACCCGCGCTGTCGATCCCAATTACGACAAATTCTCCGCCCTGCACGCCGCCTGCTGGTCGGGCGGTCAATTGCTCTATGTACCTCGCAATGTGGTCATCGACGAGCCGCTGCATTGCCTCTCTGCTTTGACCAGCGGCGGCGCGGATTTCGGCCACACGCTCATCGTCCTCGAAGAGGGCGCCGAAGCGGCAATCATGTGCGAGACCGCCAGCGACACGCCCACGAGCGCCGGTTTCCACTGTGGCGCGACGGAAGTCATTCTCGCCCCGTCCTCCCGGCTGCGACTAGTCTCGCTACAAAACTGGGGGCATGGCACCTGGCACTTCGCCCACCAAAAAGCCATCGTCGGCCGCGATGCGTCGATTCAATGGACGATCGCCGCCATTGGCAGCCGCCTGTCGAAGGTGAATCAGCACGTCGAACTCGTCGGCCGTGGCGCGGAAAGTCAGGTCAACGGCGTGCTCTTCACCGAAGGCAAGCAGCACATCTCGTATCACACACTGCAGCACCATGCCGCTCCTGACTGTCGCAGCGATTTTCTCTACAAGTCAGCCCTGCAAGATCAGTCGCGCACAGTTTGGCGGGGCATGATCAAGGTCGATCCGCTGGCGGTGAAAACCAACGGCTACCAGCGCAACGACAACCTGCTGCTCTCGTCCAGCGCTCGCGCCGACTCGATTCCTGGCCTGGAAATCCAATGCGACGACGTCCGCTGCACCCACGGATCCACCAGCGGCAAAGTCGATGAAGAGCTCATTTTTTACGCGCAATCCCGCGGCCTCACTCGCAAGGAAGCCACCCGGCTGATCGTCAGCGGCTTCTTTCAGCAGATTTTCGACCGCATCACAATCGAAAGCGTCCGCGACGCGCTGGGCCAGGCGATTTTGCGTCGCGTGCGCGAGTATGCATAATGGCGCGGGGAGAAAAGCATGAGTCGACTCGATGATATGGCCGAGCAGCTTGCTTCATTGAACGTCCAGATCAGGCATGACATGGAACAAGCCGAGGCAAAGATTGAGCGCGCCAACAAGCTGGTTCGTGAGCTGCGAGGGACCGGCTTGCTAACGGGCCGCGTCGTTCTCGGTCCTTTCTTTACGGGAACTTACGAGCCTGGCTTCGGTCCGCAAGATTCAGGACAGGTGACACAAGCCGCGTTGCTAGTTTCCAAAGGATTCGGAGTGTGCTATTGGGATACAGAGGAATTTTGGGAGCTAGGACAGACTCCTGAAGGATTGGATTCGCATGCCCGTCGCCGATTTCAGGCTTTCAACGACTGTTCTCCAGCCGAAAAGAAATTCCTGCTTCCTTTTGTGGAGGAAATGCTAGAAGACCTTATTGACGTGGCTATGGTGGCGGCTTCCAAGCTTGAACCTGAACCGCGCATCAGCGTGGATGCGTATTTTGCTCAGCGGACAAGTCGGACCCGAAGGCCTCGGCGATGAGGAACAAGCGCTACACGCCTGTGTTGTCGCCACATGCCAAGCGGGATCTAGATCGTTTCTCCGGAAAAATTCTCCAGCAACTGAAAAATGCAATTGCTGCTGTCGTGAAGGAGCCGCGAGGGTCCGGTACGAAGAAGCTCGCTGTTTCAGATCAGAATCTTTATCGGAAGAAGTCAGGAAATTATCGAATACTTTACGAAATCGATGATGTGAAGCACGAAGTCATCGTACATCGTATTGGCGATCGCAAAGACATCTATCGTGGATAAATAGGCAATGACCGATTTTGTTGCTGTCGCTAAAACGACCGACCTCTCCGACCCTGGCCAAATGCTGGTTGAGGTCGAGGATCGCATTGTCGTCCTGTTTAAGGTAAATGGCGAATACTTCTGCATCGACGACGTTTGTACCCACGACGGCGGGCCGCTTTCTGAGGGCCGGCTCGATGATCATACGATTGCCTGCCCCCGTCACGGCGCAAAGTTCGATATCCGTAATGGCAAAGCCCTCACGATGCCGGCAACGGTCGATACCGCCGCGCATGAGGTGAAGCTCGAAGGCGACAACATCCTTATTCGATTGTGCGAGCCGGGTGAAATAGGAAAAACCGTCGAATGGCAGCCCCCGGGCCAGACGGCGCCGGCGATCGCCGCTCCGGGCCAGGCACCGAACCACGATTTGCGAACACCAGAGCCCACACAGGCCAGCGAGCCGGGCCTGCCGGTTGCGGCGGCCGGCCATCTGAGCGAAGATCTCGTTCGCGAAGAGCTCAAAAAGGTCATCGATCCCGAGCTGTTCATCAACATCATCGATCTGGGGCTGATCTATAACGTCGATCTCATTCCCGCCGACGAAGGCAAGATCAAGTGCAAGATCGACATGACGATGACCAGCCCCATGTGCCCCGCCGGCCCGCAGCTCATCGCCAACAGCAAGCAAGTTCTCGGGGCACTCCCCGGCATGGGCGACGTGGAAATCAAAATCGTTCTCGACCCGCCCTGGACGCCCGACAAGATGACGCAAGATGCCCGCGACCAGCTGGGCATCTTCTAAGGTTAGGGTCGCCTTCGGCTCCCCGTTAAACGAGCAGGGTCGCCTTCGGCTCCCCGTTAAACGAGCGCCGAACGAGTCACTCGCTCGATGTCTCAGCCTTTAGCATTCGCGCGCGCACCATGTTTCCCAGCCGCTGGGGCGAGTCCTTGTCCGACTCGAGCCACTGCCGCGCGAGGTCGAGCTTCCCAAGCTGCTCGTAACACCGCGACAAGTTGTAGCGCGCGGCCGGCGTCCAGGGACTGGGCGGCGACACTTGCACGGTCCGCTCGCCCAGCCACTCGATGGCCGCGTCGTACCGGCCGGCCTCGAAATACGTCAGGCCGAGCCAAAACGTCGCATAAAACTTTTCCAGGCGAGCCACGTCACTGATTGCTTTGATCGCCGCCTCCCGCTGCTGCGGATTTTCCGGCAGTTGACGCTCGATTCCGGCCATCTTGCGGTAAAACTCATTCGTGACGAGGGCGTCGATCTCGCGGTCCGACTTGCGACACTGCAGATACAGCGATCGCGCTCCAGCCTTGCGATCCTCGTTCTCAAAACGGCCTTGCAGGTGCAAATTGCGACCTTTCAGCAATGGTCGATCGGGCTGAAACAGAAACCGCATGAGCGTTAGCTGGGCGGCGAGGTGCTGATCGTTGCCGGCCCGTTGCTCTCGGCCGACGCGGTACATCAACGCGTCGAACGGAACGCGCCAGAGACTGACCCCATCGATGGAATTCGATTTGCGCATCGCAGCTTCAATCTGGCTGGGCTGTGTAGCGAGCGCTAGCTTCGTGGCACTCGGCATCGACGCCGAAAGCAATGCCATCCGCCGCGACAGAGCCGGCGGCTCCGCATCAATCAGCGCCCAAATGCCCTGTTTGAAATCGCTTGGCGTAACCGGATATTCTCCGACACCTTTGACATCGAGCTGCCGCAATATCGCCAGATCTTTGCGCACCTGATCCAGCGTCGCAATCCCTTTGCCCTCCGCTCCAGGAATTGGCAGACCCAGAGCCGTATCAAACAAATACAATTTGCCGCCGATGAGGGCGGCCGGCAGCCAACCGCGGCGACTTGTGGATTGCTCTTCCGGAAACGCGAGCATCACCGCGTCGATTCCTACCTGCCGGCACAGCAAGATGAAGATGCGGGCTCGCTCCTGGGCATCGCCGTGTCCATAGAGCAGGATTTCCAGCGGCGTGTGGCCATAACCAGGGCCGATTTCGCCCCGCGCCGAAGGCAGCGCCGCTTCCGGCGTCCCCGCTGTCGCCAGCGGTTCCTTCGGCATGGGCGGCAAGGAATCCAGTTGGATGTTCCGCGTCGTCCAATCGAGCAATCGCTCGGCCGTCGCTAACTGCTCCGCCTCCGGCAAGCCAACGCTCGCTTCAATTTCCTTGAGCCAGGGCTTCAATCGCGGCGTCGGCGGCTCGCGACGGACGTGCTCAGCCACATCGTGCAGCCACTGGTTCTGCTGCAGATACTGAATCTCGTCCAGATCGTCGCCGTGGAATTGCAGCTTCGAGAGGTCCTTGATCCACGGCTGATCGTCCGGCTTCTGGGGGTCCGCCGTCGGCAACTCACGGAGCGCCCGCGGCAAGCTACGAATCAGCCGGTCGGGCTCCCAAGCGCCGGCAGCCGCCGGCTCGGCCGACAGCCACTGATTGAGATAAAAGATCGTCCGCTGCGCCGGCTGGTAGTCGTCGGCTTCCGACAGCTTGCGGAGCGAGTCCAGCGCCAGCGTCAAATTTTCCGCGCCGGCGTTCGTCGGTGTGGAGGCTTTCGTGGTCTGTGCCAGCTCGGTGTTGGTCGTGCAGCCGGCTGCAAAAGCGATTACGAGGGCAAGCGGCAAACTGAGGCGTCGGCGACGCACACTACCCTCACCCCCGACCCACGGCTGCGCCGCGGGTGCCCCGTCTCCCAGAGGGAGAGGGAGCGATCGTTTTGCAGCATTCAAGAAAAACTCTCCACCGCTTGCCGAATGGCCAGCACGCGCTTCAGGACCGCCGGAAATTCGTCGAGTCTTAACATGTTGGGCCCGTCGCTGGGGGCGTTATCGGGGTCGGGATGTACCTCGAAAAACAGGCCATCGATGCCGATTGCCGTCGCCGCCCGGGCCAACGGCTCAACCATCGCGCGGTTTCCGCCCGTCGCGGTGCCCAAGCCGCCTGGCTCTTGTACGCTGTGAGTGGCGTCAAAGATCACCGGCACGCCCAAAGACCGCATTTCTGGCAGCGACCGCATATCGTTCACCAGCCGGCCGTAGCCGAAAAAAGTGCCTCTTTCGCACAGCAAGACGTTCTGGCATCCGGCCTGCCGCAGCTTGGCCACCACGCTTTTCATATCCCAAGGGGCCATAAATTGCCCTTTTTTGACGTTCACCGCCCGGCCGGTCTTGGCCGCCGCCACGAGCAAATCCGTTTGTCGAGCTAAAAACGCCGGAATTTGCAGCAGCTCGCAAACTTTCCCCACCGGCTCCGCCTGCCACGATTCGTGGATGTCCGTCGTCACCGGCAGGCCGGTCTGTCGCTTGACCTCCGCCAAAATCTCCAGCCCCGCTTCCATTCCCGCGCCGCGAAAGGCAGCTCCGCTGGTGCGGTTGGCTTTATCGAAGGAGGCTTTGAAGACGAGTTGGACGGGCAGGCCAGTGGCGAGGGATTTCAGGCGAGTGGCGATCGACAGAGCCAGTTCGGCCGATTCGATGACGCAGGGACCGGCGATGAGCAAGAGTGGCTGACCGTTTCCACACTTATATCCACCAATGGTTGCGACGATGTCTGTTGGCATGTTCACACATTAGCCACTAGTCGAGCTTTCCGAACAAACTTTCTAACGTCTTTCGATCGTTTTCCAGATCTTCCATAGTGAGTGATCCCCTAAAGATGTTGTGGTGTTTTAGGAGCGCCTCGGTATCGAAACGGTCCAAGCGAAGCGCTGCACTCAACTCCGGTCGATCAATTTTGTCGCGACGATAAAGTTCCAACAGATACGCTTCTTTGATATCGGCATTTAGATTATCAGATTGCTGCCGCAGTCGCTGTTCGAGCTCCGGCGGCAATTCCAGCACGACGTGAAGTGACATTCTCTTTCCCCTGGCAATTGTATTTTACTAACCCCTGGTGAATTCGACAGTCACGTTTATGCAGGGTTCGCGCTGGCCCAGTTTTTGGAAACGACCAATTTCAGGCGATTTGGACAACTGCTGAATTCCGCCGGCAATTCTCCCCCTGGATCTCCATCGAGTTGAAACGGCACGCTGCCCGAGGCTTCGACGCGCAACCGCCGTGTTTGCACATGCGTAAAATCCTGCATTCCCTCGTGCTGTCCCAAAATCACGCCGCCGAGGTACATCAGACCATACAGTAGCGACCCTTCTTTGAACGTACACACATCTAACAGGCCGTCGGCGCCTGAGGCCTGCGGCGCGAAGCTCAATCCTCCGGCATATCGCGGCAGATTGACGACGAAAACCCAACGGGCGGCGATTTCGGCCGTCAGCTCCGTGCCACCGCCATCCACCGGCGCGTAATATACCCGCAGCTCGGGGTAATCGTATTTGCTGATTGCCTCGAGGATCGGTTTCGCGTAGGAGAGGTGGTGAATATTCCCCTTTCGCTCGTTGTGTAGCCGCCGGACAACCTCGGCATCAAAGCCGCAGCCGGCCATCATCGTAAATAGCCGGGTTCCGGCCAGGCCGGCATCCAGCGGCATGGTGTAGCCTTCGGCAATGATCTTCGCCAGCGCCGGCGCATCCGCGGTGAACCCGATATAGCGGGCTAGCAGATTCTCCGTCCCCAGCGGCAAAACGACCAGCGGCGTGCCCACTGGGGTCCGCTCGGCCATCAGGCGAAACGTGCCGTCGCCACCTGCCGCCACCACCGCCCGCAATTTTCCGCCCGCCAACAGCTTCTCGGCTTCTGCTGCCAGCTCTTCGACGTCGCCATGAATCGTAGGCTCAAAACGGCTTTTCACCAGCTCGTCAGACAACGCCTCAACCAACGCCCGGCGATTCTGCGTCCCGGCGCGTGGATTAGCGCCGATCAAAACCCGCCTGGCTGCGTCAGGCAATCGCTCCAGATTCACCATTCCGAATACTTTCCAATCTTCGAAGCAGTCACCCACCCACGGCTCACCTACTCACCGTCCGACCACATCTCATTCGAAAAACGACCCCTGCTCAATTTCACTTCGCACTGCCCTTATTCACGACCCTGTTTTCTGGCCTTTTTGTTGCGGTTTGCAACACGCCCAAAATAGCCCATCCGGCGACGCAATAATCAGCCCCGCGCGCCCCGTCAACAAAAATAGCACAACCCATTGCCCGGCAATGAGTTGCAGTGATTCTAAAAATTTTTTCGGGAACTCCATTTCTTTGGCGCGAAGACTGCTTAAGGGGGAAATCGCTCGCCAAAATCATACAGCGAGCACCTGGAAGCCCATCACCGGGTACCGCTCCGAAGGAGTGGTCGGCGTGATGTGCTGCCAAGAAAAATTCCCTTCGGCTGGCCCGTGGGGTCTCTGACGTTTTTGCGGCAGTGGTTGACTTGCCCCTGGCTATTGCCGTTTTCCAAAGTGTTTTTGGACGTCAGAGACCCCCGTTTGATTACCCAACGCGAAATAACTTCCGTGGTTCGCAAAGCACGAAATCTCAAGCACCAAGCACCAAACAAATTCTAAATCGGAATGCAAGAATGACCAAAACGGTGCAATTCTAGGCGTTCTACGTCTCAAACAGGCGAGTTTCGTGCTTGGAATTCCCCAGGGAGGCTTGGGAAGTTATTGAATTCAGTGTCCTTTGGCAAGAAGCAGGCGCCCGGCGGCATCCCCGAAACCCTGAATCCAATTCCGGGTTAGTATTACCAACTGCTAGACGATAAAACCAAGCGATTTGGGATGGTTTGGCCGTCAAAGTCTGAGCAGGTAGTGACGCACCGATTGTGCAGTGTCGGTGCCCATTTCTGGACTTCTGAGGAGTGAAAGCAATATGTCCCGCCGACGACTTTTCTCTTCTCTTGTGGTTGCTGTGTTTCTTGCTGCTTTCGCTTCACTAGCCGCATCGGCGGGCGAGCGTCCCGAAGCGGTCGCCGCCAAAGTCGACTCCCTCCTTCGCCAGGAAGTGCCCTTCGCCACGACAGCCCCGCAAAAGATCGGCGACGAACTGTTCCTCCGCCGCGCGAGCCTCGACATCATCGGCCGCCTGCCGACACCTGAAGAGGTCACGGCTTTCGTCCTCGACCCCGCCGCCGACAAGCGAGCCAAAATCGTCACCCGCCTGCTAGCTGATCCCCGCTATGGTGCAAACTGGGGCCGCTACTGGCGCGACGTGATCATGTACCGGAAGACCGAGGAGCGGCAGCAGTTCCTGGTCGGCATCCCGCTTGAGTCATACCTCGCCGGGTCGTTCAATAGCAACGAGCCCTGGAGCCAAGTCGCCACGGAGTTCATCACCGCGACGGGCAACGCGAATGAAAGTGGCGCTTGCGGCCTGATTGTCGCGCAACAAGGCCAGCCGGAGGAAATTGTCGGCGAAGTCAGTCGCATCTTCCTCGGTGTGCAAATGCAGTGTGCCCAGTGCCACGATCATCCGACCGACCGCTGGAAGCGCGAGCAATTCCATGAGCTGGCCGCGTTTTTTCCCCGCGTCGCAACGCGCCCCAATCGTCAAGCCGGTGGGGGCGTGGCTCGCGAGATCTCGATCGTCACGACCGACGTTGAGCCCCCGCAGTTTGGTCGCCGGCCGAATAACATGCGGGCGGTCGGCACGCTCGAGCATCATATGTCCGACCCCAAGAATCCCGATTCCAAAGGCACGCTGATGCAGCCGGTGTTTTTTGCCACCAGCGACTTCTTGCCCAACGGCACGAAAGACGCCGACCGCCGCAACAGCCTGGCGAAATGGATGACCGACAAAGACAACGCCTATTTCGGCAAAGCCTTTGTCAATCGCCTTTGGTCCGAGCTCACCGGCGAAGGTTTCTGCGAGCCCGTGGATGACATGGGGCCAGATCGAACTCCCACGGCTCCGAAAACTCTCGATTATCTCGCCCAGCAATTCGCGGCGACGAACTACGACGTCAAGTGGTTGTTTAGCACGATCATGGCCACTGACATGTATCAATTACCAAGCAGCCCTCGCCGCGATGCGAGCCAGCCGCCCATGCAGCACAACATCGCCCAGCGCCTGCGTGCCGACCAGGTTTTTGACAATCTGCTGCTTGTGCTTGAAGCGACTGAGCCACAATCACCCTTTGGCGGCATGGGAGGCCCCGGCGGCCGATTCGGCGGTCCTCGCCGGCAATTCACCACTGCCTTCGGCTACGATCCCAGCACGCGGCGCGACGAGATTCAAAGCTCGATTCCGCAAGCGCTCAATCTCATGAATTCGCCGATGGTGATCGGCGCGCTCCGCGGCACCGGCAACACGATGCTGGCTCGCAAGCTCGCCGCCATCAAAGACGATTCCGCGCTCGTCCAAGAACTTTATCTCCACGTCCTCGGCCGCGAAGCGTCCCAAAGCGAGCTCACCACCTGCCTGCAATACACCAAACAAGTCTCCGACCGCCCCGAAGCCTTCGAAGACATCCTCTGGTCCCTCCTTAACACCGCCGAGTTTCTCCATCGCACGTAGGATAGGCGTCCCGCCTGTCCTGTAACAATGAATGACCAAGCACCAAGCATCAAATCACAAACAAATACCAATCACAGAATTCCTATGACCGTTTTGATTGGAATTTCGATATTCAGATTTCGAATTTGTTTGTGATTTGAGATTTGTAATTTGGTGCTTCGCCTTTAAGGACGCCTTCCATGTCCAACGATCTCCATATTCAGACCGAGTTTTCTATCCGCAAGTCCGGCCTCCGCCGTCGCGACTTCTTAAAGTTCATTCCCGCCGCAGCCGCGGCTGCCGGGACGCTGAGCTGGCAAGACCACCTGCTAGCCAGCGCGCCAGCGCTCCGCAAATCGGGCAAGGCCTGCATTCTGCTCTGGATGGGCGGCGGACCCAGCCAGTTCGAAACGTTCGATCCCAAACCGGGCCATGCGAACGGCGGTGAAACCAAAACCATCCCGACCACGATTCCCGGCGTCCAAATTTCCGCCAATTTGCCAAAAATCGCACAGGCCACCGACGACCTCTGCCTCATCCGCTCGATGACCGGCAAGGACGGCCAGCACCCGCGGGCCACGTTCCTCATGCACACGGGCTATGCCCCTTCGCCAGCTGTCAAATACCCGACGCTCGGCTCGATCGTCGCCAAGGAACTTGGCGACCCCGCCAGCGATCTGCCCAGCTTCGTGCGAGTCTTTGCCAGCCAGCGCGGCGGTGGTGGCAACGCCAGCGCACTCGGTTCCGCCGGTATTCTCGGCGTCGATTACGATCCGCTCGCTATGACAGCCGATGGTCGCCCGCCTGAAAACACTTCACTTGCCACCGACGAGAAGCGATTCCATCGCCGCCTCAACTTGCTGGATCGAATTCAAGGCGATTATGCCAACCAGGGCGGACAGCAGGAAGTCGCCGACCATCAAAAGATCTATGCCCAGGCTTCTCGCCTCGTCCTCAGCCCCAAAATGACCGGCTTCGATATTTCCAAGGAGCCGCAGAAAATTCGCGACGCTTACGGCACCAGCTCCTTTGCTCAAGGCTGCTTGCTCGCCCGCCGCCTGGTCGAAACCGGCGTCACGTTTGTCGAAATCTCTCACGGCCCGTGGGACACCCATCAAGACAACTTCAACAAGACTCGCGACCTCTGCGGCGAGATCGATCAACCGTTCGCCGCGCTGCTGGCCGACCTCAAAAGCCGCGGCATTCTCGACAGCACGCTCGTGATCTGGACGGGCGAATTCGGACGCACCCCCCGCATCAACCCCAACAGCGGCCGCGACCACTTTCCCCGCGCCTTCACGTCGATCATGGCCGGCGGCGGCATCAACGGCGGCCAGGTCATCGGCTCGACCGACGCCGGCGGCGACGCCGTGCAAGATCGTCCCGTCTCAGTCAACGATTTCCTCCGCACCGCCTGCCACTCTCTCGGCATTGATGCCGAAAAGCAAAACATGTCCTCTATCGGCCGCCCCATCAAAATTGTGGACGGCGGCGAGGTGGTGAAAGAAGTGTTCGGCTAGAATCGGGTTCATGGAGACGAGGAGACAAGAAGACAAGGAGACAAGCCGCGTTTGTATCGACGCCACTCCCCCTCTCCCACTCCCCCCCTCTCCCACTCCGTTCTTCCTCCCCTTCCTCCCCTTCCTCGCCTCCTGCTTCGGCCTCGGCTATTCGCCGATCATGCCCGGCACCTGCGGCGCTCTGATTGGCCCGCTGCTCTACATTCCTCTTGCCCTCGCCATCCCCAGCGAACCGGTCCAAACCAGCCTCATCGCCGCGCTCTTGATTCTCTGGTCGTGGATCACCATCGCCCTCGGACGCTGGGCTGAAGAATACTATCAGCGAAAAGACTCCCAAATCTTCGTCACCGACGAAGTCGCCGGCTTCCTCTTCACCGTCCTGCTTTTCCACGATCCCGCGCGACCGGTCCTCACAACACTCTGGGCCTTCCCCGTCACCCGCGTCATCGACATTTTAAAAATCCCGCCCGCCCGCCGTCTCGAGCATCTGCCTCGCGGCTGGGGCGTCCTGGCCGATGACCTCCTCGGCTCGGTTTACGCTGCAATCGTCTTGTATCTGTTCTGGTTCACGCTCGAAAAAATCGCTGGCATCGATGTTTTGCGATCCTCTATCTTCGCAGGATAGGCGTTGCGCCTGTCCAAACCCACGCATTCCGTATGCTAAAATATCTTTGTGACGACCACGCCTGAAAACACCGCTTCCGCTAGCGCCGCCCCCGAAAAGGCCACGCGCACCCACTGGTACATCGTCCACGGCCAACTCGGCGACCAAACGCTCGAATCCGTAGCCGCCTCAACTCCTGAGCAGCGGCTGTCTCTCATTTGGCCGCTCACGATTCAAGCCTGGGCCTTCAAAGGAATCGACGTTGCTGAATCCCGACTTCCGCGACATCTTATGCGCATTACGCGACGAGAACGCTGAATTCCTGATTGTCGGCTCCTATGCCGTCGCCGTGTATGGAAGATCGCGGGCGACGGAAGACCTCGACATCTGGGTCCGGCCGACAGAAGCGAACTCGGAGCGCGTCATGCGAGCGCTACTCCGATTCGGCGCTCCCACTTCGCAGTTGACCGCCCGAGATTTCCAAACCGCAGATCGCGTGTTTCAAATGGGAAACGCTGCACTACGCCGACCGCGTTCCGTCGCCCATGTGTTCCAGCCCGTCCCCTTTGGCGATGACGACGATGCCGTTGTCGGTGATGGTCAGCCCGCGGCGGCGATCGAGCTCGAGGTCGTGGCCAATTTTCATCCCAGGCGGCACCTTCACGCCCTTGTCGATAATCGCGCGGCGGATTTGGGCGTGGCGGCCCACATCGACGCCTTCGAAGAGGATCGAATCTTCGACATGAGAAAAACTATTGATGCGGCAGAGGGGGCCGAGAATGCAACGCTCGGCCAGGCCGCCGGAAACAATGGTGCCGGGGCAAATAATGCTATCCATCGCCCGGCCGGCGCGGTCCCGCTCGCCGCGGCTGCCGAAGACGAACTTGGGGGGCGGCAGATTCGGTTGAAACGTGCGGATCATCCACTGCTCGTCATACAAATTGAGCAGCGGATCGACGGCGATCAGGTCCATGTTGGCTTCATAGTAGGCATCGAGCGTGCCGACGTCGCGCCAGTAGGCGTCGGTTTTGCGGTTCTCGTCGCGGAACGGGAACGCATAGAGTTTGTGCGTCTCAACGAGCGAAGGGATGATGTCGCGGCCGAAATCGTGCTTGCTGCCGACCTTGGTGGCGTCCTTGCAGAGCTGGTCGAACAAAAAGCGGGCGGCGAAAACGTAAATGCCCATCGAGCCCAGGCAGTGATTCGGATCGCCGGGAATTGTTTTGGGATTCGGCACTTTTTCTTCGAAGCCCATAATCCGCTGGTTTTCGTCGATCTCCATCACGCCGAATTGCCGGGCAGCCACCGGATCGACCCGTAATGCCCCAACCGTCACATCCGCGCCCATGTCGATGTGATACTGCACCATCGACTTGTAATTCATTTTGTAGATGTGATCGCCGGCGAGGATCACGACGTATTCGGGCCGTTCCTTTTCGAGCACATAGATGTTTTGATAGACCGCGTCAGCCGTGCCTTGATACCACTGCTCGTCGATGCGCTGCTGCGGCGGGACGACATCGATGAATTCGCCCAGCTCACGGTTGAAATAATGCCGCCAGCCCTGGTTGATGTGGCGGTCGAGGCTCATTGCCTTGTACTGCGTGAACAGCAACAGGCGGCGCATTTCACTATTCAGACAGTTCGACAGCGTGAAATCGATGATGCGATACAGGCCGCCAAACGGCACCGCCGGCTTCGCCCGGTCGCGGGTGAGCGGCTCCAGCCGTGTGCCTTTGCCGCCCGCCAGAATGACCGCCAACACATTCTTCATGATGCACTCCGCCAAACGCGACGATCCGCGATCGGCGGCCGCTGCGATGGAGCGATTTTACTCGGCCAATGGCGGGGAAACGAGGGGCGGGAAACCAGTTCAGGGTTCAAGGTTAAAAGTTCAAAGTTCTTATTGCTTACACCGGCTGTCCTGAACTTTGAACATTGAACTCGGAACATTGAACTCGCCCCGCAGGGACGCCCCATTCGCGCAGCCACGCTTCGAGCATGACCAGCGCCCACAGACGATTGCTATGGTCATACCGGCCGGATTGGTGGTCGTTCCATAACGTCTCGATGGCCTCCGGGCGGAAATAAGTACGGCAACGGGCGGATGGGGAAAGTAATAAATCGTCGCCGAGTGGTTTGAGCTCGTGTCGGAACCACGAATCGAGTGGGACGCCAAAACCCATTTTGCGGCGGGTGAAGACTTCGTTTGGCAAAAGGTCGCCAAACGCTTCGCGGAGCAGAAGCTTGCCGCGGCCAAATCGGTATTTCAATTTCGCCGGCAAGGCAGCGGCGAATTCGACGACGCGGTAGTCAAGAATCGGCGCGCGGCATTCCAGGCCGTGAGCCATCGACGCGATATCGACTTTGGTCATCAGGTCGCA
The DNA here is from genome assembly GCA_036496265.1 of Pirellulaceae bacterium. Lineage (GTDB taxonomy): Bacteria > Planctomycetota > Planctomycetia > Pirellulales > Pirellulaceae > CAYLLN01. The sequence goes on along the minus strand of DASXLL010000162.1, from coordinate 41,222 downwards.
TGGCAAATACGTAACGAGGTCGGTGAGCGAAGCACAAGTCACCGTATCGCGGCTGCCGCAACGACTCCAGGCGGATCGCAAAAACAACGCCGGGTCGCTCGTGAGCTGGGCCGCGAAATCGTCGTGATACAGCGCGCCTCGCTGCCGCTCCTGAAAAATGCCGATCCAGTTGAGGTAGCGCTTCGCCGGGGGCAAAGTAATCGCCTCGCTAAACCGCTTAATGCGGCGGAGCAGCGATTTCTGGCGGCCGGACGACGGCAGCGATTGCCACAGTCGCGAGCCGACAAGCGCTCGCAGCGGAACAAAGCGATCGAAGTAAGCCGCCGCCAGTGCGGCCCGGTAACGCGGATAGCCGGCGAAAAGTTCATCGCCGCCATCACCGCTGAGTGCGACGGTGACATGCTTGCGAGTCAGTTCGGAGACATACCACGTCGGAATCGCCGAGCTATCAGCAAACGGCTCGTCGTAGTGATACGCAAGTTTTGGCAGCACAGCCAGCGCATCGGGCTTGACCTCCAAGACATGGTGATCAGTTCCCAAATGCCTGGCAACCGCGGCTGCGTATTTCGATTCGTCGTATTCGGGAACGGGAAAACCGATGGTAAAGGTCTTCACCGGCGTCGTCGAATGCCGCTGCATGAGCGCGACGATGATCGACGAATCAACACCGCCCGATAAAAACGCGCCGAGCGGCACATCGCTCCGCATTCGCAGCTTGACGGCCGAATCGAGCAGCTCGCGGAGCTCTGCAATCGCCGTTTGCTTTGTAATTCGTCGTTCGACCGAAAAATCGGGCCGCCAGTATGGCCGAATTTGCAATTTATCGTCTTGATAAATGGCCAAGTGCCCCGGTGGCATTTTTTGATAGCCGCGGAAGATGCAATTCGGGTGCGGGACGTATTGATAGGTGAGATATTCGTCGATTGCCGCCGGGTCGATGTCGCGCGGCAGGCCGGGAACCTGCAAAATGCTCTTCAGCTCGCTGGCGAACAGCAGCCGGCCGCGCTCGTGCCGATATACCAGCGGCTTTTTGCCCAGGCGGTCGCGGCCGAGCACCAGCCGGCGACGATTCGCATCCCAAATGGCGATGGCAAACATGCCGTTGAGGTGCGTAAAGCAATCGGGACCTTCGTCTTCATAAAGATGGACGATCGTTTCTGTATCGCTGTCCGTCCGAAACTTGTGCCCCGCCCCCTCCAGTCGCCGCCGCAGATCCTGGTAGTTGTAAATCTCCCCGTTGAACGTGATCCACACGCTGCCGTCTTCGTTCGACATCGGCTGACCGCCGCTCGCCAGGTCGATGATCGACAGTCGGCGGTGGCCGAGCGCGACACCCGGCATCGACTCATACGGCGGCTGATGCCTCAGCTCGGTGTGATACTGCCCCTCGCCATCCGGCCCCCGATGCCGCAAGCAATCCGTCATCCGCGCCAGCACCGCCGGCTCAATCGCCTTATCAGGGTCGGTCCAGATTGCGCCGGTGATGCCGCACATGAGCGAAAAGGCAAGGGCTAGGAAGTTGGCCGCAGGGATTCGTATTCATTTTACGCTGGAGGCTCAGGACTTGGGGGGTGAGATTCTTGCAACCAGCTCGTTCGACTGCTTTCAAACCACCGCTTTGGCAATAGAAATGAAACAATAAACCCAAGTACGCCGGCGATGCTCAGAAGAATAATGCCGACAATTGCCGTCGCGAGGCAGCCGCCAAGAAAGGTTGGAATGGTTGATATACCCATGTCGCCCCGATCGTCACCCAAACCAAGCCACTCCACCGCACCAACTGCAACGATGCCGGAAACCATTTGAATCAGGGGAAAAAGTTGAGAAATTGCGAACACGGCCGATCCGGCGATCAATCTTCGAGCGATTGCTGGCCGAAGGCAGCACAACGCCCAGCCAGCGGCCAAAAATAGAAACGACGTAAGACACATCCCAAAGCGGCCGTATTCACGAGCGATCTGCCATCCGAGCAACACCGGAACAATCAAATTTGCCCCGAAAACGACCGGCCACCAGAGCGATGCGCTCCAGTCGATTGACGAGTAAGAAAGCGGTCCGACGCTTTCGACCTCTTGCGGCGATTCGTAAGGATTAATGTCGTCGCTCAAATTGGTCGCCCGCCGAACGTAAATCGCGGAACGCGCCGAACCCTCCTCCTTAAACCGGCAACTCGTGCCAAGGGTTCGTTTGCCAACGGGGATTATGACCGATGCACGACCTTCGCCCGCGGATGAGCCTTCTCATAAACCGCGCGCAGCCCCGCGGTGCTGACGTGCGTATAGATTTGAGTCGTGACGAGGCTTTTGTGGCCGAGCAGTTCTTGGACCGAGCGGATGTCGGCGCCGCGATCGAGCAAATGCGTGGCGAAACTGTGCCGGAGCGTGTGCGGGGTTGTCCGCAGATCGAGACCGGTGATTTTAAGATACTTGAGCAGCATCCGATGCACGCTGCGCGTTGTTAACCGGCTGCCGAATTTGTTGGTGAACACCGGAGTAGGTCCCGCCGGCCCGGCGGGACCTTGGCGTGACGAGCGTCGTTCGGCCGATCCAGGTCCCGCCCGGCGGGCAGGACCTACGTTTCGGACTTTAATCCACCGCGCCAGTGCCTTGGCCGCAAAACTGCCAATGGGCGCCAGCCGTTCTCGCCGGCCTTTGCCGCGGATGCGTACGACGCATTCGGTTAGGTCCAAGTCGCCGTCGTTCATGCCCACGCATTCACTGACGCGGAGGCCGGCGGAATACATCGTCTCCAAGATGGCCCGATCGCGAAGACCCATTGGCGTCATCGCCGGCGGCGCGACTAGGAGCTTGCCCACTTCGTCCGTCGAAAGAAAATGCGGCAGTTTGCGATCCGGCCGCGGATTGCGCAGCGGCTTGGCCGGATTGCTGTCGGCCAGGCCTTCGCGCTGGGCAAACTTATAAAAAGTCCGCAGCGACGCCAACCTCCGCGCCACCGACGTCTTCGCGTATCCCGCTTCGTGCAGCGCCGACACATACCCGCGCAAATCCAGCGGCGTAATCTCGCGCGGCTCCGGCGTGTGACCATACGCCTGCGTCAGATACTCGGCCAGCGACGCGAGATCTTCGCGATACGACTTCTGCGTCAAATCCGCGGCATTGCGCTCAACGCTGAGGAAGCGGAGGAATTGGGAGATGGCGACATGCATGTCCAAGGTCCAAAGTCCAAAGTCCAAAGTCGAACAGGGGCCGCGACCTTGGACCTGGGACTTTAGACCTGGGACTATCGTCCGCTATTCCGCTAGCGGCAACTTGAACCGCTTGTGCCTTGGCGGACTGACGACAGCCGGCTCGGCCTCGGCTTCAACTTCGGCTTCCGCTTGGGCCCGCTGCTGTTCCATCGCGGTCTGGCGAATCCGCTGGCTCAGAACGGCCGCGTCGTACCAACTGAAGCTCAGCTCCGGGTTGCTGGCAAAGCGGCCGAGCGTTTTCAGCGCGTCGGACTTGTGTTCGTCGTCGTACAAAAAGATGTAGCGTTCTTCGCCTTTGACCAGCGCCAGCACGTTGATGTCTTGCGTCACAGATGGGAGCTCCGAGTGGCTGGCAGTCTTTGGTAGCGGCGAGAGTCTTCGATCTTTGCGTGTCGCACGTCCCTCGCTTACGCGTCGGGTTTGTGTGCGAACATCTCTCACCGTTCATATCGGCGGATTGGCCACCGATACACGACCCGTGCTTCACCAGTCCCCCCTCTCGCTGCGAGCGTTTCGGTCACATGCAGATAGCAGCAGAAGCGGACGAAATCGCTGGGACGATCGAGATAGGCGCCCCAGCCGCCAAACCGCGCGTCGTCGCGCAAGTAGTAATAAGCCGCCAATCGCTCGGTAAACTTTGCGTCCTGGCCGTGATAAATCCGGGTGTGCGACATAATCGGCGCTGCTTGCGGTCGAGGCGCGGGCCGCTCACACGCCGGCGGCGCCGGAATAAATCCGCGCGGATCGGGCCAATCTCCCGGCAGCTTCGCGCCGCTGGCAACATTGCTGCCATCGACAGCAATACCTCCATCGCCAGCAATGCCATTACCAACTGGCGGGCAATCCGCCGCGTTTTTCAGTTTGCGATGCAGTCCGGTCGGCGCGATTGTTCCGTTTAGCGCGACCTCCGTCGGAATTTCCGGCGTCTGCGTTTTCAGCTGCTCGCGAGCCAAAGCAAACTCCGCCTCTTGCACGAGCGTGCTCGGAATGTATTCCTCTTCCGCGCGGCCCCACGGCAGACCGTAGCCGGCCGGAATCGGATGAAAGCTCGGATTCGCCGCATACCAATCGACCGACAGCCCCATCCGCGGCGGATAATACGGCGAATACTCCGTCACCGAGCCCACCAGCACCGCATCGACGCCCATCTGCCGCGCCAGCCGTTGAAATTCCTCTCCGCCCCGCGGCTCACGCCCCGTCTGGTTGATGCTGGCTGCCAGCATCTGTTTGCTGACACCCACCGGCATCACCTCAAAACCCGGAATCGCCTGCAGCTCGTTGTAATACGCCATCGCCACCGCTTCCCCATCCACCGTCGGCTCCGCGCTCTGGTTGAAAAACGGCAGCACCGCCACCTTATACATCTGCGGAAACGGATTATGAAACTGCGGCTCCACGATGCGATCCGGCCACAGCGCGCAGCCACTGCTGCTGGCCAGTAGCAGAACTACTAGCAACAAGCAGGATCGTGGTTGTCTGATTGATCGCATCCGTGCTGACCAAAAACTCTGTAGGGAACGCCCTCTGTGGCGTTCCTGCCTCGCTAGAGGCTATGACTCTCGTTCCGAGGGTCCTCCCTCGGAACGCACTACCCCGAGGCTCCGCCTCGGTCTTTCCAAGCCAGCTAGCGAGCGCAAGCGATAGCAAACCCGCGCGCCGGCCTCCGCAGCGTCCCCCTTATCGGCAAATTTTGCCTACTCGCTACAAACTAAATGACGCCAGCCGCGCCGATCGAGTAAGCCAAATGCACGAATGCCCGCCGGCGACAGCAACGTCGCTTCCGAAAAACAGCCAATTTCGCTATATGTCCGCGGTCTTATTGCGCCCAGCTTCGGCTGTTTGCGGTCCTCGCCGCCCTGCTTCACGGAAGGAGCCGGTTATGCGAACGGTTGTTTTTTGTCTCTGGATCGTTGCAACCTTTTGCGCAGTTAACTGCAGCGCGGTTTCCGCCACCGAGCCGCCCGGCCTCCGCGAGCCGGATCAAATCGTCTTTGAAGGCGCCGAAAAAATCGCCGTCAACGACATTCAAATGGCGCTGCGGACCGACTTCGACACCATTCTCGCCGGTCATCCTGAATCCTCGCTGCCCGGTTATCTGCGAGCAATCGAAGCTACGACCCTGCTGGGTTATTCACATTCCGGATTTTCCGCCGCAAAAGCAACAGCCGAATTCGACGAGCAGCAGCAGCGGATCGTCGTTCGCGTCGCCGAGGGGCCGCGCCATAATTGCAGCGACGTGCGTATTGACGGCTGGAAGCAAGTAGACGGCAAGACGCTCATCAAAGTCATCACAGAACCCGCAGGTCGCGAGAGCACGCCCTGGTACCAAGGCCGGCCGGTTTCTTTCGACGAAGCGACGAAGCAACGAATCGTTGACAAGTTAAAAGACACGTTTGCCGAACGGGGATTTTTCTCGCCGTCGCTCGACGTGCAGATCATCACCGAGCCGAACAGCGAAACCGCGGCTCTGGAAATCGCAATCAACGACGAGGGCCCGCGCGCTGAGATCGGTGAAATCACCGTCGAGGGGAATAATCGCGACTCCGAGGCAGGAATCCTGCAATACCTCAATCTCCGCCCCGGTCAATCTTTCCACAGCGGCCTGATCGATCGCCTCAAGACGAAGCTGACCGAATCCGGCCGCTATTCAAGCGTAAAAATCAATCGCGGTCCCGATACGCAAACGACCGACGACGGCCGCGAAATCGTGTCCATCAAAATCGAACTTTGCGAGTATGAACAAGCCCCGCCGCTGTTCGAAGAGTTCACGGCTGAAGAAAAATGTCTGTTGGCATTTCGCGATTGGGTCCAGCGCTGGTCGCGCGGCGAAACAGAGCACGATATCGTGCTTGAGCTATCGCTAAGCAACACCGCGTTCAAAGAAGCTTGCGACGAGCTGGATATGCCGATGCCGCCAATTGAGAACGCGGACATCAAGATAGTGAGCGTGAAAATCGTCATGGGGCCAAACCGCGGCACAACCGTCTCGTTCTGGGCGAAAGATGCTCACGACAAGCCCATCTACGGCCAATTCGCCGTGTTTTATCCTGATCGGTTGCTCCTCGGCGCGCCGCTGCGCGGGACAAAGCTGACGCTTCCGCAGCCCCGAGGAATTCAAACCTCCCTCATATCCGAAACTGGGCTGAACGAAAAAACGGACGACGGAGAAAGACCGTTCTATTGCAAGTTTGGCCTGAATTGCAAAATCGGAGCCCATCGCAGGGGCGCACTGCATCACTTCGAATTCGCGATCGACGCGGCAACCATTTTGTCGCTTCTTCGCCACGGCGACGTCACCTGCGATCTCCAGCGCGGCGTGTTGAAGTTGCGGCTTGGAGGCGAAACTCCGACTGTCTGCCAAATCGAGGCGGAAAGCGGCCGGCCCATCCTGCTAGAGAGCAAATTGCTGGAAGAAGGAAGCGACGAGCCGACGGTACGGCTAACGATTCGCACCGAAATTCAAGCCTGGGAACGCGAGGCGGCCCAAATTGAACTGCAGCTAGCGGCGGCGACGACTTACGACGCGGATTCACCGTTCCGAGGGCTGCTCGAATACGCCTGCGATGAAGCCCTGTTCTGGATGGAACTAGGCGGCCAGGAACCAGAGAAGCTTGCGGCTGTGCGGTCGCTGCGCAAGCTCGTCAGCCGCTGGTCGCCTCCGTCACTGACCGATCTCTGGACTCCGGAGATTGCCAAGGCTTTTGATTTGGATGACGACGAATTTGATAACCAGCGTTTTTCGCTGCCGTGGCAGCCTTTCCATTGGAAGATGGCCGATTTTCTAAAACCAAACTCGCCTGCGGGTCGATTTGTGTTTGCGCCTAGTTTGTCGGTTTATCGCCGGCTCGTGCCCCGAGATGGCTGGCTTTGGCCGGTCGGGCGCGATGCGATTCTCGACCTGGCCACCGAGTCTTCCATTCCATCGACGAGCCTGCTGAATACCGCAAAATCGCTCGCCATCGGACCAATCGGCGAGTTGGTCATCAGTTCCCTGAAAGACAATTCGACGATCAAGTCAGCCGCGGCTCAACAAGACCAGCAGCTTTTAACCGCCGATGGATTCCGCAAGGACTATCAGCCGTTGCTTTCGGGCGACGGCTGGTTGAGCAAATGGATTTTGTCTTTGGCTGAGGCAGCGCGGTCGCTCGACGAGGCGGAGCTGCGCTCGATCACGGACCCAATAATGGGTGACGATTCGCAGGTTCGAAACATCGCCGCGTCCTTCTTGCTCATGCTCAAGGAAGAACCTGAAAAACCAGTCGCCGACGGCCTATCGCGGATGTTCAACGTCATTTGGAATCTGGCCGGTCGCGACATGGTGAGAAATCACCTTGAAAAGCTCGCGCCGCAGTCTCCGTCACAGCCGCTTGTTCGCCGGCCCAATCTCAATGCCGAACTAATCGATCAACAATTGAAATTCCTAGGGCTGCGTTCGGCTGAGCCGACGGCCAATGCCTCTTCCGATCCAAAGCCACCCGGCATCAACAGCTCGCCCAGCGCTGAGACGCCAGCCGAAAAAGACCCCATCTCCATCGCCGAGCAAATCGATCGCCTCCAGAAGCAGCAGAAGAAATAAACTTTGACCGGAGCGAATTTCACGCCGTATGGCGATTTGAATGATCCGCGCTCTCCGCGTCATCCGCGGTTGATTCTTACGCTTGATTGCACCCCACGATCCCGCCCCAATAATTCAGGGGCTTCGCGCATCTAAACGGTCGCTCCACTGCGCTTTCGCCGCCCCCAATACCGACCCTTGCGGCAAAAAACAAAAAAATCCCGCCCCGCGGGGTTCATGCATATCATGCATAACCACGCATGTACAAATATATCGTATCTGCTTCGGCGACAACAACTTCCGAATTATGCACCCGCCAAAAAATCCAAATGCATATGCATACGCGCTACGGAATTCACCACCCAAAACGACTGTACTGTACAATACATCACTTAGCGGCTAGGGATTCGCAGCCGGGGTGCGTGCAGGCCGTCCGCGGCTGGTGTACTTTGATACTTTGTTACCGACTCACTCGACCTATCACCACGCCTTCCGGTAACCATCGCCGGTCTTTACCCACCCGCCCCTTGCCATGAACCATTCCCTCCGCCTCCTCTTTTCTCTCCTGGCAGTCCTGTTACTTGCCGCTCCCGCCGCCGGCCAATTCCGGAAAGGCAAAGCCCGCAATGAACCGCCAGCAGACGACGGCAAGACGCCACAAGCGACGCCCGTGAATCAAATCAAGGTGCTGAAAGATTTCCGCGTCGAGCTGCTTTACAGCGTGCCGCGCGACGAAGGCTCCTGGGTCAGCATGTGCATGGACGACAAAGGCCGGCTCATCGTCTCCGATCAGGCCAACGCCGGCCTATTCCGCGTCACACCGCCCGCCGTGGGGCAGGCTTCCAGCCTGCCAAGTCCGGCCGGAGGCCGGCCCAACGTTACAGTCGAGCCGATCAAACTCGACTACACCTGGCCCGATGGCACGTCCGGCACCTTCAGCGGCGCTCAAGGCCTCCTCTGGGCCTTCAACAGCCTCTACGTCGTGATCAACAGCCGCACCGCATCCGGACTTTATCGTCTCACGGACGATAACGGCGACGGCGATCTCGATAAGGTTGAGCTGTTGCACGCGCTGGAAGGCGGTGGCGGTGAGCATGGGCCGCATGCGGTGCTGCTTTCGCCGAGCGGCAATTCGCTGTTCGTCGTCTGCGGCAATCAAACGAAGATCACCAATTATTCGGCCAGCCGGGTGCCGCCGATTTGGGGCGAAGATCATCTGCTGCCGCGGATGCCCGATGGCAACGGGTTCATGCGGGGCATGCTCGGGCCGGGGGGAACGATTTATGAAGTCGATCCGGACGGCAAAAACTGGGTTGTCAACACCGTCGGGTTCCGCAACGAATACGACGCCGCGTTCAATCGCCACGGTGATCTGTTCACGTACGACGCCGATATGGAATGGGATTTCAACACGCCTTGGTATCGGCCCACGCGAGTTTGCTTCTGCGCCAGTGGTGTCGATTTCGGCTGGCGGAACGGTGCCGGCAAGTGGCCGCCTTATTACCCGGACACGCTGCCGCCCGCCGTCAACATCGGCCCCGGCTCGCCAACCGGCGTGACCTTCGGCTACGGCGCAAAATTCCCCGCCAAATATCAAGATGCAATGTTCATCAGCGATTGGAGCTACGGCAAACTTTATGCGGTGCATCTGGAACCGGACGGCGCGGGCTACAAAGGCTCGTACGAGGAGTTTGTAACGGGCACGCCGCTGCCGCTGACTGATCTCGTCGTTCGGCCGCAGGACGGCGCCATGTATTTCGCCATCGGCGGCCGCTCGACCCAGTCCGGCTTGTACCGCGTGACATACACGGGCAAAGAATCAACCGCCGAATCGAAGCCGGTCGATAGCGCCGCTACGGCGAGGTCCACGCGGCGAAAGCTCGAAGCATTTCACGGCAAGAAGGACCCCGCGGCTGTCGAAGCCGCGTGGCCCTATCTTGGAAATAGCGACCGCTACCTGCGTTATGCGGCCCGTGTCGCCATCGAGCATCAAGATCCCTCAAGTTGGCGCAACAAGGCGCTAGCCGAGAAAGACACCGAAGCATCGATCCAAGCGCTCTTGGCTCTCTCGCGCGTCAGCGGCAGCGATCCGTTCCACCGCGCCAGCGGCGCGCTCAATGCCCTCGAAAAGCAAAACGACGGCGTCGCTGATTCGAGCGACAAGGACAAATACCCGCCGGTCGATGAAAAGCTGAAGGGCGATATTCTCGCCGCACTCGCGCGGCTCGACTGGAACAAGCTTTCGGCCAGCCAGCGGCTCGATCTGCTCCGCGTCTATGCCGTCTTCTTCGACCGCCTCGGCCGCCCTGACGCCAAACAACGCGAAGAGGTAATTGCCCGCTTCAATCCGCTTTTCCCCGCCAAGGGATCGCCCGCATTGAACGACGACCTCTGCCAGTTGCTCGTCTATCTGCATGCGCCGGATGTCGTCGGCAAAACCCTCAAGCTGCTGGCGAGTGCGCCCACGCAGGAAGAGCAAATCGCTTATGCCCGCAATCTCCGCAACCTCAAAACCGGCTGGACGCTCGACCAGCGTCGCGAATATTTCACCTGGTTCATTAAGTCAGCCAACTACAAAGGCGGCAGCAGCCTCCGCGGGACCTTCACGAACATGAAAAACGACGCCGTCGATTCGCTGACACCGAAAGAGAGAGAGGAGCTCGGTTCACTGATCGAAGTCCAGCCGCACCCGCAGCAAATCGCCCGCGATATCACTCGCGCGGAGCGCCAAGGCGACACCGAGCGCGTTAAAGCGCTCAAGGCGCAGCTTGCCGAGGCCGAAAAAGCCGCCGCCAACGTTCAAGTCGCTCCGTCACGACCCTTCGTGAAGAAGTGGACGCTCGATGAGCTGCTCGGAAAGGTCGAAAGCGGCCTCAAAAAGCGTGATTTCGATCACGGCCGGGCCATGTTCGGCGCGGCCAACTGCTTTGCCTGCCACCGCTTCGCCAGCGAAGGCGGCTCATTCGGCCCCGACCTCAGCGGCCTCGCCGGGCGCTTCAGCGCCCGCGATCTGCTCGAATCGGTCGTCGATCCCAGCAAGGTCGTCAGCGATCAATATCAAGCGGTGATGATTCGCACGACCGACGGCCGCATCGTCACTGGTCGCATCATCAACCTCCACGGCGACAGCTACCAGATCAACACCGACATGCTTAACCCCAGCGGCCTCGTCGGCGTCCGCCGCGGAGACATCGAAGAAATGGAGCCCAGCAAAACCTCCATGATGCCCAATGGCCTGCTCGACACGATGAACGAAGACGAAGTGCTCGACCTCCTCGCCTTTTTGCTCTCGCGCGGCGAACGCGAGAGCCCGATGTTTCAGTAAGTAGTACAGCGCACGAGGCGGCGCAAATCGACGAAATGCACCATTGCCAGGGAACTCAGTTGGCCCAATGAATTGCACTGTGGAGGTTAAACGGATGCGTTGTCGCTTCATCTCGCTCTCGATACGAGTTGGATTTATAACTTCATTGTTGTTTTTCAGATGCGGCGAGACCGTGCTAGGGCAGTCGCCGCCAGGAGCAGACGCTTCTCAGGACAAGGTTCTTGAAAAGCTAATTCAAGAGGCTGCAGAGAAGGCCAAACGTGAGGTAGGGCGCGATGCGCCGATCCCTGCTCAAAATGAAGTGGCCATGTCACCGGGAATGAAGATCACAGCCACAACACCGAAGGGCACGATAGTGATTACGGCCGGCAACGGACTGAAACGGTCCTACACTTGGGAGGGCGCCACGCGATTTGTCGAAATGACACCCCGCCGGGAGCGGTGGTATGGCAGCCTTGGACTGTACTTCCCCGGTCCTGGCAACCACTGGGCAAAGCACAATGGCATCACGCGCGGAGTGGTTGAAGAAGGTCAGATGCTCTTCAAGACTAACGATGAAGCGGTCAAGTGGATTACGAACCAATACATGCCGTTTGTCTATCGTAGTGACGGATTGGCGGTCGGCTGGGATACGAATCTTGAGCGACAACAGCTCAGTGTGGATGTGTGGCAACTAATCGTCGATGGAAAAAAGCCTACAGCATTGCCTGGAGGACAGGATGATAAGATCGTTGTAGAACTTCCTGCGAAGGGATTGGGCGCTCCAAAGGAAAGTCAAAAATAGCGAGTCGTCAGCGATCGCTATTTGCCGCCTCCACCCGATCTAAGCGCCAAACCCTTTGCTCGCACGTCGTAGCAAAGGATGACGTCATTCTCGCGGATGTATAGCCGTCCATCGAGCACGACCGGATGCGCCCAACTGGGCCGCTCGCCGCTGCCGGGCGCTTTAAACGTGCTGATTTCGGTGTAATCGTCAGGCGTCGCTTTGACGAGGGCCACTGTGCCATCGGCAAATTGAAAATACAGATGACCATCCGCGGCGCAGACCGCGGCGCTGCCTTTACCCGAGCCGCGTTTTTTCCACACGATTTTGCCGGTCATCAATTCCGCGCAGAATGGAACTCCCGAAGAATCGCTGTCCCCATAGATATAGTCGCCGATGAGGACCACACCACCGTGCTTGTTGCTAAGTTCGGGATTGATCGGATAGATCTCATCGATCTTGATGCCGCCGGCTCCATCGGGAGATTGCCTGAGCAGCGCGCCGCCCCGTTTATAACCAGCCGTAAAGAAAACCAGATCGCCGCGGACAATCGGAGTAGGAATTACGGCTGTCGTCTTATCAATGGTATACGACCACAGCAATTTGCCGTCGTTGGCCCGCACACCAAGCGCGCCAAGACCAGTCGTCTGCACATAGACTCGCGTCCCGCCAATTTCGGAAACGACGATCGATGCATGACCCGCGCCAATGTCATCGTCGCGGACCATTTTCCATTTTACGTCGCCGGTCCGCTTATCGAGCGCGGCCATCGTGGTTTGTGTCCCGCCCGGTGTGCAGACAACCTGGTCGCCGTCCACAAGCACCGATTCGCTATAGCCCCAGCCGTCGGCCTTTTTCCCGCCGAAATCGGTTTTCAGGTTTTTTCGCCATTGCTTGCCGCCCGTTTTCACGTCGCAGCACACGAGCACGCCTTCGGCCGTGAGGACATAGACGCGCTCGCCGTCCACAGTCGGCGTGCTGCGCGAGCTTTGCCAATCCGGCTGCCCCTTGTCCCAAGCCGGACCGGTTTTGGTTTTCCAGAGCAGCTTGCCACTATTGCGGTCGAGACACATCAGGTATTCGTCGCTGTCCTTTGCGGGATCCCCGCCGCCAATGGAGATTTCGTCGCCCATTGTGAAAATGCGATCGCCGACGATAGCCAGGCTCGAATATCCTCGGCCAGTGCCTTCGGCCTTCCAGACGAGCGGCGGGCCATCGACGGGCCATTCGGTAAGCAGGCCCACGTCTTTAGAGACAGCGGTGCGATCGGCCCCGCGGAACGTGGGCCAATCCGTTGCGGCTGCCAATTGGATAAATACGAAAAAGGCCGGGATGATTGCGGTGAGACGGCAGTATGAGCGCGGCATTCTATATTCTGCTCCGGGATGCGGAAGGAAGCGTGAGGCGGGAATGTTCGGGCGAAGCGCTATAGCCGGTTTTGAAGGCCAGCTTTTGGGAGGGAGTTGACGCCTGTCGCCTGCACTTATCGTAGCATTTCGACGCTTTTTATGCACTGCGTTGGGCGATGGTCATCAAGTCGGCCCAAGCGGCTTGCGGGCCCGCGCCCGGTTTGTCCAAGTGGGAGTTTCCTCGCCCGTAGCTCAGCCCTTACAATCGTCGGTTAACACTTCCTCAGGAGAAGGCTCATGAACCGCCACTGGTTATTCACTTTCTTCGCTTGTGTAACCCTCGCGATCGTTTCACTTGCCGCCGATTGGCCGCAGTGGCGCGGGCCGAATCGCGACGGCGTCTCGAAGGAAGTCGGTCTCTTAAAGAAGTGGCCGGAGGCCGGGCCGAAGCTACTTTGGCAATCGACGGAACTCGGCCAGGGTTACGGCAGCCCGGCCGTCGTCGGCGATCGGCTATATGTCACGGGCAGCAAGGGCATGGATGACGAGTTCGTTCAGGCGCTGAACGTGGCCGACGGCAAGACGATCTGGACGTCGCGAGTTGGCAAGGTTGGCGAAAATCAGAATGCCCATTATCCGGGCGCGCGCTCGACGCCGACTGTCGATGGAGAGCGAATTTTAGTGCTTGGTTCCGACGGCGACCTGGCCTGCCTCGAAACGAAAAGCGGCAAAATCGTCTGGACCAAAAACCTCAAGCGCGATTTCGGCGGCAAGACTGGCTATTGGGCCTACGCCGAATCGCCACTCGTCGATGGCGACGTGGTCGTCTGCACTCCCGGCGGCGCCGAGGCCACAATGGTGGCCTTGAAAAAATCAACCGGCGAAGTCGTGTGGAAATTTGCCGCCTCCGAAGCTGACGATGCGGGATATTCTTCTGCTATTGTTGTCGAGACCGAAGGGGTCAAGCAGTACGTCCAGCTTCTCGCCAAAGGACTCGTGGGCATTGATGCCAAAACCGGAAAGCAGCTGTGGCGCTATACCGGAATCATCAAGGATTTCCCAAATATCCCAACTCCGGTCAGCCGCAACGACAGTGTCTACGGTTCAACGGCCAAGGGCGGCGGAGGGTTTGTCCGGCTGAAACGTGTCGGTAACGCCGTGGAAGCTGCAGAAGTTTATAGAAATGCCAAGCTGCCGACAGCGATTGGCGGGTCGGTTGAGGTCAACGGCTACTTATATGGCACGAATAGCGCTGGGCTGATGTGCGTCGAATATCCCAAAGGCGGCGAGCCGAAGTGGCAGTCGCGCGGCGTCGGCGTCGGCTCGCTGTGTTACGCCGACGGAATGCTCTACGTCCATGCGGAAACACCCCCTGGCGAGGTTGCGCTCGTCGAAGCGACGCCCGAGGAATACCGCGAACGAGGCCGCTTCACGCCGCCCAATGGCCCAACCAGCCGCAAAGCAGTCGAAGACGTGGAAGGGAAAAAGAAGAGCCCAGATGGCAGGACATGGGCTTACCCGGTCGTCGCTAACGGCTGCCTCTACATCCGCGACTGGAATTGCCTGTGGTGCTTTGACATTAAGGACCGGGGGCTGGCCGCCATCCCGCGCAAATAAGGCCCTTCGCGGCGGCCTTGATGAAATGCCGCTGCAACTCGACAATATCGCTGCTCCACTGCTTAAGTCCAACCCAACCAGCCCTAGCCCCTTTCTCCGCCGTGATCTTCGAGCACATCGAAAAGCTGAAAAAAGACTACACCGACAAGTACGTCGTCGTCGATGAATCGCGGCCCGAACTGCAGCGATTCAAGGGGCTGACCGGGGCCGTGAAGACGGTCAACTTCAGCGGCCGGGCCCTCGTCGAGTTCGACGGCTATAACAACATCGGCTGGTACGACATCGATCCGGCGTTTTTGAAGGTTGTTCCCGCGCCGCCGCCGAAGGTGGAAGAGGGGAAGAAGGAAAAACCCGCTGCGAAGGCAGCAGCGACCGCTGCCAAGCCCGCAGCCGAGAAGAAAGCGCCAGCTGCCGCCAAGCCGGCCGCTACGGCGAGCAAATCGGTTGCCGACATTTTGGCCGCTGCGCGTAAACCCGCTGGAGCCGCTGGCCCCACTGCGGAAGCTAAGCCAGCCGCCGCCGCGCCGGCAAAAGTCGCACCCGGTGGCAAGGGCATGAGCATGGCGGAGATTCTGGCCGCAGCGCGTGGCAAGGCTCCCGCAGGTGGCGCCGCTGCTCCAGCAGCGGCGGCGGCACCGGCTGCCGCAAAGCTAGCAGCGGCGAAGAAGGCCGCGCCGGCGGCTAGTGCGCCGGCCCCTAGCGCGCCGGCGAAAGTCGCGCCCGGTGGCAAAGGCATGAGTATGGAGCAGATTCTGGCAATGGCCCGCGGCAAAAAACCGGCCGGCGGCGCGCCCGCGGCCGCCGCTGCTCCACCGGCAGAAGAAGCTGCGCCAGCCGCTGAAGAGCCGACTGTAGAAGAACCCGCGGCTGATGAAGCTGCAGCGCCGGCTGCCGCGTCATCGAGCGGCGGTAAGTCGCTCAAGGATGAGATCAAGAGCGTGGCCGAGCAGGTGGCTTACTGCCGGAAAGTCGATAAGAAGTAATTCAGTGGGGCAGGCTTCCAGCCTGCCATGAAAGACCGGCAGGCAAGATGCCTGCCCCACTATTTGACCTCCAGCATCCGCTCCAGCGCCACCAAACTCCACCGCGCCGTTTCATCAGCGACTTCGATCACATTGACCGGCCGCCCCGCCGCCAAATTTTCCAGGCTCCAGCACAGATGAGCCAGGTCGATGCGATACATCGTCGCGCACATGCAGACGACCGGCGAGAGAAAATGAATTTCCTGCTCCGGATGCTCGTGCTTGAGCCGGTTGACCAAATGCAGCTCGGTGCCAATCGCCCATTTCGTTCCAGCGGGCGCCTTCTCGACCGTTTGAATGATTTTGCTCGTCGACCCCGACACATCCGCCAGATCGTTCACTTCCTGCGGGCATTCGGGATGCACCAGAATCTGGATTCCCGGATACCGCTCCCTGAATAAATGCACGTGCTCGGCGCGGAACATCTGGTGGACCGAGCAGTGGCCTTTCCAGAGGATCACGCGGCTGTTTTTGATTGCGTCTTCGCTATTGCCGCCGAGGTCGCTGTTGTAGGGATCGAACACGGGCATCTGATCGTTGGTGATGCCCATCTTCAGCGACGTGTTGCGGCCCAGATGCTGATCGGGAAAGAAAAACACTCGCTTCGTGCGTTTGAATGACCATTCCAGCACGGCCCGCGCGTTGCTCGATGTGCAGACGATGCCGCCATGCCGTCCGCAGAAAGCCTTGAGGCTCGCGGCGGAGTTGATATACGTAACCGGCGTGACGTCGCTGGTGTCGATTACTTCGCCCAGGTCCTGCCACGCCGCTTCAACCTGGTCGATCGCCGCCATATCGGCCATCGAGCAGCCGGCGGCCATGTCGGGCAAAATGACCGTTACTCGCTCGCCGCCGCGCTCGGTTAGTTTTTCCGGCCGGTTGGCCAGAATGTCGGCCGTCTCAGCCATGAAATGCACGCCGCAGAAAACGATCACGCGGCAGTCGCGGCTGGAGGCCGCCATCTGACTGAGCTGGTAACTGTCGCCCCGCAAATCGCTATGCTCAATGACCTCGTCCTGCTGATAGTGATGGCCCAAAATCATGAGTCGGGGGCCAAACTCGCGGCGAATCGCTTCGATTCGCGCGGACAGTTCCTCGTTGCGGAGCGATTTGTAAGGCTTCAGTTCATGAAGCGGAGCCGGAAGTGGTTCGAGAAGCGTGGGCATGGAATCTACTTGAGCACTTAACTGGTGAGATAACCAATTATATGCCCGATTGGCGAGCGCGGTGAGTCGTCGGCACTCGAAAGACGGAGTGCTCAATAGGAAGGAGCCGCCAACCGCCGCAATCCGAAGGGAAGGGGTCGGGAGTCGATTGCGAAAACGGTTATCCAGCTGGCGAGAGTTATACCGCAATCGACTCCCGACCCCCTCGCGCTGAGCCGCCCATCGCCTTTCCAAACGCTATGCCGGCCGTCGTGGCATCCGCCGCGGGTGCGGCGGCTTCTTCTTGGGCGGCAGCGGCTGGCCGGTTTGTTCGGCCCAGACTTCACGCTCTTCGTCGGAGGCGTAGAACATCAGCCAAATTTCGGGCTGGGCCTCGTCGTCGAGGAAATGCCAATGCAGATGGTTACGCGGCAAATCCAACTTTTTCTCAGGCGACGGCAGTATATCGCGGAGGATCAAGCAATATAACTGCCGATCGCTCAAGTGATCGGTGAAGTCGAGGACGATCCGCTGCGAATGCAGCTTCTGAATCGTCTCGGTGAGGATTGTATGCAGCTCGGCGTCCGTCAGCCGATCGGGATGCGGCAGCGCCAGCTCCGGCTGAAACCATTTGGCGATCGGCAGCACCGGCGCCCGCTCCCAGGCGAGCATCTGCTCAAGGAATTCGTTCTCGTCGGAGGTCGGCAGCCGGCGGCAGTCGAGGATGTGTACCGACTCGTCGAGGAACGGCTCCAGCTCGTCGCGGAGCCGCGCGTTCAAGAGCAGCTCATCGACTTCCGCAGAGTGATGGTGGCGGGCAGGCATGGCTTTGGCCGTTGGGAGAGGTTTATCCGCAGCGATTTCGTGTTCGACAATCGGCTGTTGCCAAATTGCAACACGCGCCGCGGACAGCTTTGACTCTATCCGGGGGCAAGGCCGCCGCAAGAGAAAAAATGACTCCAAAACGCCGTAATCGCAGGGATTTTTGCGGTGCCAGCTGTCAAAAGCAGTAATACCCGGAAACTCACCGGAGATTACCGCGGTCGGCCTTGAATCCTGGGCAAGGCGTGCGTTTTAACACGCTCATACTATGGTGTTATGACGGTCGTAAATTCGGGCAGACTGACACCGATTTCGGCCGCGCGAAGGTGCATGCCCTGTTGAAAGTACGGAAACGGAATGTCGGTGTTGCGGCGATGATTTTCGACCTCTTGGCGGGAGCGCTTGCGGGCCCACTGCATCATGCTGAGAACAAGAGCGGGTGGCAGCTCGCCGGAATCGACTTTGGCCGTCACGAGATTGACATAGGCGAATTCCTCGGGGCGGCGGCATTTGAGAATCGAGCGGAGGAGTTCGTTGAGCGTGGCTTGTTGCTCGTCGGCGCGGACGAATTGCCGGATGGCAGCCAAAGGCAACCAGCCGACGGACCAGACAAGGCATTTGAGCCAGATGCGACGTGTCATGGGCGACTCCGTGGGGCAAGCATTTTGCCTGCCGCGAAGAATATGGCAGGCAAGATGCCTGCCCCACGTATAAGCCGCGTGCGTTTACCAAACCCAGTCGTCGAAAACCAGCCCAAAGTGGACCTAGTGCTAACTGGGCCTCGATGGCGGTCGATTTGCTGTAGTCGAGGAACGCCGCCAGCCGATATCCGCCGCTAGCCCCGACAGCAAAGTTGACACTGGCTTTGCCGGGGCGGTATAGTACGGCAAGTAACCAGACTGGGCAGTTTACGCCCAGTTCCCGCCTGCAAGTGGCGCCAGAGGCCGTGTTATGCTTCGCAAAACACAGCCACACTGGTGTTGCTCTCCCACCACATCGAAAAGGACATCGCCATGTCGATGCTCTGCATTCCTGGCCAGCCCGGCAAGGACCTCTGCGATTCGCATCTCGGCGTTACCCGCCGGGATATTCTCCGCGTCGGCGGCTCGGGCTTTCTCGGCCTGACGCTCGGCGGCATGCTCAAGCTGCAATCGGCTCAAGCCGCCACGCCGGTGGCCGCGCCCGTCGCTCCCGGCTGGGGCCGCGCGAAGAGCGTGATCCTCGTTTATTTGCAAGGCGGACCGAGTCACCTCGATCTGTGGGATCCGAAGGACAATGTGCCGGACAACGTGAAGAGCGTTTTCAAACGCATTCCGGCCAAAACGCCCGGAATGGATGTGACCGAGCTGCTGCCGAAGATCAACGACGTCACGAACAAGTTCACGTTCGTTCGCTCGATGGCTTACACGCCCGTTGGCCTCTTCAATCACACGGCGGCCATCTATCAGTTTCACACCGGCTATACGGCCGATAAAGTGAGCCCGTCGGGACAGCTTGAGCCGCCGACGCCAAAGGATTTTCCCAATCTCGGTTCGAACATCATTCGCTTGAAGCCGCCGACGACGCCGATGCTGCCGTTTGTCATGCTGCCGCGGCCGCTGCAAGAGAGCAATGTCGTCAACAAGTCGGGCACCGCGGGCTTTCTCGGCCGCGCGTACGACCCGTACTATCTGTTCCCGCCGGGCGACGACATGGACATGAACAAGCTCGACCGCATTAAGGTCGATGACCTCACGCTGCGGCCCGAAGTGAGCGAAACGCGGCTCGATCGCCGCGCCCGCCTCCGCGACATGATCAATCAGGGCATGCCGGAGATCGACAAGGCCGTCGCCAAGTACGATCTCGATAAGTATTACGAATCGGCCCTCAGTCTGATCATGTCGGGCAAGGCTCGCGAGGCGTTTTCGCTCAACAAAGAGTCGGACAAGATCCGCGACCGCTACGGCCGCAACACGTTCGGCCAAAGCTGCCTGCTCGCTCGCCGCCTGGTCGAAGCCGGGACGCGGGTGGTCGAAGTCGTGTGGCCGAAGGTCGCCAATAGCGACAACCATTCGTGGGACGTTCACGTCGGTCTCTCCGCCCGGATGAAGAACCAGTCGGCGCCCATGCTGGACAGCGGCCTCTCCACGCTCATCGCCGACCTCGACGAACGCGGCCTCCTCGACGAAACGCTCGTCGTCGCCCTCGGCGAATTCGGACGCAGCCCGCAGCGTGGCGTCAGCACGTCTGGCAACGGCAACAGCGACGACGGCCGCGACCACTGGCCCTACTGCTACACCGCCGTCCTCGCCGGCGCCGGCATCAAACGCGGCTTCGTCTATGGCAAGAGCGACGCGACGGGTTCAGCCCCGCTGGAAAACCCTACGCACCCAATCGATGTCGTCGCCACGATCTACCACGCCGTCGGCATCAACCCCAATACCATCGTCTATAACCACCTCAATCAGCCGCGAGAGCTGGTGAAGGCCGAGCCGGTCACGAAGTTGTTTGCCTAATGTAGGCCCCTTGCTTCGCAAGGGCCTGATCGTAGCGATGCCATTAACTGGTGTTTGACGTCGTTTTGGATGGAGACGGTCTCGGCGCATCTGTCCCTCGCGGAGCGAGGGGACTACCTTCGCTCTTATTCATTTACCACCGGCGAAACCAGCGTCCCAATCCCTTCGATCCACGCTTCCATTTTGTCGCCGCGTTGGAGATAGGTGCCCGTCGTATTGCCCACGCCGCCCGGCGTTCCCGTCGAGATCAAGTCGCCGGGTTCCAGCGTGACGATGTCGCTGATAAAGGCCACCACAGCGGCGATGGGAAAAATCTGCTGACCCGTCGTGGCGTCCTGTCTCACTTTGCCGTTAAGTGTCAATTTCATCTTCAGTTTCTGCGGATCAGGAATCGCATCGGCCGAAGCAATGCACGGGCCGCACGGAGCGAACGTGTCGTGCCACTTGCCATGCTCCCAGTCAAACCACTTGTCGTTCCCGCGCTGCTTGCGGCCCGGATTGGGACGATATTGGCGGTCCGAAATGTCGTTGAGGACTGTGTAGCCCGCCACGTACTTCAGCGCTTCGGCCTCAGGGACGTGCCGCGCCCGCCGGCCGATGACGATGCATTGCTCCAACTCCCAATCGATATGGTCGGGCGAGATTTTGGGAATGACCACGGGTTTGTTCGTGGCAATCAGAGTCGTGGTCGGCGGCTTCCAAAAGACGTATGGAAAAGTTTCGGCTCGTTCGGTCCCCGCCCCGCCGCCTTCGGTCAAGTGCTCGTTGTAATTGCCGGCCAAGAGCAATAGCTTGCTCGGATTCGGAATCGGAACGAGGATTTCGACCGAATCGTGGGCCAACTTCGTCGCCGCGGGGATCGCGTCCGCGCTTTTGGCCATCCAATCGGCAATTTTCTTCGCCGCCGCGAAATGCTTCCCGTCCGGCGGCAAAAAATCGAGCAAATTATCGCCCGTTAATGCGCCGAGCTTCTCGGACGACGCCTTGGCATGGAGTTCAGCGGCAGCCGCTACCGGAACCACGAATTGGTCGTCGTAAAAACCGGCCTGAGCCTGTCCGTTGTGCTGGAATCGACAAAGACGCATACGCTGCTCCGATCGAGCGAATGGGATGGCCGGAGTACCGGCAGATGTTGCCCAGATCGTAGCGGATTCAAAGCTTGCGGACAGCTATGGAGGGCCACCGAACGCGAGCCCGTGCCGGCCATTTGAAGCGGCGCTATTCAGCCGCAACGGCCGCCATGGCCTTCTTCTCTGACGCACTGCCAAACAGCGGATGCCAGAGGATGTACTCGCGCGTTCGGTCCTGAATCCACTGCGAATATAGATAAGCCCGCCAATCGTGCGTGCCGCCGACAATGTTCGAGACGTTGACTTCCTCGATCCGTGCGTTCACATCGGGCGGCAATAGGTTGCGGCCATAGATGCCTGAAAAGCCCACCGCGTCGGCGTTACTGCACCTGTCAAGGAAACGATAACGAGAAAGGACCGGGTCACAGCAGTTGATGGTGATGAACCAGGCATCAGCCGCGGCCGGGGCTCGACCGTGAAACTGCCCCGGCTGATACCAATAGTTGTGCTCGGCGGCCGCCCAGAGGGCGACTCGAAACTGCGGATGCTCGCCTGCGGAGACAGAATGACCGAAGATGGCCCCACCGTTTAATAGATGCAGAGCGCCACTAACGATTCGGGCGCCGAAGCTATAACCGAGCAAGCCGACATGCACCTCCGGCTTCATGCGGGCCAGAAAACACGCGAGATAATACGCCTCGTAATCCGAACGATCTGCTTTCGCTCGGACATCCTTCAGATTTCCCTTGATTTCATCACTGGGCCACGACCAAATCACGAACCGCACCGGTGGCTCGTGATCGAGCTTGCCGACGAACTCGAAATAGAAGCTCAGGCCGTAGCTGCTAGCCTCGTTCGCATTGACGCGATTGCCGTGAACGTACAGCGGCGTCACAATCTCCGCCGAATCGGCCGCAAAAAACTCCGCCTCCGTCCGCGGCTGCCAGGTTCCTTTTTCGTAGAGCCAGATTTGATACGTCGGCCAGTTCTTGCCGCCCATGTAGCAGCCCAAATGCCGCGTGCTGACCAGCCAGACTTGATCCTCGTCGCGAACGCGGAAAGTTCGGCACACCTGCTGTGGCTGTTTTTGGGAGGGCGAGGCTTCGGCCGAGCCACTTTTGGCCACGTCCTCGGCATAAATTGCCGCGGCTGCAAAAACGCCCGCGAGCCACACCAGGCACGACGCAGCGCCAGCCAGACGAAATGCCGGTTGCCGCGTCATGGAGAAAGATATTCCGCTGGTAACGAATTTAACGGCCGCACGGGCCGCGCGCTCGCTCGGCGCACTATCCAAGACGGCGTCAAGCTACTGTAGCATTTTCTCGACTGTTGCGGTTGAGTGCATCACACGTCCGTGCGGCAAAGCAACAACGCCGAACTCCTGCATAAGCCGCAGGAACGCTATTTTCCGCGATTATTCGCGGCCGCCTGTTGCCAAAAGTCAACGGTTGCATTTGCACCTCACGCCGGCGCGCCTAGAGTTGGAGCGGAAGCAACTCAGAACTTGAGCTCCGCGGGAGAGAAATGCCATGAGCAAAAAACTGCTATTGCTGACGGGAGTGGTTGTAACCATCGCGAGCCTTGCCGGGTGCAGCTCGTGCGGCCGCAGCTCGGGCAGCAGTTGGTTCAACCGGGGCGATCGCTGCTGCCCGCCGCCAGCGTGCGGACCGGGCGGCCCCCAAGCAACGATGATGATGCCGACAACGCCGCAGGTCATGCCCGGGCCGATCGAAATCGCGCCGACGTTATAAGTCGAGTTAACGGATTCACCGTCCCCTCTCCCGCTGGGAGAGGGTTAGGGTGAGGGTATAACGATTCACCGGAGCGGCAGTCGCGATCTAAGCCGCGACTTATGCTTTCCTGAATGCCGCGCTTTTTCTGAGCGGCATCGGCTTTTTGCAGCCGTGAGGGAAGCATGTTCCGCCGATTCGCCTGGACTCATTTTGCCACTGCCGCGCTGATCGTTGCAGCGCAGTATCTCATCGCCGCGCAGCCACCGATCGAAGAGCCAGGTAAGCCGGCCGAAAAAACGCCCGACGTCCAAACGCACAAATGGGAATTCGGGATCTCCGTACGGGCAACCGCTGGGCCTTGCAACAGCGTCGTCGGCACATTTCCGGTGCCGGCCGATTGGCCTGAACAGCAGGTGAAGGTCGCCAGTCAGCAAATTTCGCCCGGCATTCCGCGGCATAATTACCGGCAGATCGACGGCCTTAAGCAAATGGTCTTCGATGCGCCGCAAATTCCTGCCGGCGGCACGGCCGAATGCTTCATCACGTTCGAGGTTACCAAGCACGAGCAGCTTCCACCGCGAAACACTGACGGCCTCGTCGTTCCTAAAAATCTGCCGAACGAGATCAAAAAATTCCTCGGCCCCAGCCCACTGATTGAGGCCACCAACGCGAAGGTACGCAGCCTGGCGCGGGAAATGACGGACGAAAAAGACTCAGCATGGCAGCAGGTTAAATCGATTCAGGCTGGCGTCCGTGAGACGGTAAAGTACGAGCCGAATCCCAAGGACAAGAACAAAGGGGTCCTCGCCGTGTTGCGTGACGGCAAGGCCGACCGCGAAGACTTGAACGCCACGTTCGTCGCGATCTGCCGCGCGGCGAAGATCCCGGCTCGCATGGTGTGGTCGGTGGATTTTTGCCATGCCGAGTTTTATCTGGAAGACGCTCCCGCCGTCGCGGACGAAAACGCGGACGGCCCAGAAGAAAAGCCAGCCGCCAAAGAGAAGAAACCAAAGCAGCCCAAGGGCCCCAAGGGCAGCTGGTATCCGTGCGTCATGCAAGACGACAAGGTCGAGCTCGGCGCCTGCAAGGATTATCGCCCGATCCTTGGAAAGGGAGATAGCTTTAAGGTGCCCGAGGAAAAAGCCGTCCAGCGTTGGGTCAATCTGTTTTGGTCGGCCAAAGGGGCCGCCAAACCGGCGGCTGAGTTCCGCCTGCGGAATGCCGACTGAAAATTAACCCAATTGGGCCGAAAACTGGCATGGCCTGCTTTCGGCCGTTTTGCAATCCTTCGCGGCAGACAAAGGAGTGTCGTATGAATTGCTATCGTGTCCATTGGCTGGCCCTTGTTGGGGTTATTGCCGCGGTTACCGTCGGTTTTGCCGATGACTCCGAGCCTCAGCCACTGCCGCTGAGTCAGGTTCCGAAGGCCGTGATGAATGCGGTGATGACAAAATTTCCCGCCGCCAAGCCGCAATCGGCAGCACTGGGCGTCGAAGACAATCGGCCGTTTGTTGACGTTCACATCCTGCTGAACAATCAAAAAATCTGGATCACATGCGATCCGAAGGGCCCCATCCGCGTCATCGATCGCGAAATTACGCTGAAGGATTTGCCGGCTGCTGTCACCGCGGCGCTCAACAAGAAATATCCGCAGGCCAAGGTCCGCCTGCTGAACGAAATCACGGCCGAGGGTCCGCCCACCTATGACATTGCGGTGACGTTTCAGAAAAAGCCGCTGATTGGCGTTTTCGCGGCCAGCGGCGAGTTCTTGGAAGAGATGGAAGACGAAGAATAGTTCGCAAATTCCGCCGCGCAACGGGCGGAAAAGACCAAGCAGAGCGGCGATTGTGGAAGTAGCATGGAATTAGCCCCGTTTCATCGCTAGTTTCCGCTGGCTACGACCTTGCGAATTATGGCTGCCGAAGCTCAATCGTTTGTTTGTGCCGCCGCGCTGCTCATTTTTCCGCTGGCGGCCGTCGCGGAAGAGCGCGGCATTACCCTCGGCGCCGAATCGACCTCGCAGTGGCGGTTTGGCGTTGTTGTAACGGCGACCGGAGCGATGAGCAGCGTTCGGGCCACGTTGCCCGTGCCGATGGAATGGCCGGAGCAGACCTTCAAGAAAATTGCCGAGGACAAATCGCCCGGCACTGAGATTTCGTATCGAACGCTCGAAGCCGCCCCCGGCCAGCCCGGCGTGAGGCAGATGAGTGTCTTCATTCCGCGGCTCGCACCCGGCGAGCAAGCCACGGCTGTCGTCACGT
Source organism: Pirellulaceae bacterium (assembly GCA_036496265.1). Lineage (GTDB taxonomy): Bacteria > Planctomycetota > Planctomycetia > Pirellulales > Pirellulaceae > CAYLLN01. The sequence goes on along the minus strand of DASXLL010000162.1, from coordinate 15,857 downwards.
ATGAGATCACGAAGCGGCGGATCGAAGCGCCAAGCGAGACCAGCGTTTATCAAATAAAGGCCCCACCGGCGGGGATCATTCGGTTTCTGAATCCCAGCCCGTACATCGAAAGCAAAGATGCCAAAATCAAATCGCTGGCGGCTGAAATAACGGCCGGCAAGGAATTAGCCTGGGATAAGGCGTCGGCGATCTTCGATTGGGTACGGGGCAATATCAAATATGAATTTGCCGAGGAGATCAAACCGACGAGTGCCGCGTTAAAAGCGGAAAAGGGTGATTGCGAGGAGCTATCGTCGCTCGTGATCGCCATGTGCCGGGCGAGCAAAATTCCCGCCCGCGCCGTGTGGATTCCCGGTCACACCTATCCGGAGTTTTATCTCACCGACGACCAGAACAAGGGTCATTGGTTCCCCTGCCAGGCCGCCGGCGCCGACCGGCAATTCGGCAGCATGATCGAAGACCGGCCGATCTTGCAAAAAGGGGACAACTTCACCGTCCCCGGCGATAAAGCGCCGCAGCGCTACGTCAAGCAAAAACTCACCGCCAAGGACGCCGCCGCGCCGCCGAAGGTCAAGTTCATCATGGAACCGGTGAAGCAGTAGTCCGACAGAAACTCAAAATCCGAAATCCGAAGCACGAAACAAATTCCAAGCACGAAATTCCAAGCATTTTTCAGGTTTGGGAATTTGAGTTTTGTATCCTTCGTGCTTGTTTCGAGCTTCGTGCTTCGTGCTTTGCCGATCTCCCGTCACTTATTTCGCGGCTACTCAGGCCATGTAATTGGCAGCCGATCGTCACGACTGAATGCCCGCCGCAGCATTTCGGGCTCGATCGCCTTGGAGATAAATTCAACGTGCCCATCGACAAGTCCGGCCAGGAAGCCACCGGGTCGCATGCCTAGCACGCCTTTCATTGGCTCCTTTTCATCGGGAATCCATTCCATTGGCTTCGTCCACTCAACCGCTAAAGCGTCCGTCGCTTCCACGATGGCAATCGTGTTTGCTAAGCCGTCGATGAAATCCGCGAACCGCCGCCCCGTCTTGCTGCCTGGCTCGGGGGGCTTCGAAAGCGAGCCATGCGGGCCGCCGACCGCGAGGTAATTCGTCATGCCAGGTTTCGCGTTGCTGTTGGGTGAACGAAACGCCGTCGGCATTTTGGCGATGAGCTGTTTGTTGTGCTCGCTGTCCCACGGCTCATCCTGACGAAACTGATTGAATAATCCCTGCTGTTCAATAAACGGCAGAATCGCGACGCGCCATGAAAGGAGCGGTTTGCCGTCCGCGCTCGTCGTGTAAGCCGGCGGAAGCGTGCCGAACGTGTCGTGATAGTTGTGAAGAGCGAGTAGCTGCTGCTTGATGTTGTTGGCGCTTTGCATCCGCCGGGCTGCCTCGCGGGCCGCTTGCACAGCCGGCAGCAGCAGCGCCACCATCACACCGGTCACTGCCGGGCTAACACTCATTCCCGGAAATGTCTGCTGCGACTCGAACTCCAGGCCCCGGGCGCTGCGGCGGACCGACGTGACGCTCGGCCGCAAATGGCGGGCGATTGTCCGCTGCGCCGGCAGCGCTGCGAGATCCAGATTGAACGGCACGTTGTTTTGTTGCGCCATCCCGTTGATCATCGGCAGGAATATCTGCAACTGACCATACATCCCCGCGAACGCTTTGGGCGTGTCGTAAAAGGACAAGGATAGCGGCCCACCTGTGCCGTTATTGGCCGACAGCCGCGACGCGACTTCCGGCAGCTCCACCAAACTTTTGTCCCCCGGCTGTCGCGACAGCACCGACTTGATTGCCTGGGGGCTGATTCCCACGACAAGCTTGTCGGCCGCAATGCACCAGCACGGAACGAACGGCAGCGGTGTCTGCATCGTCAGGCTTGTGATCGAATAGCGGCCGAACGGCGTCTTGGTTACACGGCCGATGCCTTGAATTTCGCCGGTCGTCGTCGTGAATCGCGACAATAGCGTCTTTTCAAGATTGAGCAGCTTGTTTTGATCGCGGACTTCGACAACCAGCGCGGTCGCCATTCCGCCGCCGTCAGTCGTCGGCACGTGCAGCGACCAGTGCGTCCCCAGCGCGCTCAAACTCTCGGCGATGTCGATGCCGAGCATGTTTTGAGCCATGGCGATTGACTGTCGCGCCTGTTCTTCGGCCTCGGGCTCAATTTGCTTCATGGCCGCGAGCGTAAAGTCGAATATTTTTCGCAAGTCGAACGACAGCGCGACCGCCGTTAAGCAATCAGCCGGAATATGGCTCAAATCGCCGGCCGAAATGCCTTTGTCATCAAACAGCGCGAACATTCCCTGCGGCTGACCATCCCAAGCCAGCAGGGAGCGGCTGCTCATGCCAACCTGGTCGAGTCCCGAGGTCGATTGAAACGAAGTCAGTTGCTTCAGGCCGAGCACCGCAACAACTTTCTCCGCGTCCGCCCCGCCCAGCGGCAGAAAATTCTGCATCAACCGTTTGAGGTTGACGTAGGAGATCGTCGATCGCCGCTCGATTGGCAAATTCGCCTTGACTTGTGTCAGCCACGCCGGCTCTTTGCCCGTTTGGATGCGGGCGTTCATGTCCTCGATCGCCCGCGGACCAACGCCGACCATCAGATTGCCGTTGACGGCGGCCCACACGATGTCGAGCGGCTCATCGGCTGGCAGCGAAATTTTGCGAAAGCGGTAGCCGATATGCGTTTCCTGGCTGACTTGCACGCCGCCGAGCACGATCAAGTCGGTCAGCGATTGCTCGAGCTGCGCCGCGCTGTCGCCGCCGTTGATGAGCACGCCCGCCTGGACATCGACGCCGTTGTTATTCGGTTCGAGTCGCGTAATAAACACCGCCCCGGACCGCGTGAACACCGTCCGCACGAACAGATCGATCGCCGCGGCGACTTTTTCCGTTTGCTCGGCCGGCGCTCCGTTCGCCTTCGCGGCAGCGATCGCCGCGCCGAGAATGTTCTGTTGCAAGTTGGCGGCGAAAGTCTGCACTTCCGGCTCGGCCAGAAGCTGCTCCGTTTGATTGTTGCTGCGAGCGCTCGGCTCGGCCCGCGCGGCCCACGAGGCGTAGGCCACGCAATCCGCCGGCGCGACGCGGGCCATTAGCGGCTCTTCCTTGGCCGGGGGCGTGGCTACCGGCAAACCAAGGAACGAGATCAGAAGGACGCCAAGCGGCGCAATAAGAGCAAGCGCTGACATGCCGACACCTGCGGAAATGAATGGCAGAAAAACTTGCGGACTGGCCGTTATCAGCCGCCGCGGTTTTGGAAAAGAGAGCCGCGGAGCAGTATCGCAGTGCGGCGGGGGCCAAACAAGCTGGCGGCAAATTCGGCGCCTCAATTGTGGCCCGGCCGCGGCCGCGCGGGTGGTTGCAATCGCACAGCCGTTTGATACCTTGCTGGACACGCATAACTTCGGCAAAACACTCGTTTGGAGACACAATCCATGTCCATGTACATCGGCGAAGCTCTCGTCGGCGAAGGCAATGAAATCGCTCACATCGATCTGCTCATCGGCGACAAAGACGGCCCCGTCGGTCATGCTTTTGCGAACGCCTTGGCCCGTCAGAGCAAAGGCCACTCGAACCTGCTCGCCGTTCTCGCACCGAATTTGGCCGTGAAACCAGCGACGGTGTTGATCACGAAAGTCTCGATCCAAGGCGCGAAGCAAGCCGTGCAGATGTTCGGTCCCGCTCAGGCTGCGGTCGCCAAAGCCGTCGCCGATCAAGTCGAAGCCGGCGTAATTCCGAAGAACAAGGCCGAAGATCTCGTCATCGTTTGCGGCGTCTTCATCCACTGGGAAGCCCAGGACGACAAGAAGATTTATCAATACAACTACGAAGCCACCAAGCTGGCCATTTCCAGCGCGATGCAGGGCAAGCCCACCGCCGACGAAATGATCGCCGGCAAGGAAAAAGCCGTCCATCCCTTCCGCGGGTTCTAAGGTCTTCCGTCGCGGTGTCCAATCTGTCGGGAATGCCCTCTGTGGCATTCCGACCAGCCGTGTTCGGTATGCGAAATTGATCAGCCGGGAGCAAACCTGCTCCCGGTTTTCTTGCGCCCCTGCGCAGATCGCAAACTGCTTCCACCGCACGATTTCTCAGCTTGCACCGGGCCAAATTATCGCGCACCATGATGGGCACAACTTCCTCAAATCTTCATTAGGAGTTGATAGACTTCGCGCCGCTTCATAAGCCTCTCTCAGCCCCGTCTAGCGCGGCCCACCTGACCTTCTGTCATTCAGAGAGTTCTGCCATGCGAGTTAACCGTCGCCAGTTAGCTGCATTCACGCTCGTCGAACTGCTCGTCGTCATCGCCATCATCGGTGTGCTGGTCGCGCTGCTGCTACCGGCCGTCCAACAAGCCCGCGAGGCAGCCCGCCGCATCCGCTGTAAGAGCAATCTCAAAAATCTCGGCCTGGCTCTGCACAACTACCACGACACGTTCAATCGCCTGCCGCCGGGTGCGATTTTCACTTACAAGGACTCGTACATCACCGGATCATCGAGCAACAGTTGGGGACAAAACTGGCTGATTCTGCTGCTGCCGTTTGTTGAGCAGCAAAACTTATTTGCCATTTACGACTTCAGGGAGCTGCGGGCGATGGACGGCGCGAACAAGAACGTCGTCAGTGTCGATTTGCCGCTGCTCAAATGCCCCAGCGATCCGCCCGGCGTCAAGTACACGGTTCCAGCGCCCGCCATCTTTGCGCGCGGCAATTACGGGGCCAACTACGGCGCCGGCAATGCCTGGTCGGGCACCGATCTCAAAAATCCGGGCCTGGTCGGGCCGTTCAATGCGATGGGATTTTATGGCGCTCGCTTCCCGGAAATCACCGACGGCCTTTCCAATACGGTGGCCGTCGCCGAGATCATCGCCGGCAAGCGTGCAGGCGATCAGCGCGGCGCCTGGGCCGATGCAGTCGGCTCGTATATCTGCGGACAGGACTTTACTTCTCCCACGCGCATTCCGCGGGTGCCCAACGGCAACGCCCTCGACAACACCCGCTGGGACAATCCCTGTCAGTGCGATGCGCCCAATAACGACCGCGATCTCCGCTGTATCAGCGGCGGCAACCATGCCTTTCAAACGGCCCGCAGCCATCATCCCGGCGGCGTTCAAGTTTGCATGACGGATGGCGCCGTCGTCTTCATCAACGACAACGTCAACGTTACCAACTGGATCAACTTGCTGAGTCAGGCCGATGGCAGTCTGGCCAGTGTGGACAACTAAGACACTCGCACGCCATTTTGTTTTCTCATGAAATTCATTACCTTCGCGCGCTTGGTGCTGGTGCTGCTAATCGCGCTCGGCTGCCGCCACGAACTGCCCTATACCGACAATTCCAAGGACGCGGACCTCTACGCCCAGAACGTGCGCACGCTGATTCTCGGTCTGACCGACACGGCCCGCGGCTCCAGCGAGCCGCAAACGCAAATCAGGCTAATTGTCACCGAACTCAGCCACGATGACCGGCCGTTTGGGCCTTACAAAGACGTCTATTCCGATCTGCTGACCACATCGAAGACGATCCTCGACCGCTGCCAACCCGGCGGCAGGCCCGACATCCGCAAAGAGCTCGACCAGCTCACCAGTCTCGCGCGAAAATTGCCTGAAAAAAAGTCCTAATTGCCGGCGCAGCTTTCTGCAGCACCGCCGTTGATCCGGCTGGCTTATACGCGTCAAATGCGTTGAGTCTCCGTGCCCTATTCCGCATTTCGCACTCCGCGCTCCGCACTCGACCATGCCCAAACCCAAAATCCTCATCCAGCTCGACTCCGATCCGCACGCCAGCGTCTTCGACGCGGTCGTCGCCACTGATGCGGGCGTCGATCGGCTTTTGCAATATGGCGGCGTGAAGCCGGCGGATGTTCAGGGCCTCGTTCACGGCGCAATTTTCACCCGCGCGCCGCAGGATTTGTCGCAGACGGCTATTTTTATCGGCGGCTCGAGCGTTACGATCGGCGAGGAACTGCTCGCCGCCGCCACGAAGGCATTTTTCGGCCCCATGCGCGTCTCCGTGTTGCTCGACGCCAATGGCGCGAACACGACCGCTGCCGCCGCCGTCCTGGCGGCGGCCAAACACGTCAGCCTTAGCGGCTCGACAGCCGTCGTGCTCGGCGGCACGGGTCCCGTCGGCGAGCGGGCCGCTCGGCTGTTGGCTCGTCAAGGAGCGAACGTACGCGTGGCCTCGCGATCCGTTGAAAGGGCTGCCGAGGCCTGTGAGCGAATTAAACAGCACATTGCGGCCGCACAATTGACCCCGCAACGCTGCACGTCCGCCGACGAGATCAGCCGAACGATCGACGGCGCTCAAGTCGTCATTGCGGCCGGCGCCGCAGGCGTTGAGTTGCTCTCCGTCGCGGTTCGCCGACAGCGTACGTCGCTAAAGGTCGCCATCGACCTCAACGCGGTGCCTCCCGCCGGCATCGGCGGCATTGAAGCGATGGACAAAGCGAAGGAGCGCGACGGCGTCATCTGCTACGGTGCCATTGGCGTCGGCGGAACGAAGATGAAAATCCACCGAGCGGCGATTGAGCGCCTCTTCACCGCCAACAACCTCGTGCTCGACGCCGAAGAGGTCTTTCAGATTGGCCAGGAGCTGTAGGGAACACCCTCTGTAGCGTTCCGCAAACTGCCGCACGACTAATCGTTATACGACTCGTCGTCGTGACCGTAACCGCCCGAGACGCTACCCGCGGTCAACGGCTGCCGGCCACCAAAGCCCGAATCGAGATCGTGCCAATACAAAACTTCCGGCTCGCCGAGCTTCCAACACAAAAGCACGAGCTTGCCGTCCATCTGGCACGGAAAATCGACGAGACCTTCGACGGCGCCCTTCGGCTCAACGCCCAACTCGCGCAGCTCATCGACATAGCCTTGCAGCCGAATCGCGTCCCGCTCCAGGTCTGTCTCCATCTGAGCCAATTCGTCCGAGTACGGATCGCCCAGCTTGAGATCGCGGCCGGAGGTGAGCAACGCCAGCCGATGTCGCCGCTCGACGACATCTTTCGCCAGCGTGGCCAGGTCGCCGGTGATCGCCCGCACCAGCGGCAGCGTCGCATTGGCCTGGTCGATCGTGAACAACCGCTCCGGCTTGTATTCGTCCGACCCCATGACAACCTCGGCAGTACGATCAGCCAATCACAAACTCACCACTTACCTAATAATGTTTCACTACCGTCACAATACTCACTTGTACGCCATTGTCGAGTCTTTAGCATTACCGTTTCGTCATTACTGATTCGGCCCGCCGTGCACCGGCTCGGCAATGAGTTTCGACTCCGCGACCGCCGTCGGATTCAACGTCGTCTTGCCCCAGCCGATTTCCACCGGCAGCCGGGAAAAATCGACGATGCATCCGTCGCGACTATAGCACGACAGGTCGTGCGTGGCACCCATAAAAATGCAATCGACCGGGCACGGCTCGACGCACAGCGCACAAAACATGCACTTGCTGTAGTCGATTGTAAACCCTGTGACCTTAAAACCTTTGCCGTTTTCAACCCGCTCCTTGCCGATGTAAATGCAATCGACCGGGCAGGCCTTCGCACACTGGTCGCAGGCGATGCAGGTCGTCAGATCATACCGATGAAAGCCACGGTAACGGGCCGCCACCGGCACCGGCTTCTCGGGATACTCAAACCGCTCAGTAAATGTCCCGCGATCCGGCCGATAGGTGATAAACCAGTACCGCGCAGTAACGTACAGGCCTTGGCCAACCGTATAAACCGCCAGCCAGATATTTCGCAACCAATTCCACATGGGGGCGTAGCTTTCAAACGCAACTAGCCGTGACCAAACCTGGTCCCGGTGCTCCGGGAGCTTGTAACTCCCGGCAAATTCAAGATCCGCGAATGAATTATAGATGCGTGGCGACGGCCCGCAAGTCGAGGACGGGGACTTGTCCGCCGAGGCGAGTTGGCGCTGGACACTGGAACACCTGACGAGCTTACCGCAATCATCAAAATCGACGTTTATTAGCCAGCTTGGCGGTCAACTTCTGACTGGGAGGCGAATTGGTCGGCCACGCCGAGATAATTGTTGACATCTCGCTGAGCGCGGCGGATCTCCTCAACTGGCCCCTCAGCCATGATTAAATAATTCCTAAAATTCTGGGGAGCAACGCGCTGATGAAGCTCGGCAAGGGCGAGATACATGCTTGCGATAACATCGATCGTCTGACGAAGTCCAACATCGGTTTGAATCATAGGCGTACCCTCAACAATCCCTTGCGGATGTCATTGCGTTCACGAACCTGACCAAAGAATTGGATTTGCCGCTCAAGTTCCGCGCTGGCTTCCTCGCCAACCAGCATGTCCAATCGATAAAGTCGGCGAACTTGTTGTCTCGACAATATATTGTACTCGAATGGGCGCGTGGGGGCCGTGAAATCGTGCCCACTTTTCAGAACGAGGATTAAGTCAATGTCATTTGGAGCATCAGTGCCGGTTACGAAGCTCCCATCCACAATGATCGCGGTGAGAAATCCAGTTGCTGCTGCGTCCTGCACAAACGCTTCGAGCCGTCGAAAGAGGCGGCAACGAACATCGCTTCGTTGGAAAACGCCAAATCGCTCGCCGAGTTCCTTCAAGGTGCAGTCATGCACGCCATCGGGCAGATAGCCTTCAGCCGTGAGCGAGGGAATCGGCATGCCAGAAACTCGTCGATAGCTACTTCGGCAGCGTAATTTCCCGCCCTTCCGCGTCGCGGCACTCGATTTCCAAGTGTTCCGGAAAGTGCGACTCGCTGCCCAACACTTGGACGAGCATATGGGCCTCGTCCTCAAGTTGCATGATTTCGCGGCGTTTCTTGTTGTTCAGGTACGTTGCGACTTCGTCGTTCACGCGGACCGTCACGCGCGAGATTTTCGGCTGCTGGCTGGCCAGCGCCAACATGCGGACGACTTCGATAGCCATGCTTTCGGGCGTTTTAACGACTCCGCGGCCGCTGCAACAAGGGCAATCGCCATAGACGCTGCGCTTGAGGCTCGGCCGAATCCGCTGCCGGGTCATTTCGATCAAACCGAACGGACTGGTGCGAAGGATTTTGGTGCGAGCGCGGTCGCGGCGCATCGCGTCGTGCAGCGCCCGCTCGACGCCGCGACGATGCCGCTCGTGCCGCATGTCGATGAAGTCGTTGACGATCACGCCGCCGAGGTCGCGGAGCCGAAGTTGCCGCGCAATCTCCTTGGCAGCCGCGATATTGAGCTGAAACGCGGTCTCTTCGGCGTCGTTCTCGTGCCGAAAGCTGCCGCTGTTTACGTCAATCGCCACCAGGGCCTCGGTCTGATCGATCACAATCGACCCGCCCGCCTTCAGCGGCACCTTCCGCTGATAGATCGACGCGATTTCGTTTTCCAGCTTGTATTTGTGGAACAGTGGCTCGCGGCCTTCGTAAATCTGCAGCCGATTGACATACCGCGGCATCACCAGGTGCAAAAACTCCTTCGCCCGCTCGAACGACTTCGGTTCGTCGATATAAATCGTATCGATCTCCTGCGTGAAAATGTCGCGGATCGTACGAATGATCATGTCGCTTTCTTCGTAAATGCCGCCAGGCCCTTCGCTCTTTTTCAGACGGCGCACGATGACCTTCCACAGCCGCAGCAGATAGGCCAGGTCGCGCGACAATTCCTTCTTGGTGCGATTCTGGCCGGCCGTGCGAACGATAAAACCCAAACCCTTCGGCGGATTCAACTCCAGCATGATGTCGCGGAGCACGCGGCGCTGATGATCGTCTTCGATCTTGCGCGAGACGCCAACGCGACCCAGCGCCGGCATCAACACCAGGTAGCGGCCGGGAATGCTGATATAGGTGCTGAGCGTCGGCCCCTTTGTCCCGATGCCTTCCTTAATGACTTGCACGAGCACTTCGTCGCCGCGGCGAAAAATCTCTTGAATCGGCGGCTTGAACCGTGGCCGTCCACCGCGCGGCGGACGCCGATGCTGGGCCCGCGGCCCACCTCGGTCATTGGGGCCGCGATCCCGACCGCCGCCTTGCCGCGGACCCCGATCGCGTGGGCCATGATCGCGCGGACCCCGGTCGCGTGGCCCCCGATCGCGCGGCCCCCGATCGCGCGGCCCACGATCGTCAGGATAGTCTTCCTGCCTTTGGCCACCGCCGTCCTCGGCGCCGACCTCTACCGGTTCGTCCTCGCCGACATCGATATCGGCCATTCGGCCAAAGCCCATCGATTCGCCCGGATCAAAGCCGCCCTGGCGAAAATATTGCGGCTCAACGTCGCTAATGTGCAGAAAGCCGTTGCGGCCGACGCCGAAATCGACGAAGGCGGCCTGGATGCTCGGCTCCAGATTGACGATGCGTCCCTTGTAGATATTGCCGACGTAGTTGTCCGCGCTGGCCCGTTCGATATACAGCTCTTCGAGCAGTCCGTCCTCAACGATCGCGATCCGGCATTCCTCCGGCTGCGATACGTTGATCAGCATTTCGCTTTTCATTCCAGTCGATTCTTTCTTGTACGTAAGGGTGTGGCCGCGGCGACCGGTGGCGAGCGCAAATGGCGCTTTCATACCGGCGCTTGGGGCTGGCTGCTCGCCCTGTCGCGAAGTCGCCGCGCAACTGGGTCAGTGCCTTGGCCGCGGCAGATGGCCGGCGGCGTGGCAGCGAGGCGCGAGCGAGAGCGATGGGAAGACCAGACAGATGCGGAGAGTGAAGCTCGCCGCGGCAAAAATGGGAAAATACGGTGGTAGCAGGCTGGCAGATTGTGAAACCCGGACGGGCTGAGGCGATATGCGTCAGGGCGAATGGGGTCACTTTTAGGCTCATTTTTCGCGAGCTCATTTTTCACCCGGCCCGGGCATCTCGCCAAAGCCTTGCTCGATCAATTGGGCCAGGGCCTCGACAGCCGCTTCGCAGTCCGGACCACTGGCGCGTAAGACCAGTGTCGTACCGTTTCCGGCCCCCAGCGTCAACAAGTCCAGGATGCTTTTGCCGTTAATCGTCTCGTTGCCTTTGACAATTTCCACCTGGCATGGGAACGAACCGGCCAATTTCACGAACAAATGAGCCGGCCGCGCGTGGAATCCCTGGGGATTTACGACGATGACCGAACGTGTAGCGGTGGTGTCCAAGGGAACAGGGCCTCAGGTTTCATTCTTCCAGGTTTCACGTTGCCGCTTAAAGACGGTAACAAATCAACGCGAAACTTGGAACTTAAGCCCGGGTGGGAGAAAGACGCCCGGTGCTCAGAGGGGCTAACTGACGAACTGATTGTTGTCCGCCTCTTCCAGAAGCTGGTGAACGTCCTGTGCCGAGCGGGACTGCTTCAGGAAGCGGCAGAAACTGTCGTCGCGGAGTTGCCGCGAGATGTTTTCCAGCGCCCGCAGGTGATCTCCCGGCCGGTCCGGCGGTGAGACCAGCAAAAAGAGCAGATGCACCTTGTCGCCGTCGAGGCTATTGAAATCGACGCCTTCCACGCTGATGCCGACGGTGCCGACAAGTTTCTCTACGCTGGCATGCTTGGTGTGTGGCACCGCGACGCCACGGCCGATGCCCGTGCTGCCGAGGTCTTCGCGCTTCATGATCGCCCCGACGATGCCCTCCACCTGTTCGGCGGCGATCGCCCCGGACTGAGCGAGCGATTCGACCAGCTCGCGAATCACGTTCGGTTTTTCATCCGACGCCAGATCGGCTTTGATCGACGCCACATTGATAAAGTCAGAGAATTTCATTGTTCCATTTCCCAGGCGGCCAGCCGGCGGTTTTCGGCGGCCGCATTCATTGTATTCATGACGCAGTATTCATGAGGCAGTGTTCACGAGGCCACCGGCGGCACGGGCGGTTCCAAGTGCTTGTGGCCCATCGCCCGATGCTCCTTCAAGCGCTCCTTGGAGCGCCGCAATTGGTTTTCCATCTTCTCGATGGCGCCGTCGAGCGCCGCGAAAACCGTCTCTGCCTCGGCGATGGCCACGAACTCGTCGTGATGTTCGGCTCGCGCGCGAATTTCCAGAATCGCCCGCTCTTCGTGCTCCAGATCGACCGTGACGGAAATCGCCGTCAACCGATCAAAAAACTTCCGGATAACCTCGACCTTTTCCTTGATTTTGTCTTGCGAGGCTTGGCTCAGATGACCGTGGCGGGCCGAAATCGTCGTCTGCACCGCTGCTACTCCAAAGCTGATCGCGGAATGATCTGATCCGCCCGGCCCTAAATCGGTCCGCCGGCGCGGAAACCATGAATTTTAGCCGACCAACCGGCGGTCGTGAACCGCACGGCGCGTATCGGCGTTCGCCATTCTTTCGGCGAGCGGGAGGCGTAAACCTCCCGGTCACTGCAACTACCGGGGGACTCACGCTCCCCGCTCGCCATCACCAAAGAAATGTAAGCTTTCCTCAGTTTAACCTATCTTACCACCAGCGGAAGGGACTCGAATCACCGCGACAGGCCACAACAGCAGCGGCAACAGAGGCCCAAACAGCAGTATCGACCGCGGCGGATCAGGATCGGTGAACGCCAGCCACGCACTGCCACCAGCAAGAATCGCGAAGACCGCAACCACCGAACGGCGAGAGCGGTCGCTAGCTTTGATGAACCGCGTGTTAAAAATCGCCGCAGCAGCAAACGCACCAGCTGCGACGGCGACCAGCCCAGCGAGGCGTGTACTAACCATTGCGCCAACGACTACGGCCGTAATCGCCCCGCTGAGAGCGAGTGAGGGCAATAACCATCGCTCGCCCACCTTGCTTGGCAAGTACAGCAGCGGTCCACCCACGAGGACCAGATACAAAGCGACGACCAAGTGCAGGGGCCGCTGCGTCAGCCCAAAAATGGGCCAACTAGGCGCAAAAACCGCCGCCTCGATGCAGGCTGACACGACCAACGGGAAAATCCACGCTGCCGGCCGCGATAACGGCGATAGCGACGCGGAAAGAATCGCGGTGATGGCCGCAAAATACGGCAGCCATTGCCACGGCTGATTCGGTTGCGGCACCAGCGCCGCGAACGAGCGAGGCAGCATTAAGTAGCCTGCGAAGAAGCCGATTACCAACGCGCACGGCAACACGAAATCGCTGCCGCGGCCCGAGCGAATCAATCGCGACCCGCCGGCAGCAATGGCAAGTGCTACAGACAGCGCAACAATCGCCGCCGCTCCAAAAATCTCGCCTAAGAGACCAATGGCTTGCGTCACTCAGTAGTCCCAAGTTTTGACGATCCTTGGCCACCGCCGACCTTGCGTCGGCGGAGCCATGACTAATCGCTACAGCGAGTTCAGAACTTACCAAGTTGATTTCCGCATCCCGCCGCGCCGCGGTGGGATGATTTTAGGATCGGCATGGTAGCTTGCAGACGTCGCTCCACCGGCGCAGGGCCGGTGGCGGCGAGGAATTGGAGCTTCTATCACTGAACGTTAAGGCTTTTCACCAACAACGACCGTCAGCGCCACTTTATCTTCCACCTTCTTCGGATCGAAGTTGATGCCATAGTCGAGGCGATTGATCGTGAACTCACTTGCGATCCGCACGCCCGCCTCGCTGACCGTAATCGTCGCCGGAATCGTGATCTCCTTCGTCACGCCGTGCAGCGTCAGCTTGCCCGCGATCGCCGCCGGCTCGATCTTGGTCGATTCGAACTTCGCGCTCGGAAACCGCCGCACCTCAAAAAAGTCCGGGCTCTTGAGGTGCGTCGTCAGCATATCGAACTCGGTCCACAGCGAAGTCGTGTCGATGTCGAGCGCGAGTGACTTCAAACTTTTCGCGGCCGGATCCACCTCTGCCTTGCCACTGAATTTCGCAAAGCCGCCCTTCCGCGGGTCCGGCTTCGCCCCGACATGTGCGCAAACAAACTGCAGCTTCGAATTCTCCGGCCCAATCGCCGCCAGGCCGCCAGCCACAGGAACCGCCGCGTTCGTCTCACCGCGGCTATCGTTCAATCCCAACACGGTCCCAATCGCAGCCGCGCAAACCGCCTCCAATAAACGTCGCTTGATCATCGGTGCTCGCCATCCATTACAGAAGTTGAAAGCGAAAAATTCGTCACATCGGGCGTGACACGCTGCCTCGCCCGTCGTCCCAATATTTAGGGCAAGGGGGCTGCCCGATGCAAGGTCGTCATGCGCCGTGGATAGATAGCTAATTTAGGCAAGGCGGCTCCCCACGGCTGTCCGAAAACGAGGCAATTGGGTGGGCCATTGTCGGCCGCTCTGATATACCCAATGTGGGAACTGTGATTTGGTTCAACACGGAGACAGAGAAATGCGCTCCCGGCAAAAGTCTCAATTCTTGAAGCGATTATGCATCCACGAGGCACTCGAATCGCGGTGCCTGCTCGCCGGCGTGACGGCGGACAGTCCCTGGCAAAATCCGCTGGACCCGACAGACGTCGATTCCGATGGCCAATTGACCGCGGCCGACGTTCTCATGGACATCAATGCCCTCAACGCCCAGGGCTCCGGTGATCTACATGCCAAATTCGCCCCCATGACGCTCGCAGGGGAGGTGAAAGGGGCTGCTGCCGGATTTCTCGACGCCAGTGGCGACGGTCAACTCAGCTCCATCGATCCGCTGATGGTCATCAACGCCATCAATGCCGGGCTGCATCTGGGCTGGCCGCATGACGTTTCCACCACCGATGGCCAGCCTGAAGTTGTCGGTTCATCGGCGCAAAACATCGATATTTCCAACGGCTTTGCCAAAGTCCGCAGCGCGATTAATACCGATGGCGACGTCGATGTCTTTCAAGTCACTCCCACAAAGGCCCAGCTAAACATCAGCTTGATCTCCGGCGCCAGCGGCGTTCTGCACATTTCCGTCCAAACGATCAACACGGACTCCAACGGTCAGCCGGTTACAAATCCCGTCACGACTACGGAGGTTGGCTCCGCTTCAACGCAGTCCGATTCTCATCAGCCGGCCAAGATCAATGTGGATGTGACAGCCGGCACAACGTACTACGTCGTCGTCAGTGGCGATGCTGGAGTAACGGGCGCATACGCTCTCGCACTCCTGAACTATGACATGGGCGATTTTACGCCGGTCACCGATTCGCCCATCGGCGCCGACAGCCACGGCAACACGACTGCCACCGCCACCGTGCTGACGCTGAATCATGGCCATGCCGAAGTAACCAGCAACATCGATCCCGTCGCGGCCGACGCCGATCCGGACAAAGACTTTTTCCAGGTCACGGCCGTCGATGGCAAGCTGGCGGTCACAGCTGGCGCCGAGGTCCCGCTCACCGTCAGCATTCTCGATTCGACCGGCGCGGTGAAAGGTACGATCACGTCTTCCGATCACAGCGCGCTCGTTCTGGATGTCACTGCTGGGACGTACTACGTCAGCGTCGCGGCCGCCACGCCCACGGACACGGGTCCCTATCATTTAACCGTCCTCAACGCGGCGATTCCATCGCTGCCGGGCCTCGGTCATGGTCTGCCCCCGCAAATACCCACGGCTGATCAGATCTTTGCGAAGCTCGATGCCGACGGCTCGCAGGGGATTTCGCTCACCGAATGGGAGAATGGCGTACCTCTGGGTCACACGCGGATCGCGGATGCCATTTTCAACAAGCTCGACTCAAATGACGACGGCACAGTGAGCATCGACGAGTTCATGGCCGGCCTTGCCAAGCTGCACCTGCCCGGCTTAACCGGCGGCCACAACGACGACGACCATCTGGACCTCCCGCCGATCATCACGTCAAACTAATTCGCCGGCCAATCGCTAGCCCATGCCAATGGGAGGGCGAGGCTCCCGCCGAGCCTGTACACAGGTAGGGTGGGACCAGCGAGCCTGCGAGCGCCGGCCCACCAATTCATCCATCAGGGGCCAAAAGGGGTCGGGAGTCGATTGCGGTTTAACGATTCCGTTTGGAAAGACGCCGAACGCAATCGACTCCCGACCCCTTCA
>DASXLL010000161.1:0-35008 GCA_036496265.1 Pirellulaceae bacterium | reverse complement strand
AACGTAAACAACGGACGTGAGCTGTTACCATCATTCCTGTCCGCTCCCGGCGTAAACACCAGCCCATTCAAATCAAACTTGTCAATCATTTGACCGACTTGCACCGGCTGTCCATTCAACATCAAGGTTCCGCTGCTCGGCAGAGTGTCAATCCGCACGGCCCGCAAACTATTCTGCGGCAAGTCGCTCGGATCGGTCATCGGAAAATCGAATGCGCTAAACGTGTACTGCGAGTCCTCATTGATCGTAACGATATTGTCGAGCCCAATCGGCGGATCGTTCACAGGCATCACGTTAATAAACGCCGTATGCTGGAATTGAAATTCGGTTGGATTCCAACAGACGCCACCGTCATCGCGATAGGAGTATACAAAGCTAGTCAGGCCTGCTGGATTGGCGGCGTTGGCCAGCGGCATATAGACCAGCAGCCCCGACGCTAGATCCGCGACCGGAATGATTTGTCCAGGCACAACCGCTGCGCCGTTGTCCGTAATTACACCCACACTCGGCAAACTAACAATTTTTACCGCCAGCAGATTGGTGTCGCTGAAGTCGTTGGGGAAACTGGACGACCCCAAGTGATACGGCACGTCTTCCACGGCATTGATGGATGTGTCGCCACCGGTCGGTTGACGGCTGGGCCCGGGCACTCGGTTAATCGTCAAAGTTCTAGGGATCGGGTCGGTATCGACGCCGCCGTTCGCCGTTCCGCCATCGTCTTTCACCTCAAAAGTAAACGTCGTGGTCGGTGGGTTCCGGCCGACCGGCCCCGTGAATGTAAGTAGCCCCGCATTCAGGTCAGTCACAGTTACAACCTGCCCGGCACTCACACTTGCTCCGCGATACATCAGCCCGGAAATCGTCGGAGGCGACACAATGATGACAGCCGTCATCGCATTCGGAGGTGAATCATTGGGGTCCCAAAACCCAAAATCAAACCTCGAGAAGGTGTACGTCGAACTGGATGGGCAGCTGAGGGTCGTGATCGCATTATCGAATCCGCTCGGCGCATCATTCACTGGCAAGACGGTGATTGTCTGCGTGTGCGACGTTAAATCCAAATTCGAACCGCCTCCGGCCGTGTCGCCATTGTCCTGAATTTCGAACGTGAAGGCCGTATAGGGCGTAGCCGAAGCATTCGCGTTGCCCAAAAACCTGAGTTTGCCCGCCGTGATGTCGCTGGCCTGGATGAATTGTCCCGGCGTGACGGGAACATCGCCGATCGCGGTGAAAAGCGTCAAGCTGCCCAGCGCTGGAGTCGAAACAATCTTTACCGCTGCCAGATTATTCGGCGGAAGCCCTACCGCTGTCTCGCCCGGATCGGTGAACGGGAAATCGCTCGTCTGGAAGACGAATGACGTGTCCTCCAGCGCGGTCACGGTATGATTCTGTCCGACGGGCGCATGCGAAATCCAAATCACATTGATCGTCGCCGTATTCGGCGTCGGATCGAGATTGACGCCGCCGTTAAATGTTTCGCCGGTGTCCTGGACTTGGAACGTGAAGCTCGCGTAGGCGATGCCGTTCCCGTTCGCCGCCGGCACGAATTGCAGCTTACCGCTGTCGATGTCGGCGACTGAAATAAACTGCCCCGCACTTATCGCCTTGCCGTCGTCTGTAAGCGAGCCCGCCAGCGGGAGCGTCGTGATCTCGACCGCGGCAAAATCATCCTGCGGAGTGTCATTCGGGTCACTGAAATGAAAGTCACTCCTTTGAAACAGATACGCCGTGTCCTCCAGCGTCGTCACCACCACGTCCTGACCAACGGGAGCGATGCCCGTCAGCAGCATTCGCGGCTCATACTGTTCCAGGATCAGCCGCCGCGTCCGACAGGCGCGGTGCTGCTGGCGTCGTTTGCGATCACGACGAGTTGCCACGACTCGTTCCCCCTTCAATTCAGCCGCCCCGGTATGACGTCGAAGCCGCCGAACCAGTATCTCGGTCCCGCCCGTGCGGGAATCGTGACAGGCAGCCAGCCAACGAGAAAGCCAGCGACAAGACGGCCGCCTCCACTCCGCGAAGCATAACCGGCCGAAGCTGGTTTGATCAAGCTGTTTCCGTAGAAAAGTAATGGAACGGTCCCGATCACGCCGCGGCGCCGGTAAAGATCACTTCTAATTGCAGTGACTACGATTGCCGCGCTTCCGACCGAGCATCGTTATATTGACGGAAGCAGTCACCGCGATTCTTTGACTCATTACTGTACTAAAAGACTCATTCCGGCATTTGAAATCCGACGATTCATTCCTCTCTCTCGAAGTACGAACTGTATGTTTCGATTTCTGTTTGTGAGTATGGCCTTGTTTTTGTCGATCGCGTTTTTGTCCAGCGCCGCAGTCGCCGCCGACAAGCCCAACATCCTCTACGTCCTCTGCGACGACCTCGGCTATGGCGATCTTAAATGCCTCAACGCCGACGGCAAAATCGCCACGCCCAATTTCGATCGACTCGCCGCCGCCGGCATGGCCTTCACCGACGCCCACAGCGGATCCGCCGTTTGCACGCCGACGCGGTATGGCATCATGACCGGCCGCTACGCCTGGCGGACCAAGCTGCAAAGCGGCGTGCTCGGGGGCCTCAGCCCGCGGCTGATCGAGCCGGATCGGCTGACTGTCGCATCGCTTTTGAAAAAGCACGGCTACCACACCGCCGCAATTGGCAAATGGCACCTGGGCATGAACTGGGTCAAGCTGCCGGGCAAAGACGTAGCCGAGCTGAACATCGAAGCCCCTGATCAGGTCCACAACGTCGAATACGCAAAACCAATCGCCGCCGGCCCAACGACTGTCGGCTTTGACTCTTACTACGGCATCAGCGCGTCGCTCGACATGGTGCCCTACACGTTCATTGAAAACGACCACGTCACGATCTTGCCGACCGTCGATAAGCAATTTCCCATGATGCTCGGCCGCACGGGCGGCATGACGCGACTCGGCCCTGCCGCGCCCGAGTTCGAAGCCTGGCACGTCCTCCCGCGGCTGACCGAAAAAGCTGTGGAATACATTACGCAGCGCGCCCCCGCAGCCAAAAACGGTCAGCCGTTCTTCCTCTATCTCCCCCTCGCCTCGCCCCACACTCCCATCGCCCCCACCGAAACCTGGCATGGTAAAAGCGGCCTCAATCCCTACGCCGATTTCGTCATGCAAACCGACGCCGCCCTCGGCGAAGTGCTGGCCGCGCTCGACAAAAACGGCCTCGCCGAAAACACGCTCGTCATCGTCACGAGCGATAACGGCTGCTCGCCGCAGGCCAAGTTCGAAGAGCTAGTCCCCAAAGGCCACAACCCCAGCTACATCTTCCGCGGCAACAAGGCCGACATCTACGAAGGCGGCCACCGCATTCCCTTCCTCGTCCGCTGGCCCGGGCACATCTCCGCCGGCACGCGCAGCGATCAAACCACTTGCCTAACTGACTTCACGGCCACCGTCGCCGAGATCATCGGCGACAAGCTGCCCTCCGACGCCGCCGAAGATAGCGTCAGCATGCTCCCCGCCCTGCTCGGCAAAGCCGATAAGCCGCTGCGAGAGGCGACGGTTCATCATTCGATCAATGGCTCGTTCGGAATTCGGCAGGGCAGTTGGAAGCTTTGTTTTTGTCCGGGATCGGGTGGTTGGAGCGCCCCCCGTCCCGGCCAAGACGACACGAGCAGCTTGCCGCGTACGCAGCTATTTGACTTAGCGAGCGACATCGGCGAGCGAAAGAACCTCCAAGCCGATCACCCCGAAATCATCGCCCGTCTCACCCGCCTTATGGACCAATACGTCACCACCGGCCGCAGCACGCCAGGCCCGCCCCAAAAGAACGCCGTCGCCGTCAATTTTCATAGCGGCGAGAAGGACACGCCCGTGGCGGCGAAGGCGAAAAAGAAAAAGTAGGATAGGCGTCTCGCCTGTCCAATACAGGGCGGGACCAGCGAGCGCAGAAGCGAGCCGGCCCATCTTTCAATTGTCAGCGTTTTCACGGCCTGGAATTATGCCGCCTAGAATTGCGCAGCCTATAATGGCATAGTACATTAATCATAGAGAGAGGTGATCAATGCCGCTTACCATCAGCGATGAAATGTTAACCTCCGCGGGGCTTTCCGAACAGGAAGCCAAGCTAGAAATTGCTTGCCGGCTTTATGATGCCGGCAGATTGAGCATGCCAGAAGCCACTCGCTGGGCTGATATCGTCCGCACCGACTTCGAATCCGCTCTTGTTGCCCGAGGTCTTCCGCTCGTTCGCGTTGGCGACGACTACTGGCGTACCGAGTTGGACGGAATGCAGCGGCTAGGATGGTAGTCATGGCGATTGTCGTCAGCGACACTTCGCCGATTCGTGCCCTGAGCCACTTGCACTGTTTGCCATGGCTTCAGGACTTATTTCAAAATGTCATCGTCCCGCCAGGCGTTGCGCAGGAGCTGCAAAACGCTTCCCCACTGCTTCCAGTCGTTCATTTGTCTGCTTGGAGTTTCATCACCGTTCAGCCGCCACGCCGTGGCGAGCGTGTAACCGAGCTTGCCACGACGCTTGATTTTGCCGAAGCAGAAGCGATTGCTTTAGCAGAGCAAATCGGCGCGGGTTTTACTTCAGGGCATAAACCAAGCTGCTTGGCTCGGAGGAGGATGCCCAATGTGCCAATGACAGTGAGGCCGCAATTGGTGGCGACCGTGCGACCGGCGAGCTCGTCGATCAGGATCGCCTCCTTGCTCGACCGCCTTCAGCAAGAAATCAACTTTTTTATTTCACCGGCGCTTCGCCATGCCGTACTTCAGCTGGCTCGGGAACTGTCGCCACCGAGTAAATAATTAGGCGGTCGCGCCTTAACTTATTTCCCTTCCGCAAAAAACGCGAAATACATCGAATTGTTGTCCGCGTCCATGCACGGCGGACCAAGCACAATGCGGCCGGCAGGGAATTTTTTGACAAACACCAAAAAGCCCGTTTCAGTACGATTCATAATCGGATTGTCCGTCGTCAGCTTGTGGCCCGTCGGAGCGAAATCCTGGAGCCAGCCGGGCGCGCCATACTCCTTGTAGGTTTCGATGGCGTTTTCATCGATGCTGACAAACACGAGGCAGGGCTGGGCCGCGGAGAGAATGATGGAATATCTGCCGTCCACGAAGGCTTTGTGGCCCATTTTGGTCTGGAGGAAGGTGAGGCCGGCGAAGGGAGCATCGAGCTTGTCGAACTTGAAATTGCGGTCGCCGAACAGGCGAGTGCCGACTTGGAGACCTCCGGCGACGAGTTGGTATCCCGTGTCCTCTTTGGGAATAAAGGGAGCCAAGGAAGGATTGGTTGGCACATAGTTCGCGCTGGCATAGCCCAGCTTCAGCAGAGCCAGGTTGCGCGACGTATCCGGCAAGGCAACGAGCTTGACGTCGGCGGGTTTTAAGGAAGGCTGGTCGATTGTCACGTTGGCGGCGAGCCAAAACGGTGTGACGGCTTTTTCTTGGCCGGCGGCCAGCCAGGGCGCGATGAGACAAAGAAACAGCGCAAGTTTAGAAGTTCGCATTGATGTTTTTCTCCGTTCGATACAATCGCTGGAAGATAGGAATCGTTGAATCGTTCGATTGGTTTATGGTTTTTCGGGCAGCGGCGTGGCGTCGTAGATGAGGATCTCGCCGCTGTAAAAACTAGTGACGACGGCTAGGCGGTAGCCGTCGCCGCTGAACGCCGCGTGAGGGTGAAATCTGGTCTGGTCTAAGCTGAGCAGCGTCCGGCCAGACTGAGCATCCAGAATGAGTCCAGGCATAGCGAGGCGTTTTCCATCCGGGCTGAAGGCGATATTATTCATGCCGCCGCCGAGCGCAAAAAGCTGCTCGCCGGTGGTGGCGTCGAACATGCCCTTCTCTATGCCGCGCTCTGAACGAATCGTGCCGATGACGCGCTGGCCATCCGGGCTGAATGCCATCGCATCCGAACTTTTGAGAGTCACCATTTCGCGGCCCGAACCAACATCCCAGATTTTGCCCAAACAAGCCAAACGCTTTCCGTCAGGGCTGAACGCCAGATTATTCCCGACACGAGACATTGGTGCTGGAGAGCCGAGCGTGCGTAGTTCGCGGCCGGACTCGACGTCCCAAAGCTTGACGGTGTCGTCGTTGGC
The DNA here is from genome assembly GCA_036496265.1 of Pirellulaceae bacterium. Lineage (GTDB taxonomy): Bacteria > Planctomycetota > Planctomycetia > Pirellulales > Pirellulaceae > CAYLLN01. The sequence goes on along the minus strand of DASXLL010000161.1, from coordinate 28,920 downwards.
AGAGCCAGCCAGCGTTTTGCCGTCCGGGCTGAACGCCAGATGGACTATTCCCAGATCGGACCAATCGATCGTTACTAGCTCCCGTTCCGATTCGACATCCCAAACCTTCAGCGTGCCTGGGTATTGCTTCGTGTCGGTCCTGGCTCGGAACCTTCGGCCTCCCGCGCCGGCGGCGACTCGCTTGCCGTCCGGAGTGATCGCCACGCAAATGACATTTTCTTCTTGTCCGGGAAGGGAACGCAACTCCTTGCCGCTGGGCAGCTCGAAAACTTTGACGGTGCTATAGGAAATAGCCGCGACGCGCGAAAGATCGGAGTTGAAAACGGCGGGAGTGTCGCCATAGGACCAGCTTGATTGACGGTTGACACCCTTTAATAAAACCGTTTGCCGCTCCGGAACCGATTTTTCGGTGTCGAACAAGTGGATGCCTTGTTGGGCCGACGTGACCACATGCTTGCCATCGGGGCTGAAGCGTAGGTCCTGGCCAATGTTGTCTTTTAACGTGCGGATTTCCTCGCCGGTTCGAAAGTCCCAAATCCGCAGCTCGCTTCGATCGTCGCCGATGAGACGCTGACTGTCAGGACTGAAAGCCATTTCGCCCCAAGTGGGCAGCGCGTAAATCACCTGGCCGGAACGCGAGTCATAGACTCTCGTGCGACCTTTTCTGCGCGATGGATCCGTGCTGCCGACGATAAATCGCGCGCCATCGGGGCTGTAGGCAACACGACCAATTTCGTCGGTTGGTTCCGTAAATCCGAAGACCTCGTTTCCCGAATCAACGTCCCAAACTTTGAGTTCTCCAGGAATGCTGCCGGGTTCTTCACTTCCCGCAACGCTTATTATCCGGCGGCTGTCCGGGCTGAAGACGACTTGTGTGACCTCAGCCGTGTGGCTGCGGAACGTGGAAAGCAGCTCGCCGGTGTGGGCATCCCAAATCTTGACCGCACCACCGTTGTAAGCCTGTCTGGTTCGATTCCACGCGCCTACGGCAACGCCGGCGGCCAGGCGCTTGGCGTCCGGGCTGAAGACGATGGTGTTGGGAATGCTATCGATTGAAAACATTTCGCGGCCTGATTGGGCGTCCCAGACTTTCAGAACGGAATCCGACAGCCGAAGCAGCCGGCTGCCGTCGGGACTGAACAAGACCGTCCAGCCATCGTAGCGACCATTGCCGCCGGGGAAGGAAAGGAGACGCGCGCCGGTTTCGGTGCTCCAGACGTTAATCACCTTTTGGGTGTCGGAGGCACTTGCCAGGCGCGTGCCGTCGGGGCTGAAGGTTGGTTTCCTGCCGCAGTCTTCGAGCTTCCACGAATGGAGCTCCCGGGCGGATTGTACGTCCCAGACTTTTAGCAGCGACTCTTGGTTGCTGTTCCAGGTCAGCGTGAGCAGGCGCTTGCCGTCCTGGCTGAATGCGGCGGTGTTTTGAGAGGTTGCTCGTTGACGCGTGCCTTCTAGAGGTGGAGACTCGGCCGCTTTCGCCAGCCGGTAGAGATAATGCCATTCAAACCCGCGCCGGTCGGGCTCGCCGGCCTTGGGCCGCAGAAAATCGAGTGATCGGATGACGCTCGTTACGCTGCCATGATCCCAAGCCGACTTAGCGCCATCAATTCGGGCCGCGTAGAGCATTCCCTGAAGCTGCTGCTCTTTGGCGGCGAGTTTATCGGCGAGAGCCTTGACTTCGTCGCGCTGCTTTTGCGCTTCATCTCGTTCTGTCGCCGCCTCTTGAGCTTTTTCCTGGGCGTGGGCCGCGTTGGAACTAGCCTATTGCTCATTCGCAACCGCTTGCGCTTCCGCGGCCGTGGCCCGCAGAGCCTGCCAGGCGCTGACCGTCGTGCCCAGCAGCAAGCAAATAGCAATCGCCGCCGCGGTGGTAAGGGAAGCTTTGTGTTTACGCGCGAATTTTTGAAAGCGATACATAGCCGTTGGGGGGCAAGCGTTAACAGGTTCATCAGAAAGGAAACGTTGAATGTCGGCAGCGAGGGCGGAGGCAGATTCATATCGCCGGCTGCGATCTTTTTCGAGTGACTTCATCGCGATCCAGTCGAGTTCAGACAGACGGGGGATTCGGGGTTCGGGGTTCGGGACTAAGGGGAGTGCTTCGGAAAGTCGCCCCCCAACCCCGAGTCCCGAGTCCCGTGCCCCTGTTCTTCGCGTTCGCGCTAGCCGGGCACTGACTGTCTCCGGTTCTTCCTCGCGGATCATGCGGCGCATTTCGTCGAAGCCGGCGTTCTTGAGTCGGTCTTTGTCAAATGGCGTCGTGCCGGTGAGCAGTTCGTAGAGCAAAACACCGAGCGAATAGACGTCGCTGCGGGTGTCGATGTCGAGGCCGCTCAGCTCGGCTTGCTCGGGGCTCATGTAGAGTGGTGTGCCGACAAGCTGCGTGAGACCTGTATAGACGGTGCGGTCGGTGAGTTGTTGCCCGACGGCCTTAGCCACGCCGAAGTCGATCACTTTTACGACCGGCACGCCGTCGTGGAGCGTGACCATGACGTTGCTGGGCTTGAGATCGCGGTGAATGATGCCTTTTTGGTGGGCGTGCTGCACGGCGTGGCACACATCGATGAACAATTCCAGCCGCTGCTGTGGCTTCAGCCGTTCCTGATCGCAATACTCGGTAATCGGCATCCCCCGCACCAGCTCCATCACAAAGTACGGCCGGGCAGTCGTTAAATCACAATGACCAAGCCCCAAATCACAAACAATGTCCAAATTCAAAGGATCAATTTCCAAAACCGAGAACGCGATTTCGTTTTGTGCTTTAGATTTAGTTTTTTGAATTTGTTTGTGATTTGATGCTTGTGATTTGGTGCTTTGCCCTACCGTTCCGGCATCCAAAATCTTGGCGATATTCGGATGATCCATCATCGCTAGAGCCTGTCGCTCCGCTTCAAATCGGGCGATCACCTGCTTGGTGTCCATCCCCGGCTTAACGATTTTGAGGGCAATGCGCCTGCGAACCGGCTGCATTTGCTCGGCGACGTAAACGACCCCCATTCCGCCTTCCCCGATTTGCTCGAGCAGCTTGTAGGGGCCAATTTGAGTGCCGATGGCCACCGCCGCCGGCGCAGCGAGCGTTGCCAGAACCGCCTGGGGCGACGCTTCCAAATACCGGCTGGCGTCATCGGCGTTGCGCAGCAGCGCTTCAATCCTCGACCGCAGCTCCGGACGCCCGCCGCAGGCTTCATTGAGAAATCGCTCACGGGCAGGCAAATCCGCCAGCTCCAGCGCGGCAGAAAAGATTTCCAACTCGTTCATAAAAACACCGGTTTTGCAGGCCTTGTTGGCCGTCTGAATACCAATGCGAGAAATCTCGCCAAAACTAGACACGGGCGGCAAAAAAATCCGTAACTGCTTAGCCGTATGAAGTGACCAGCAGAAGACTAACCGCGGATGGCGCGGAAAACGCGGATTGTTACAGCTCAATCTCCGTCGATCCGTTCGATCCTTCTGCCCATTTCATCCGCGCCCATCCGCGAAATCAGCGGTTTTTTTCGTGACCTTCCGTTCATCTAATTTGTTACAACGATCCTGGTAAGCCGCGGTTTTAGCCCTAGATGCCGCCGGCCGCGGCTCAATCGTGCCGCAGTTCTTCCATGAGCCACGCCTTGGCGTAAGTCCAATACCGCGTGGCAGTTCGCGTCGAAATGCTCATTGCGTCGGCCGCTTCCTCCAGTTTCAAACCGGCAAAATACTTCAGTTCCACAAATCGCGCCACAGCCGCGTTTTCGACGGCGAGTTTTTTTAGCGCTTCATCGATCTCCAGGACTTCATCGGGGAGCTTGTCGTCTCCAGCGACATCGAGGTCTGCGTCCTGCCGCCGCCAGCCGCCGCCCATTCGCGGCCCCGCTTTTCGTCGCGCCTGCTCCACTAGAATTCGCCGCATCGCCTCCGCCGCCGCCGCAAAAAAATGTCCGCGCCTGTCGAAGATAGGGGTTCGGGGATCGGGGTTCGGGACTAAGGGGAGTGGCTTCGAATCACGCCCCTCAACCCCGAGTCCCGAGTCCCGAGTCCCTCCTCCACCCACTAGCCGCAAATACGCCTCATGCACCAGCGCCGTCGCTTGCAGCGTCTGCCCGGGATTTTCCCCAGCCAATTTTGCCGCAGCCAGCTTTCGCAGCTCCTCATACACGAACGGCAATAGCCTTTCGGCAGCGCCTGCTTCGCCTTGCTCAATCTGCGACAGAATTTGCGTTACATCTGACATGCGCTTCGCAATATTGCCTAAGGCGCCACCGGCAACCGCAGCCTCGACCCATAATTCCTGCCAAAAAGCACCGTTTGCTTCGCCGTCACCAACCGCGAATCAGAGTTCTGGTCCGCCGGCGTGTTGTGATTCCGATCATAATTCGGAAAATCCGAGCTCGTCACATCCAGCCGAATCCGATGCCCCGCTAAAAACCGATGCGCCGTCGGCCGCAGCTTGATTTTGTATTCAATCACTTTCCCCGGCTTAATCAGCTCCGCCTTCTCCAGCGAATTCCGATATCGCGCCCGCACCATGCCGCTCGCGATATCGATCGCAGATCCATCGGGGACCACATCGATCAGCCGCACGAAGAAATCGGTGTCTTCGCAACTCGATGCAGCATGCAGAACGACCTCCGGATAGCCAATCGTCTCCACCGCACTCGTTAGCGGTGGCGTTTGATAAACCAAAATATCTTTGCGATCGGCCAACGCCTTCTGATCAGCCGGCACGGTAAATAATGACTTCGTCCACAGCGTCGGCACGGGATCGCGCGGATCGTATTCATAGGCATCGCTGCCGCTCTTCTGATTAGCCGTTTCGCCAAGCCGTCCATCGCCCTGGGGCGTTTGTGCTCCGCCTTCGCTCGACAGAAAATACTCCTTCGACGTCGAAAACTCGCTCGGCGGCCACGCCTCAAACGAGCGCCACTCGTTGACACCCATCACAAACAGCTTCACTGGCGGCCAATTGCCCTTCGCATCTCCGCGCAGCCAATGTCCGAACCACTCGCGCTGCAATTTGCTGAGATCAAGCGCCGCCTCCGGCCCAAAGTCGATGTCCCCCTGCTTCCGCGCCCCCAGCGAATTGTGCGACCACGGCCCAACAATCAGCACCGAGTTCTTCCGCGCCAACTCGCTCCCGCCGGTCTTCACAATCGCCGTGTGCAGATCAATCGACCCATTACAGTGGTCATACCAGCCGCAAACGTTCATATTCGGCACAATCGTCTTCGCCGCATCCGCCTCCAGCTTCCACGGATCGCTCCACGGCCTACGAATCCAGTCTTTGACGTAGCTTGCCTCGCTGCCAAACAGCTCATCCGGCAAATTCAACCACGGCAAAAAATGAAAGAGCCGCTCCCCCTCGCCGGAGTTCCATTGCTCGGCCGCTTCTGCCGGCGTATGTGGCTTCGGCCCCCCGGATCGCTTCCGCAAATCCGGGCTGATCGTCCCCTGCCACCATTTCAGCCGCCGCCCTGGCCGAATCGTCCCCGGCCCTTCCAGATCCGTGTGCCTGGCCGGAATCGAAAACGCCGCCATTGCCTTCAAACTCGGCGGCCGCTCCGCCGCGGTCCGCCACTGCAAAAACGCGTTGTACGACGTCCCGAATGTCCCGACTTTGCCCGACGAATTCGGCAGCTTCGCGGCCCACTCCACCGTGTCATAGCCGTCACTGCCGTCGTGCGTAACCTCACGGTTATACGACTCATACTGCCCGTCCGACGCATACCGCCCGCGGGCATCCTGCTGGACCACAATAAAACCCGCCCGCACGAGCGCCTCATCCACCTTAGCCGGCTTCCCATACGGCGTGCGGAACACCAACGCCGGAAACGGCCCACCGTCCCTCGGCCGATAAACATCCGCCCGCAAAATCGTGCCGTCTCGCATTGGCACAGCCACATTTTTCTCGGCAACGATCTCGACAACGCGGTTCTCTTGAGCCGCTGCGGATATCGCCACCGCCGCTGCCACAACGAGGGCTAGCGGCACCGAACGAGTTTTAGCGCTAATCATGATGCTGCCTGCGACGCCGACCATCATCGATCAGCGTCGCCGCAGCATTCTGCACGCCCACCGCGCGATTTTCAATCTGCCTGCCGCGCGACAAGTTGTCGGCGGCCGCTCAGTGCCCCTACGACCCCACCAACTCTGCGTTCATCGCCGGCACTGGTTCAGCCATCGCGCTCACCGCGCCAACACCGTCCGGCGGCTGCATCCGCCGGCGACGACGGGGATTTTTCGCGCTCGACCACTCCTTGGTCAGCGTCTCGAACACATCGGGCGATTCGTAGCGGACGACATTCTTGCCCTCAGGCATTGGCCCGATCAAGCCGCGGAAAACGGGCATCCCGCGCAATGCCAAATCGGTCGAGCAATCGTCGATGCCGATCTGGCTGTGCATCTCCAGGAGCGGTTCGGTGGAGGGATAATCGCGGATGCGAAGCGTTCCGTCGGCAGCGCGCGTCACCACGCGCACCGTGTTCTTATGAGACATCACTGTTCCCCAGGCGGCGGTCAGCAAGGGCTGACACGCACGCGAGTTCTCGTCGCCGGCGGCAGGCCCCGCACATTCGAGGACGTCCGCGACCGGTCGCTGAATGTATCGGCCCGCCAAGGTCTGCCTTCGCACTACTGCTTGCCGCAGCCCTAACATGCGACCACCCGGTAATACCGAAGCCCGCGGCATGCTAGCAACCATCCTCACAACCGGCCGCACACGAGCCCTCAGCGCAAGCGAAAGAAATGCACGCTGCGTGCCACTGTTCGCTTGCCCAGCCACGTTTTACGACTCGCAACCTCGATCCCCCCGGCTTTCATTCGTTCTATACGAGGAATTCGTAATTTCCGGTCTGAGATGGCTTGGTACGACCGACCGCCCCACGCTTGCTGACCTTGACCATCCTTGCGGCCCCTCGTACCTTCGCCGCGAATTGTTGACGGCACGGGCCTACGGCCCGTCGCGGACGGCACAAGGAAGTGCCAACTACTCCCGGCAGGATGCCAGCATGACCAAAGGCTTCAATCGCCCCGCGCAGGGCGCGCACGACAAAACCCCAACTCTCGCTCCCTCCGTCCCCCTGCTGGACGTCAACCGCGCGACCCGCGAGCTCCGCGGCGAGCTAATCGCGGCCGCGATCCGTGTCATCGACTCCGGCCGCTTCTTGTTCGGCCCCGAAGTGGCGCAGCTCGAAGAATCGGTTGCCAAAATCTGCGGCGTCGAGCACGCCATCGCCTGTGCCTCCGGCAGCGACGCTCTCCTCCTGGCCCTCATGGCCCTCGACATCGGTGACGGCGACGAAGTCATCGTCCCCAGCTTCACGTTTTTTGCAACCGCCTCCGCCGTCTGGCGTCTCGGTGCCCGCCCCGTCTTCGTTGATATCGATCCCAAAACCTTCAACCTCGATCCCAACAAGATCGAAGACGCCATCACTCCGCTTACCCGCGCCATCATCCCCGTCCATCTCTTCGGCCAATGTGCCGACATGGACGCCATCGGTGTCATCGCCCAGCAAAAAGGCCTGCACATCATCGAAGACGCCGCCCAAGCCATCGGCGCCAAATTCCGCAGTTGGCCCGCCGGCTCCATGAGCGCCGTCGGCTGCCTCAGCTTCTATCCCACCAAGAATCTCGGCGGCTTCGGCGATTCCGGCATGCTCACGACCCACGACGCCGCCCTCGCCGAGCGGCTGCGTCTCTTCGCCGCCCACGGCATGAGCCCCCGCTATTATCACCAGGTCGTCGGCCTCAATAGCCGCATTGATTCACTGCAAGCCGCCGTCCTCAACGTCAAGCTGCCCAAGCTCGATGAATGGACCAAAGCCCGCACCGACAACGCCCATCGCTACGCCGAGCTCATCCGTGCCGCCGGACTCGAAGGCGCTCTCACGCTGCCGCACTGCGATCCCCGTTCGACCCATGTCTGGAATCAATTCACGGTTCGCATTCCCGGCGGCCGCCGCGATGCCGTCAAAGCCCAGCTCGCCGCCGCCGGCGTCGGCAGCGAAGTCTATTACCCCGTCCCCTTGCACTTGCAGAAGTGTTTCCAAACCCTCGACTATGGCCAAGGCAGCTTGCCGCACACCGAAAAAGCCGCCCGCGAAGTTCTCAGCCTGCCGATCTTCCCCGAACTGACCGCAGTGGAGTTGGAAACAGTTGTGGCTCGGCTTGGTGAGGCGGTGCGCGTGCCGCTGAGCAAAGCAGCCTAAATCAACAAACAGCCGGGACCAAACCTGGTCCCGAATTCTCCATTCATTGCGACGTTGCCGATCGCTACAGCAGCCATGCCAGTGTGAAGGAGTACACCCATGTCCCGCGCGACGATGTTTTTCCTTTTGATTGGCATCGTCGCTGCGATTGGGCTCTCCGCTGAGCGTAAAGAAGGATCGTCCGAGCAAATCCGCCTCTGCGTCCGCAATCTGTCGCATGAATTGCCGCGGATGCGAGCCGCCGCCGCGCGAGCGTTGGCCGAAATTGGCGGCGAATCCACCGTCGAGCCGCTCGTCGAGTGCCTGACCGACTCCGACGCCGATGTCCGGCTCAGTGCCGCCTCTGCACTTGGGCGAATCAACCAGCGCCCGCTCTTCTGCATCGAGCAACTCACAAAGCTGCTGCACGACAAAGACGAGCACGTCCGATATTCGGCTCAATGGGCAATCGGGCAGTTTGCCGAAGGCTTTCTGGAATCGAGCTCGCCGGAATCGGCTAACACTCAGCCGATTGGCCAACTTTTCGCCTCCGCTGCAATCCTGCTGGCAGAAACACGCGCGCCTGAAACGATCCAAAAGCGGGTCCGCGAGGCCAGCGAATCGTTGCTGCACCGCAATTCGCCGCGGGCCACTTCGACTGAAGCAACTAACGGCCTGGACGCGTTGGTCGCCGACTTGAAAGCCGACGACATCTATATCCAGGTGCGAGCACTGTCCCGTCTGAAAGACATCGAGCCGAAAAACGTCGCACAATTGATTCGTTTGCTCGCAGAAATTCGCGAAGAATCGGCCGTTGAATGGCAAATCCCCGCAGCCCTGGCCGAAGCCGGCCGCGAAATCGTGCCGGGCCTGATCGAAATCTTGCAGGGCGACGATGAAGAAGCCCGCGCATTGGCGCTCGACGTCTTGATCGAGACGCGCTACGGCACAGAACAAGCTCTGCCGCAACTCAACAAAATCTTGGCCAATAACGATGCGGGCGAGGACGAACTCGAAAAAGCAGTCATCATCATCAGCGATATCCGCCCAGCAGCGAAGGATTCGATCGCGCTGCTTACCAAGCTGGCTGCGAATGGCGAGCTTTCCGAAACCGTGCGAACGGAAGCCATCGAAGCCCTCGCCGCGATCGGCCCAGATGCCGAATCGGCCCTGCCGGCCATCAAGCGACTGCTCCGCCGTAATGAAGAGCCGAAAGACGTGCGAATCGAGGCGGCCGGCGCGGTCGTCACAATCTCGCGGCAACCCGATGAGACACTGAAGCTGCTGACACGGCTCATTGAAGAGACGGATGATTCCGATCTGGCCACGGGAATCGCAGCCAACCTCCGCGGGCTCGGTGCGCATGCCGCGCCAGCCGTGCCCCTGATGATCTTGCTGCTCGAAGCGCCGGACGTGGACGGCGACCGCCGGCAAGACCTCATTCTGGCCCTCGGCAAAATCGGCCCCGCCGCCAAGCAAGCCATTCCCGCGCTAATCGGCCTGCTCGTCGATCCGGAGGAAAGCGAATCGATCCAAGTCGCGGCCGCGCTGACAATCGGAAAAGTCGGGCCCGAAGCGGTTCGCGCCCTCGCCGAGCAATTCCGACAACCAGACGCGGGCGCTCGGGCGACGATCGCGCGAGCCATGGTCGCAATTGGTCCAAAGGCCGAACCCGCTGTCGGCGAGCTGATTCGCGTGCTGGCAAACGAGGAAGAAGAAGACGACACCCGCGTTTTGGCGGCAATTGCCCTCGGAAAAATCGGCGAATCGGCCAACGCGGCTTTGCCGGCACTCACGAAGCTGCTGCAAGATGAAACCAATGACGATCAATTCCGTTCGATGTGTGCCATTGCCATCGGCTGCATCTACCCCGAGGCGGACAAGGTGCTGCAGCGAGTCTTGATCGATCCACCGAAAAACGTACAAATCGCCGCGGCGTATGCGATTGCTAAGATGCGGCAGGCGAGTAGCCCAGCGGCACTCGAGCAACTCGTCCAGCTCCTCGCCGACGACGAAGCCGCGGATTTCGCGGCACGAGCCCTGACCGACCTCGGCTCGGACGCCGTCGTGCCACTCTGCTCCGTGATTTTCAACCCCTCCAGCGATCTCGACTTCCGCATCCGCTGCGTCGATGTCCTGGGCGACATCGGCACGCCCGCCGTGACAACGCTCATCGGACTTCTCGACAAGCCCGACCTCGCCGAAGCGGCCCGCGAGGCCCTCGCCCGCCAAGACCAAGACATCGTCCCCATGCTCCTGCTCGCCGCGGAAAGCCAGACCGAATTCAACGAGACGATTCGCGAGACACTGCGTGAGCTGGTTCGCGGCTACTACGACGGCCTCGGCGCCGGCCCCGACGAGCTGACCTGGGGCCAGGCTCATCCGCTCGCCGGCGCCGCTGGCGGCTCCAGCAGCGGCAGCAAGAAAATCATCCGCCTCGGCCCGCCGCTCGCCGTCATGGGCAAGCCCCGCACCGAAGTGACAGCCAAAGGCTTCCAAGCCGTCAAAGTCTTTTACGGCACGAACCGCCGACCGGGATCCGCTGCCGCCTCGCCGCTGCTTCACGTTCGCCCGTTGCGAGTCGCCGCAATTACGGCCCTCGCGCTCTGCTTCCTGTGCCTCTGGTTCCACACGCCCAAACATATGTTGGCCATTTCGATGACGGGCATCAGCCTCGTTATCATTGCCCTTCCACTGTTTACGTCTCAGGCGCGGCCGGATTCGCAGTCGGACAACTCGGGAATCACCTACGGCGGCGAATACACCAACCAGGTCGAAATGGGCGTTTGCGACGTCTCGATCCCCGACATCCACGAAGAAGGCGAGCTCGAAGGCCCCTCCCTTATCCGGCTGCAGATCAAAGTCGATCCCGAGCGGCACATCGTGCTCGGCCGCGTGCAGCCGCTCACCAACCAGGCGTTTTTCACCGGCCTGGAAGACGAGCTGAACCAAAAAGGCCGCAACGTCCTCGTCTTCGTTCACGGCTACAACGTCTCGTTCGCCGACGCCGCCCGCCGCACGGCTCAAATGGCCGCCGATCTCAAATTCCCCGGCGCCGCCGTCTTCTATAGCTGGCCCTCGCAGGCTCATTTTTACAAGTACCGCCTCGACGAGAAGAACGTCGAGCTCAGCGTCGAGCAACTCAAGTCATTCCTGCTCGCCGTCGCCGAGCGGTCACAAGCCACCACGATCAACCTCGTCGCCCACAGCATGGGCAATCGGCTGTTGACCGAAGCCCTCAAGGAAATCGACGCCTCTTCCCGGAATCAAGGCACGCTCTTCAACCAGGTCGTCCTCGCCGCCCCGGACATCGACGCCGCCGTCTTCAAAAACCGCATCGCCCCCGCCATCGTCACCAAGGCCCAGCGGATCACGCTCTACGCCTCCTCCAAAGACCTCGCCCTCTACGCCTCTCGCCAATTCAACAGCGGCGACCCGCGCGCCGGCGACGCGGGCAACGACGTCCTCGTCATTCCCGGCATCGAAACCATCGACGCCTCCGCCGGCGACTGCAGCCTCCTCGGCCACTGCTACTACGGCGACAGCGTCTCCATCCTCCACGACATCCAACAACTCCTCGCCAACCACCCTGCCCGCGACCGCCAATTCCTCCACCCCATCTCCCGCTCCGGCTCGATGTATTGGGTCTTCGAGCCTGACAACATCGCCTCTCAGCCGCGAGCCGAGTCAATGGTGCGGTAGGTAGCAGTCAGGGTTCAGATGCCAAGGAACCATAACGCCCTTTAGGCTGCGGCGTGCGCGATTCGTCGATAATTTAAGGCGAACGAATGGCATAGATTATGGCGCGGAACTGCACGCTTTGCGCGAAACAAACGGCAACCATGCGCCGTAGCTAGACACTGTACCGGTGGTCGGCCGGTTTGATCGGAGAGGGCCGGACCAGCACGATTACACGCACGCTGGTCTAAGAGTGTACGGCTGGTCGAATTTCGCCAGTCTTTTCCACTACGATTCCGTGCCCCATCCATCCTTCTTGCTTCAGGCGACGAAGCTCCTTCGGCTGCTGGGAACTCACGTAAAGATAAATGACATCCCGATGATCCTGTTCTCCGATCCCTACACCCTTTAGCCAATGGTGATGCATTAGATGCTTTTGAAGCTCTTCGGCAGCCTGCTCAATGGTCATGGCGCTATACCCCATGATCCGAGACGACCTCCAAACCGTCGAATCCTTGCACTACCCGATCCATTGGAATGATGAAACCACGACTACCCTTAGCAGCAGTCGCAAAGAGGATGCCAACGCAATGCTCTCCATCCTCTGTGACGACTAAACTGCCGGAATCACCACCCAAGGCGAATGGATCAGAATCGTTAGATTTGACCGCCCATACGCCCTGAAACCACACCAATGCGTTGAATTTGTCCGATTGATACGGGATACCTGTACTAACTACCACTGATTCTATTGTACCATGCGTTAAGCCAGTGGTGCGACCAAATTTCTTCACTGCCAATCGTCGGGATGGCGCAATAGTGCCGGCCGGCGTATCGTACCCATCGTCCTCGTCGCCCTGCCAGGAAGACACTTGGTCCTCATCGGTAACTTCGGCAATCGCAAGGTCCTCACGGCATGGATTTACGAGAGCGGGAGCGCCGCTTCGCAATTCGATCATCTTAGAAAAACGGCATATTTCCCCAGGTGCACGTTCGCCCGGGCGCCCATCCATTCCAGCAGGTGAAAGAATCGGCATGCCAATTGGCAAGTGGTTGCAATCCGCAAAAACGTGATTATTCGAGAGGGCATATAGTAGCCCATCGCCGTCCTTAACCAGCATGCCATACGTACCAGCATAGTTTTTCCCGCTGGGAGCTGCCGAGCTACCGCAAGCAACGCGGTCATCGTCGTGAATGTAGATGTTGCCGCGATTCGTAGTCGTCAGCGACGCGTGGGGCTTTACGTAGAGTTTGCCAATATTGTGTGCTCGAAGACGAACGCCGCCAATTGAAGCTGGCAGAGCTCGAAAGTCTTTTTGGCTGCCCCGCGATACATAGATGTGAACCTCTTCCGCTGAGTTACCCTCCTGCTCTTCCTCATCTTCCTCACTATCTTCATCATCAGGTTCGGCATAACCCACCGCCTGGACGGCAAGCCCTGCAAAGCCTTCTTCGTCTAGCTGTTCAAATGCCCTAGAGCTTGCTGCTGGAACCGCTTGCAAGCTCATCGGCCCGCCTGCGGCAACAAAGTTACCCTCTTGCAGAAATTTGGAGACAAGGGCCTTTGCTAATCGAGAGGCTTTCATTAGAGACTTTCTTCGTGGTTATAGGTGGCAGATTCCCCCGATCCGTGCGGATTGCCAAAACGCTCCATTGGTCGAACAATTTAGCCATGCGAAAGCGCTCACGCAATCACAAAGTCCGCGAGTCTGACGAGATGGTATGTTCAGGCACGGATCGGACCACAGGGATTATGAGTGGGAGCGAACAACCGGTGAAAAAAAAGAACCCGGCAGCGGTTGCTTTAGGCCGCAAGGGCGGCCTAAAGGGCGGAAAGGCGAGGGCTGCGAACATGACTAAAGAGGAACGCAGTGCCAGCGCGAAAAAGGCAGCTGCGGCACGTTGGAGTCACAAATCATCATCCGCCCAATCGTAATCCTCATCTTCATCTGGCTCGTCGATATCCCGCGTTAAATCAGTTTCAGCGCCGACCGCAGGCTTCCTGCTCAACCAGACCAGCGGGCCATCTTTCACTCGCCGCTCGGTTCATCAACGGCATCCAAAACCTCCTGCTCCACGCGCCGCGACCGCACCACATCGAGCAGCCCCCGATCCGCCACCTCAATAATCTCGCTCACCCGCGTTCGCACCTGGGACGCCACCTCTGGCTCCCAGCCTGCAGCTTCTTATCCAATCGTTCCGCAAGTATGTCCATCGTTGGCTACTCCACCTGCCACTCATATCTGTCATCTAGTTGAGCATGTTTTCCGCCAAATTCGACGGCCACAAGCAATCTTGGGTCGCCGACCAACTCGGCATGATTTAATCCACAATCTCCCGCAATCATCGACCGCTGCGAACACTGGATCGCCCACGGCGGACCTGCCCAATAAGGCTTCCATTTCACACGACAAACGCCGCCGCACCCAGCGCTGGCTCACCTTCGAAGGCAACGAATGGCTCCTCGCCAGCGCCATGCGGCTCGCCGGCGAAATGGAGCGCCTGAGTAGTGGCCGCAATCGGGTGCGCCGCTCAGCTTTTACCCGGGATCGGCAAACCCATCTTCTTCAGCAGCGTCTGCATGTCGTCCCAAACATGTTTCTTCGCGCTCGGGTTGCGCAGCAGGTACGACGGATGATAGGTCACGAGGACCGTTGAATCGCGGTAGCGGTGAAAACGGCCGCGAAGCTTGCCGACGGATTCAGCCGTTTCGAGAAGGGCTTGGGCGGGCACCGTGCCGGCACAGACGATGTATTCGGGGCGAAGGATTTCAAGCTGCCGCTCGAAGAAGGGCCGGCAGTTATCGGTTTCGCTCGGCGAGGGGTTGCGATTATCTGGCGGCCGGCATTTGAGGACGTTCATGATATAGACGTCCGAGCGCCGCCAACCGCAGGCTTCGATGATCTTGGTCAGAAGCTGTCCCGCGCGCCCGACAAACGGCTCCCCTTGCCGATCTTCATCCGCCCCCGGCGCTTCGCCAAAGAACACAACCCGCGGCTTAGCATTTCCAACGCCAAACACTGTTTGCTTGCGGGTGCAAGCCAACTCGCGGCAGAGTTGGCAAGCGCGGACTTCGGCGTTGAGGTCATCGAGAAGTTGCTGGCGACCGGCTGCGGCGTCGGGGAGATCAGGTGGGTAGGGCTGAGCGAGTGAGGGTGGGAGAGCCGTAGAGGGAGAGCGGGGCATGGAGGATGTAGTTGCGTGGATTGGTGTTTGTGGCTGCGGAGATTGTGGAGTTGTGCGCGGGTCCGGTTCTGTGCGCGGGTCTTCCGACTCCGCATTTGAAGCTGACCGAAAGTCTAAGCCATTTGACGTTAGTGAGAGACCCGCAGTCGGGGGAATGGCAAGGTCGGGAGACGTTGCCACAACGTTGGTGGGCATAGCCCACCCTACGCCCGTCGAATCCACAACAGGGACTCGCGGCAATTGTTCCACGCCCGCAAGCTGCAGAGCTTCAAGCCGCTGCCTGACAATCCGCCTCGCTGCGAGCACCGCGTTTTCCCGATCGTCCATGGCGTGAAGATCCTTCGTCAATGATCCGTCTTCTTGCTTTGCATCGCCTTTTTCATTTCGGCCAGCGATACATCACGAACATGCTCGGCAAAATACCACTGATGCCCCTCGGGATCTTCCGCGCCGTATCTCCGGTCGCCATAAAACGTATCGTTTGGCTCTTCCAAAATCTTGGCGCCCGCTTTCTTCGCCCGCGCGAAGTGACGGTCGATTTCTTTGACGGTTATGTACTGCATCTGCGTCGCGATGCCGAGTTGCCTGGGGTTTTTGTACGCACGATGCGGACAGCCCATCATGAACAGGTCCCCGCCGCTCGGAAGCTGCATCGCAGCGTGAGCCACCTTGCCGTCCGGTCCCTTGAACCGATCGCCGTGTTCCTCGAAGCCAAAGGCTTTCTTGAGCCACGTGAGCGCCGCGGCCACATCGTTATAGAGCAGGTAGGGGACAATCGATTGCTGGCGTTTTGCCGGTTTCGACTTGGATAACGCCTTCTTTTTCGTTGCCACTTTGGCCTCAAAGAGGATTCATTGTGCGACCGCCCCCTCACATCGGTGGTGGCGCGGAGTATTATACAGATTCGCAGGGAATGAGATCGCCAGGGTGGTTTTGCTGCACCTAGCGGGCAGCAACGCAGATTTACCGCGACCCAATGTTCGCGGCCCGCCGTAATAAGCCCTTACGATCCTATCGAATTGCCAGTAGCACACTGCGAATCCCTCACTGGCGCGTCGGGTTAGTAAGCACATGTCTGTTCCCCAAGTTGTCATCGTCGGCCGCCCCAATGTGGGCAAGTCGAGCCTGTTGAACTGGCTCGCGGGGCGGCGTATTTCCATCGTCGATGACCAGGCCGGCGTCACCCGCGATCGCGTGACGCATTTCATGGAGCATAACGCCCGCTATTTCGAGCTGGTCGATACGGGCGGCATCGGCATTCAAGACAGCGACAATCTCGGCAAGCAAGTCGAGGAGCAGGTCGAGACGGCGCTCGAAACGGCCGATCTAGTGCTCTTCGTCGTCGATTCGCGGACCGGCATGGCCCCACTCGACGAAGACGTCGCCCGCCGCCTTCGCTACATGGAAAAGCCGGTAATCCTTGTCGCGAATAAAACCGACGACGAGCAACTCGATTATGCCGCCGACGAATTCTACAAGTTCGGCCGCGGCCGGCTGATGAAGGTCAGCACGCACCAAAACCGCGGCAAAAAAGAGCTGCTCGATGCGATTCACGCCAAGCTGCCGCCGTTCGTGATGTTCGAGGCGCCGCCGGAAGAGCCCGAGCTGAAGATCGCGATCGTCGGCCGCCGCAACACGGGCAAAAGCACGTTCGTCAATACGCTGGCCAAAGCCGAGCGGATGATCGTTAGCGAAATTCCCGGCACGACGCGCGACAGCGTCGATGTGCGCTACGAGATGGACGGCAAAACATTCATCGCCATCGACACCGCCGGCGTCCGCCGCCACCGCAGCATCCGCAGCGACATCGATTTTTACAGTTTCCATCGCGCCCAGCGGAGCATCCGCCGCGCCGACGTCGTGCTGCTCTTCTACGACTGCACGCAACGGCTCAGCAAAGTCGATAAGCAGCTCAGCAAGTACATCGCCGACAACTACAAGCCCTGTATTTTCGTCGTTAACAAGTGGGACCTTTTATACGGTCAAATGCCGACCGAGCGGTGGGTCGATTATCTGCGCGACGCCTTTCCGACCATGTGGCACGTGCCGATCGCGTTTGTCACCGGGCAGACCGGCAAGAACGTCAAGGCTTTGCTCAACCACGCCCAGATGCTCTTCAAACAGAGCCTGGAGCGCGTGACGACGGGCCAGCTCAACAAGCTGATCCGGCTCGCCCTGGAAAAACATCCGCCGCCGATGCACGGCATGGTACGGCCCAAAATTTTCTACGCCACGCAGGTCGGAGTTCAGCCGCCGACAATCGTCCTCATGTGCAACGAGCCCCGCGGCTTCTCCGAGCAATATCGCCGCTTCCTTCTCCGCATCCTCCGCGACAATCTAAAGTTCGGCGAAGTGCCGATCAAAATGTACCTCCAGCGGCGCCGCCGCGACGACAAACGCAACGAAACAGGCACCGAGGAGGATCCGGTGGAGGAAACCGTCGCCGAAGATGAAGAAGAAGCCGAGCCTGAGTTCGACGAGGATTTCGATGAGATTGATTCAGAGCTGGATGAAGTGGGTGAAGTCGGCGAGAGTGGCGAGCAAACGCTCGGAGAGTAGGATACACTTTAGAAAGAGGGAGACTGTCGTGCCTGACACCAACGTTAAAGAAGAGGCGCGAAAAATCATCGAGGGCCTGCCGGAATCGGCCACTTGGGAAGACGTTATTTACCGACTTTACGTTCGCGAGGCCATTGAAGCGGGCATTGCAGACGCCAACGCGGGCAGGGTAGTTGATGTTTCGGAAATTCGGGCCGAATACGGATTGCCTTCTTGAAAGTTGTCTGGACCCATCGTGCTCGGATTCACTTGCGAGCGATTCACGACTACATCGCTGCTGATTCCCCGCGCAGCGCCTCGCGACTGGTAGATCGAATCACTCGCAAGACTGAATCGCTCGCACGATTCCCTTTAATCGGGCATGCCGTTCCAGAATATGACAGTGAAACAGTCCGTCAGGTGCTAGAAGGCAACTATCGAATCATTCATCGAGTCACTCCAAACTGCGTCGAAGTCATCGCAGTGATTCACGGAGCACGCGAATTGCCGTCGCTCGATTCATTGAGCTAACTGAAGTTCTCAAACCGTCATAAGATGCTGTGGAATTGCCGGCTCCGCAACGAAGGTAAGGGGCCGAGCATCACACCGCCAGCACTGAATCCACAGAAAGAAAACGTTCCCAGCGAAGAGATTGCGACTTACGTGCCCGCCGCGGCAGGCGTGGACGGATGTACGGCAGTGTCGGGCGGCGCGGACGGTCCCGCTGAAGGAGGCGCGGCGCCCGTTTTCGACCAATCGCGGCGTTGGCGCGAGCTGGGGATGTCCATCTTCTGCCGGTATTTAGTCACGGTACGGCGGGCGACGACGAGCCCCTGCTTTTTCAGCTCGTCAACCAACTCGTCGTCGGACAATGGATTGGACTTGTCTTCCTTGTCGACGATTTCTTGCAATCGGATACGGATGATGTCCCACGCGACATCCTCGCCTTCGCCGCTCTTGGTGCCGCCGACAAAAAACCGCTTGAGCGAGAAAATACCGCGCGGCGTTTGAATGTATTTGTCATCGACAGCCCGGCTAACGGTCGTCACGTGCACGCCGACCTTGTCGGCGATTTGCTGCATCTTGAGCGGCTCGATGAATTCGGGACCGTTGTCCAAAAACTTCGTTTGATGATCGACGATGGCCTGCGAGACTTTCGTGAGAGTGCTGCGGCGCTGCTCGATCGATTCGATCAGCCACTGGGCAGCGTTGATCTTGCGTTTGATATACTCGCGCTCTTCGGGCGTCGCGGTGCCGCTTTGGAGGCGCTCGCGATAGTAACGGCTGATGTGCAAGGTCGGCGTGCGGCTGTCATCGACGACGACTTTGTAGTGACCGTCTTCCGTTCGCTCGACGAACACGTCGGGCGTGACGCTGGGAATAAAGGCTTCACTGAACTTCGCGCCCGGCTTCGGATTGAGCTTGCGCAGCTCGATCCAGGCTTCCTGAATTTCTTCGATCGAATAGCCCGTGACTTTTTGAATCAGCGGCAAACGATTGTCGCGCAAATCTTCCAAGTGATTCGTAATCAGCGCCCGCATCTCTTCGTAAAAGAGCATGTCGGAATCGAGCTGCGCCAGCAGGCATTCGCGGAGATCGCGGGCGGCGATGCCCGGCGGATCGAGCGATTGCACAAGGGCGAGAGCCTTTTCGGCCCGCTGGAGTTGCTCCGGCGGTGCGTCGGCCGGCATTAAATCGCGGAGGCTCGCGCGGAAATAGCCGCCGTCTTTCGGATCGAGCGTGCTGATGACTCGTTCGCAAAGGGCCATCAGTTCAGGTTCGACTTCCAACTCGCCGAGTTGATGCATCAAATAATCTTGCAGCGACTCGGGCCGCTCGGCGACGTTGGCAATCACGTCGTGGGCCCGCTCGGAGTCTTCTTCAATGCGACTGGCGGAGCGGCGCGTCGTTTCTTCAAAATATTCGGGCACGTCGCGATCGAGATTCAGCAGTCGCTCAAAGTCATCGGCATTGCTGTGAGCTTCATCGACGACGAGCGGTTTCTCATCGACGCTTTTTTCTCGCGGGTCCTCGCGCTCGTCTGGCTCATCGGGCAGCGTCGGGTCGCGCTCTTGCAATTCGAGCGCGGGATTCTCAACGAGCTCTTGCTCGATCCGCTCCTGCAACTCTTGCAGAGGCAGTTGCAGGATTTCCATCGACTGAATCATCCGCGGCGCAAGCTTTTGCACCTGGAGTTGTCGATGTTCGAGGCCAAAGGATAAACGCATTGGTTGTCGCTGTTCTCGTTTATTAGTTACAGTCGCTGGCGACCGGTTAACGCATCCGCCAGCACTTCTTTATTCGTGTATTCCAGTACGCTGCCGGTCGTAATCCCACGGGCGAGCCGCGTGACACTCACCGGATACTCGCTAAGCACGTTCGACAGGTATAGGGCAGTTCCGTCGCCCTCGACTGTCGGGTTCGTGGCCATGATGATTTCGCGGATGCCACCGGTGCGAACCCGATCGACAAGGCGAGGAATCGTCAGTTGATCGGGACCGATGCCATCGAGCGGGGCGATCCGCCCTAACAACACGTGATACAAGCCGCGATAGACGCCCGCTTGTTCCAGAGCCATCAAATCCCGCGGCTGCTCGACGATGCAAAGCTGCTGGTGGTCTCGGCGAGCATCGCTGCAAATCGGACACAACTCGCCCTCGGCCAAGTTAAAGCAGTCCCGGCAGTAATGAACGTTCTCGCGGACATCGCGGATCGCATCGGCTAGGCCCATTGCCTCGGCCTTGTTCACCCGGAGCAAATGATATGCCAAACGCTCGGCCGATTTGCGGCCGATCCCCGGGAGCTTGGCCAGCTCGTCGATGAGTTTCGCGATGGATTGAGTGACTTGGGACATCGGACACGATGCGTAGGCCGTGTCTCAGGGCCTACCTAACCCTCGCTTGAGCTTCGGGATTGTGGATCAGGCTCGTCAGTCACCGGAGGATCGACGACGGCAACGATTTCCGTGTCAAACAACTCGGCTGCCTTGCGAATCAAGGGGTGTCGCATGACTTCCTGCTGCCGCTGGCGACGGTTGGCCGGCGGTTTGACCTCCGCCCGTTCAGCCCGCGACGCCGGGGCAGCTTCATCCGGCAGCGTTGCGAAGTCGATCCGAAAGTTGCGTCCGGCAATCCGCGAGAAGGTTTGTTCCAGCTTTTGCCGTCGCTCGGGTCGTTCGCAATACTCCTGCGCTTGAGTATATGCTTTTCGGAAAGAAACGGCCAGCCGATTTGGCCCGGAAATTGCTACACGCTCCGCGCGACCGGCAAAATCGGACGTCATATCCCCAATCTCAGCAAGGGTTTGCTGCCAAATCGACTCAGCCGCTTGTGAATCGAACGCAGCCAATTGGGGAGGCGAAGAAAGTGCGGCGGGCTGGGCCGAATCACTTATGTCGGACGTTTTTTTTTGAGGTTCGAGGAGCGGGGGCCGCGGTTCGGGGCTTGCGACTCGGGGCTCGGGGCTCGGGGCCGTGCCTGCCGCCATTCGGTTATCGGTGGGACTTGGTCGTGGAGTACCCGGTACTGAGTATTGAGTACTGGGTACTGAAGGCGCAGAGCCGTCACCGCTCCCCGACGTGTTGCCTCTGCCCCCTGACTTCTGGCTCCTGACTCCTGCCTCCTGTCCCCTCAATTCGGCCACTAGGCCGGGTAGCGCGTCCAAATCATCCAAGTTGGATAGCCGAACCAACGCCAACTCAACGAGCGTTCTGACATGCGTGCTCTGCCGCAGGCGAGTCAGCGTCTGATCGAGAATCTGGGCCATCGCGAGCAGCGTTTCCAGGCCGATTTGCTGGCCCATGGCCTTCACTTGCTCGTAATCGGCCGCTGCAACATGCATCAATAGGTCCGGCTGGCAGCCCACGAGTGCCGCCAGGCAGTCGCGGAAGTAGCCGAGAAGCTGTTCGGCCAAGGCACCGAGATCGACGCCTTCGTTGACAGCCGTTTCGACTTCTCTTAATGCGGCGGCTGCATCGCGGCGGGCAATGCAGTTGGCAATCGACGCCAGCCGCGACGAATGAGCAGTGCCGAGCAGCGAATGAACATCGCTGACGGTGATTTTCTCCCCGCCGAACGACAATAACTGCTCGAGCAGCGACTGGCTGTCGCGCATCGAACCGGCCGCGCGACGAGCGATGATGTGCAACGCCTCCGCCTCGGCTTCCACTCCTTCGTTCTGGCAAATGTGGGCCAGCCGCTCGATGATCGACTTCATCTCGATCGGCGCAAAGTCAAACCGTTGGCACCGCGACAGCACCGTGATTGGAATTTTGTCCGCTTCGGTCGTGCAGAAGATAAACTTCACATGCTCTGGCGGTTCCTCCAGCGTTTTCAGCAGCGCGTTGAACGCCTGGTTCGTCAGCATGTGGACTTCGTCGATGATGTAGATCTTGAACCGCGCGCGGCTGGGTCGCACGTTGACATTGCTGCGGAGCTGACGGATTTCGTCGATGCCGCGGTTGCTCGCGCCGTCGATCTCTAAACAATCGACGTCGCTGCCGCTGGCGATCCCTTGGCAAATATCGCACACGCCGCAGGGCGACGTGGTCGGCCCGTTCACGCAGTTCAGCGCTTTGGCAAAGATGCGAGCCGTCGAAGTCTTGCCGACGCCCCGAGCGCCGGTGAAGAGATACGCGTGGCCGACGCGGTTGGTTGTGATCGCGTTGGCCAGAGCCTGCGAAACCTGGCCTTGCCCGATGAGTTGGCTGAAATCCTGCGGGCGATACCGGCGAGCGACGACGACGTATTGAGAATCGCGAGATTCGTCCGTTTCGCTGGCCATGCTCTTGTCCTTTGTCATTGGTCATTTGTCATTATTAGGCCCACACAGTGACCGACAAATGACGAGTGACAAATGACAAATGACTTGCTTGCACTGCCGAAAAGGGGCCCTCGCACAAGAGTACCCCGCTTATGGCTGCTCCGGTTAAGGCCTGACCAGGTTCACGGCTCCCCCTTGCGAGGGCCTCTTTTGGGCAGAGGTCAGCTGTCAGTTGTCATTTGTCAGGGGTGAATTGTCAATGCGGTCAAATGACCAATGACAAGTGACAAATGGCTACTCCGCGGCCGGCGGCTCACTGAGCAGCGTCAGTGTTGCTGTCCGCAGCCGCCCGTCGCGCTCCAGCACCATTTCTAGCGGGCTCGTGGCTGTGCTGAGCAACTTAACTAGATCGTCCTGCGTTCGAAACGACTTGCCACCGAGCGTGTATAAGCGATCGGCGAACTTGACGCCGGCGGCATGCGCGGCCGAGCCATAAATCACTTGCGTTACAATCGCCGTTCCCGGTTCGCCATCATCCAGCCGCCACGTGATGCCGACGCGAATGGGATCGCCCGCGGGCGTCATCTTAAGCAGCAGGGGCGTCTCACTGCCAGGCCGCTGGACCAGGAATGTCGTCTCCCCGGAGGCGGCCAAAAGATGCAATCGGAATCGCGCGTCATCACGAATCGGCTCCCCCTGAAACTCCAGCAGCCGATCGCCGGCGCGAAACCCTGATTTTTCTGCGGCTGAGCCGGCGGTTAAGGCGGTGACGATGAACTTCGGCTCATCGCCCGCCTCAATCCGGAATGGCAAACCAAATCGCGGCGGCTGAGGCGACGCTGGTTGCTCGAGCGAGGCGGGCGACGAAGCCGTTTCATTTCGGGCAGCCTCGCGAAACGACGGCACTCGCTCTTCGTCCGCCAATCGAACCGCGAACTCAAAGATCATTTTGGAGATCGTTGCCAGCCCTTCGTAATTCACCAGATGCGCATCGTCGCTGGGCCGGTGATAATCGCCGTGCAGGCCAGTATGAAACATCAAATACGGAATGCGATGTTCATAGAACGGCCAGTGGTCGCTATCGGGCTTGATCTTCCAATCGAAATCAATCGTGGTCGGGCCCGCGCCATTCGCTTCGCTCACCAATCGCCGCAGTCCCGGCGCAGTGCGTGACCCCAATAGCTCCATGCGGCCGTTCTTCATCCGCCCGATCATGTCCATGTTGATATCGAGCACCACTTTGGAAAGCGGCACGGTCGGCCGGGCGACCCAAGTCCTCGATCCGTGCAGCCCGCCTTCTTCCGAATCCCAAAATGCAAACAGCAGCGACCGCCGCGGCGCCTGCGGCAATCGCTTCACTGCGTCGAGCACTTCCAACAGCCCCGCGACTCCGCTGGCGTTGTCGTCGGCCCCATTGTGGATGTAACCGGTCGGCCCATAACTGTTCCGAGCCGTCCCATAGCCCACATGGTCATAGTGCGCGCCGAGCACAATGACTTGATCCTTCAGCCGCGGATCGCTCCCTTCGACCAGCCCCAAAATATTCCGCGACGCCGCATGAAACGACTGACCGAACGAACCGTTCTCGCCCGCCGGCAGGGCCCCCAGCTGCTCCATCGCCTTCAGCACATAATTCCCTGCCGCCCGCCCTCCCCGGCTGCCTGTCTCCCGGCCTTCGAACGTGTCATCGGCCAGCACATCGACATACGTTTTCGCTTCCGCAGCCGTAATCGACGCGGCGGCCGCGGCGAGCGCATCGCGATCGACGGCCGAACCACTGGTACAAATTGCCGCGGCGGCAAATAACGTCAAACCAGCTAATAACTTGCGATTCATGCGGTCATCAAACTCGAAGTGCTTGTTTTGCGCCGACCAGCGGAAATATACGTCACATTCAGCCCTCTCATAGGCCGCTAGCTAGGAACTTGCCGCGGTAAAAGCGAAGATTTCGGCAAAGCCCGCGCATGAAAGCGGCGGATTCCGCGCCTGGTTTCTCGGAGCGACGCATGAACGACATGGTTTTGGGTCATCGGGCTGTGGATCACGCGACTTTGAATCCGGCGACCGCCCTTGAGCATCTGCGGCCCTATTTGTGCGTTCTGGCCCGGATGCACTTGGACCGCCGGCTATGGACGAAGCTCGACCCCGAAGACCTCGTGCAGGCAACCTTTCAAGAGGCGCTTGCGCATCTCGATCAGTTCGCGGGCAACGGCAGTCTGGAGCTCAAGGGTTGGTTGCGTCAGATGCTGCTGCACAACATTTGGGACGCCGTTCGCCATTTTAAACAGCAAAAATGCGACTGCTCGCTGGAACAATCGCTCGATCACTCGTCCGTGCGGCTAATGCAAACGCTGGCGGCCGATCAATCGAGCCCCAGCCAGCGGGCGAGTCACAACGAAGAGCTGCGGCGACTGGCGGAAGCCCTGCTCCAACTTACCGACGAGCAGCAGGAAGCGGTCATTTTGCACCACTTGCACGGCATGAAGCTGGCCGAGGTTGCGGCGCAGCTTGAACGGGGCATTGAAGCGGCCGCGGGACTCGTTCACCGCGGACTGATCAAGCTGAAACAGATTCTGAACGACGGAGACTAACTATGTTGGGCTGCACAACTGAATCAGAAAACTCCGAAAGCTTCGAGCTAGTTCTCGCAAGCTATCTGCAAGCCGAGGAATCTGGGCAGCAGATCGATCGCGATGATTGGGTCGCGCGCCATCCCGAATTCGGCGACGAATTGCGGGCGTTCTTCGCCAGCCGGGAGCGCGTGCCGCGGCTGTGGACCGCCTGGCCGCCAATGAACGCGCCTTGCCGCTTCGGCGAATACGAGCTGTTGGAAGAAATCGCCCATGGCGGCATGGGCATCGTTTATAAAGCCCGCCAGGCGCGGCCGAATCGCATCGTCGCGCTCAAGCTGGTTCGCGACGGCCAATTCGCCGGCCGCGCCGATATCGAGCGCTTCCACGCCGAAGCCGAAGCCGCCGCCAGCCTCGACCATCCAAACATCGTGCCGATTTACGAGGTCGGCCAGCACGCCGGCCAGCACTTTTTCACGATGAAATTTGTTGCTGGCGGCAGCCTGGCCGACTGTAGGTCCCGACCGCCGGGCGGGACCTTGACCTGCGAAACCACAGGCCATCAAGCATCAGGTCCCGCGGGGCCGGCGGGACCTACCGCGCCGGACTCCGCTCGCTTACTCTCCGCCATCGCTCGCGCGGTCCACTACGCCCACCAACGCGGTATTCTGCACCGCGATCTAAAGCCGGCAAATATCCTCGTAGGGTGGGCTGTACCCACCAATTCAAGCAACATGGTGGGCACAGCCCACCCTACGCCCTACATCACGGATTTCGGCCTCGCCAAACGCTTCTCCACCGACGAAACAAACTCTCTCACCAGCGCCATCGTCGGCACCGCCAGCTACATGGCCCCCGAACAAGCCACCGACGGTAAATCGATTACGACCGCCGCCGACATCTACAGCCTCGGCGCGATCTTATACGAGCTGCTCACCGGCCGCCCTCCCTTCAAAACGGCGTCAGCGCTAGAAACTCTCCAACAAGTCCGCGACTGCGAAGTCACTCCGCCGCGCTCGCTCGATCCAACAATCGACCTCGACCTTGAAACCATCTGCCTCAAGTGCCTCGAGAAGGAACCCACTCGCCGTTACGCCTCCGCCGAAGCACTTGCCGACGACCTCGACCGCTGGCTCTCCAATGAGCCTATCCTCGCCCGCCCCGCCAGCCCCCTCGAACGCGCCCTCCGCCGCTGTCAAAAACACCCTCTCACCGCCTCTCTCGCCGTCGCCATCGTCCTGATCGCCTTCCTAGGTCTCATCGGCATTCTCACTCAATGGCAAGCCGCCCTCGCTAACGAACAATTGGCGCAAGCCAACGAGCAAAAAGCCGAAGCGAACGCCGCTACCGCTCAAGATAAGGCTCACGAAGCAAACCAGCAGCGCGATGAAGCCCAAAAACAGCGCGACGAAGTGAAATCGGTCAACGAAAAACTGAACCGCGCTCTCTACACGGCTCACATGAACATGGCTTCGCATGCCTGGCAGGCGGGCGCCGCCGAACGGGTCCTCGATCTGCTTGATCAGCACCGCCCGCGCGCGGAAGAGAAGGATCTCCGCGGCTTCGAATGGTACTATCTTCACCGGCTCTGCTTTTCCGACCAGCTCACGATTCGTGGCTCGGCCACGGCAATCGCTTTTAGCCCCGACGGCCAGAAAATCGTTGGCGCCGGCTATTCAGGAGTAAATATCTGGGACATCGCGACAGGCAAAATTCTCGTATCGTTCGAAGGCCACGACCAGCGTGCGAGGTGCCTCGCCTATAGTCCGGACGGAAAGCTCGTGGCCAGCGGCAGTCACGGATTTGATCAAGGCAGGCCAACCGGTGGCAGCCTTAAAATCTGGGAAGCCGAGACGGGTAAAGAAATTCTCTCGATCAACGATGCCGCACCAGTCATGTCGGTGGCATTCAGTCCCGATGGCGCCACACTGGCCAGCGGATCGTTCGCCGCGATCAAGTTGTGGAATGCTCGGTCCGGGAAATTGCAACAAACAGTAGCAGGATTCGCGCACGACGTTCGCGGCGTCGCCTTCAGTCCCGCTGGTAAGCGTCTTGCCGGCGCCGGCGGATCGTTTGAGAAGCCCGAACTCAAAGTCTGGGACTTGGAGACTGGGAATCAGACTTTGGAACTCAAAGGCCACGAGAAATCAATTGCCAGCGTTGTCTTCAGTCCTGACGGCCAGCGTCTCCTCTCAGCTTCTCTCGACCGCACGGCCAGAATTTGGGACAGCCAGTCGGGACACGAGCTCGTAAAGTTCAAAGGCCATTCCGCTCAACTTGAAAATGCCCAGTTCACTCCGGATGGCAATCGAATCGCGACGACCGCCTGGGATCGCACGGTGCGAATTTGGGACGCAAAAAGTGGCGAGGAGTTGACAGTTATTCGTGGAAATCGTGGAGTGCAAACGGTACTCGCGATCAGTCCCGATGGCAAACGTCTGGCAGCCGCCAGCTCCGGCTATATCACGTTGTTCGACGCCAACAACAGCCAAGAAAGTGCGGTCGTCAAAGATCCGGCCGCGGTCCCGACGATACGCACAATCGTCAGCGCCAATCAACGACGCTTCGCAAGTATTTCGAACGACTCGGTACGCCTCTATGAGTCGTCCACCAAAATGCAAATTGCCACGCTCAAGCATCCCGAGGCCAACTACACGATTCGCCGGGCAGTATTTAGCCCCGATAGTCAGTTAATCGTGACTTGGGGATCGCGAGGAGACGACGATCAGGGACGGCCGGTCGGTGCCGATGCGATTGTGTGGAACGCCGATACGGGCACGATGCTCCACACGCTTACCGGACACACCGCTAACATCGAAGACGTCGAATTCACCCGCAATGGCCGGCAAGTCGCCACGGCGTCCTGGGATAAAACAGTAACGATTTGGGAAACCGAATCGGGCAAGAAGTTATTCACGTATCACAGCGACCACCCCGTTCGCGATGTCGCGTTTACGTCGGACGCACGGAATATGGTCAGTTCCATCGGTGGATATGGCTATGACGTGACCATTTGGGCCACCGACACCGGTGACCAACGATTGAAGATCCGCACCGGCGTCTCATTCGCAGTGGCCTTGAGTCCCGACGATACGCGCCTTGCAGTGGCGAGCGCGAATGGAGGCATCCGGCTGTTTGACGCACGTTCCGGCGACCCCTTGTTCGATTTGCGCGGACACACCGCTCCTTGCCCGCAACTGGCATTCAGCCCGGACGGCAAACGGCTGGCCAGCGCCAGCGCCGATCAGTCGGTCAAGATCTGGGACCTGGAAACGGGCGACGAGCTGCTGACCCTCTCCGGCCACACAAATATCGTTCACAACATCACCTTTTCGACCGACGGTCACCGACTGATTGCCAGTTCCTCCGACGGAACGGCCCGCATCTGGGACGCGACGCCAGTCCCAGAGGAGCGGAGCCAAGTCTTCGAGCCCACCACGGCCTCGGCTGGACCTCGGCCACACTTCCCCAGAGGCTGGTGGTGGTGGTGGGGCGACGAAAATCGACCCGACTACGAGGTGTCCATCCATCGCGCCGTTTACCACACGGGGGCGGCCAGCGCTTCGATTCAATCCACAGTCCCAGCCCCGCGCGACGTGCGCAATCTCATCCAAACTATTCGCGCCGACGAATATCGCAACAAACGAATTCGTGTCTCCACGTTTCTCAAAACGAAGAATGTCGAGGGTAAAGCCAACCTCTGGATGCGAATCGATGCAGCCCGGAAATCGGTTGGCTTCGCAGCCACCGACGAAGCGCCGCTTCAAGGCACGACCGACTGGCAAAAACAAGAAGTCGTTCTGGACGTGCCCGCGGAGGCCGTCAACATTGTGTTTGCCTTTGCTCTCCGCGGCGCCGGCCAGGTTTGGGCCGACGATTTCCAGATTGAAGTGGTCAGCGGAGACGTGCCCCTCACCAGGCCGCGAGAGGATGGCGAGTTGCACGAACATCGGACTGTCGCCGTCAGGGATCTGAAGCCTATTAATCTGGGCTTCGAAAGCGACTAAGTGAACCCGCGGTGCGATTTATCC
>DASXLL010000160.1:0-7531 GCA_036496265.1 Pirellulaceae bacterium | reverse complement strand
GCTCGTGATTCAACCGCGTGTGCTCCGGCCGGAAGATACCGGCCCGGAACGAGCGCACGAGCGGATCGACTACAACCTGTCGAAGAAGCTTGGCGAAGGCGGCATGGGCATCGTCTATGCCGCGCGGCAGCAGTCAATTCGCCGCGTGGTCGCCCTGAAAATGCTCAAAAAGACTGGGCAGCAAGAATCGTTTCAGCGCGAAAAATTCCTGGCCGAAGCCGTCATTACTGGCGATCTTGAGCATCCCAACATCGTGCCGATTTATGACCTCGGCCGCGATGAAGCCGGCGCGATCTTCTATGCGATGAAGCATGTGAAGGGCACGCCCTGGGATAACTCGGTCAAGAAGAACACGGTGCATGAGAACCTGGAAATTCTCATGAAAGTGGCCGACGCGGTCGCGTTCGCCCATTCCAAGGACGTCATCCACCGCGATCTCAAGCCCGAAAACGTCATGCTCGGCGATTTCGGCGAAGTGCTCGTGATGGACTGGGGCCTCGCCCTCATGATTGGCAGCCCGCCGGCCAATGTCGCCATGGGCGGAACGCCCGGCTACATGGCGCCCGAAATGGCCATGGGCCCAATCGACACCATCGGTTTCCACAGCGACATCTATCTGCTCGGCGCGATTCTCTACGAAATCGTGACCGGCGTGCGAGCCCATACCGGCAAAACCGTCACGCGCTGCTTGATGGCCGCGGCCAAAAATGAGATCGTGCCGACGGAAAAAACGGGCGAGCTGGTCGAAATCGCACTCAAGGCGATGGCGACCAAGCCCGAGGACCGCTATCAAAGCGTCCGCGACTTCCAGAATGCGGTTAAGCAATATCAGGCGCATATCGAAAGCATCGCGCTCGGCTCGCGGGCGCAGGACGATCTCGAAGAAGCCCGCCGCTCGGATCAATACGACACATACGCGCGTTCGCTGTTTGCCTTTCAGGAGGCATATAGTCTGTGGAACGGCAACACGAAGGCCAAGGCCGGTACCATCGAAGCGGCTTTGGCCTACGCCGAAAGCGCGGAGCGCAAAGGCGACTTTGACTTGGGCTTGTCGCTCGTCAACAAAAAAGAGCCAGCTCATGCTGCCGTAATCGAGAAACTCGAAAAATCGCGGGCCGAGCGCGAATCGCGCCAGCGGCGCTTGCGGACGGCGCGGCGCGTGGGTCTGGCGCTCGTCGCCACGATTTTCGTCATCATCACCGGCGCGTTTTTCTGGATTCGATCCGAGGCTGCTCGTGCTCTAGCCGCAGAAAAAGTCGCGGTTAAGGCTGAAAAAGTCGCCGTCGAGCAAAAGGGCGTCGCAGAAGAACAGCGAACCGAGGCGGTGCGACAGAAGGGCGTGGCGGAAGAGCAGCGAACGCAGGCTGTCGCCGCGCGGCAGGAAGAAGAGAAACAGCGGCAAGCGGCCGAATTGGCCAAGGAAGAGGCCGATCGCCAACGCGAATTCGCCGACACCGCCCGCAAGCAAGAAGAATACGAAGCGTACATTGCCCGCATCGGTCTGGCGGCCGCGAAAATCGAGGAAAATGCCTTCGATCATGCGTTGGAGCTCATCAGCCAATGCCCGCAGCCGCTACGGAACTGGGAATGGGGCCGCCTGCGCTACCTCTGCTCGCGCGATCTGAAATCGTTCGACTGCGGCCAACCCCTTGAGGCCGTCGCCGTGTCTGCGGATGGCAAGCAGATGGCGACCGGCGGCTGGGGCGGCGAAGTTCGCGTTCAGACGATCGAGAATGGCGAGCAGGTCGCATCGTTCCCGTCCGGCGGCACTTATGTTTTCTCGTTGGCGTTCTCGCCGGATGGCAAGGAGCTTGCCGTTGGCACAAACGCGAAGCCGGAGTTCATTTCGCTGTTCGATCCGGCAACCGGCAAACGTCTGCGATCTTTGCATGGCCATTCGGATGCCGTTTTGAGCCTGGCGTTTTCGCAGGACGGCAGCAAGTTGCTCAGCGGTTCCTACGACGGCGCGGCCCGGCTGTGGAACCTGGCCGACGGGACATCGCGAGAGTTTCGCGGACATGACTGGTGGGTGTGGTCGGTGGCGTTCTCTCCCGACGAAAAGCGATTCGTCACCGCCAGCCAGGACGGCTCGGCAATCGTTTGGAACATTGCCACCGGCCAGGCCAGCCCGCCGTTTTTGGCCCACACGGGTCCCGTTTATTCCGCGGCCTTTTCGCCGGACGGCGAACATGTGGCCACCGGCAGCTACGACAAGAGCATCCTCATTTGGCGGCCGCAAGATCTGAAAACGCAGGATCTCGACAAACTGTTGAATCAGTTAGTGAGCGACACAATTACGCCGCAGCAAACCCCCTTCGTCGGCCTGGAAGGGCACACGGCCGGCGTCCGAACCGTGCGTTTTTCGAGCGACGGCAAGCTGCTGGTCTCCGGCGGCAATGACAACAACGTCTGCGTGTGGGACGTGGCCACGCATCAAATGGTCAAAAAGCTCCGCGGCCATGCCAGCCGGGTGTCCGCGGCGCTCTTTATGCCGGGCAACGATCGCGTGCTATCGGCCGCCTACGACCATTACGCCAAGTTGTGGAACATCTCGAAATACGAGGAGGTCCGCGTGCTCGGCGGGCGGGTGCTCAAGGGGCATCACGATTCGGTGCTGGGCGCGACGTTCTCGCCCGACGGCAAAACAGTCGTCACCGCCAGCCGCGATCGCTCGGCGGTGGCGTGGGATGTGGCAACGGGCAAGCAATTGCGGTCCTACACGGAAGGTCATGCCTATTTGGCTTCGGCGGCGCTGTTTTTCCCCGACGGCAAGCGCGTGCTAACCGCGGCGGTCGATAACACGGCCCGTATATGGGATATGGCAACGGGCACGCAGCTCGTGACATTGGAAGGTACCGGCACCGCAGCGGCAGTCGCCCTGTCGCACGACGGCCAGTGGATCGTGACGGGCAGCGACGACAAGCTGCTCCGCGTTTGGAATTCGGAAGGCCAGGCGCTGCGCGAAATTCGCGGCTTCACGTCGGATGTCACTTCGCTCGCCGTCTCGCTGGACGATCGGTTCATCATCACGGGCGACAGCATTGGTCGTTGCCGGCTGCTGAAAGCAGACACGGGCGAAATGGTCTGGGAAACGCGAAAACACTCGGCGACCATTACCGCCGCGGCCTTCCTGCCCAGTGGCAAGCGGGTGCTGACATCGAGTTTGGACAATTCGGTAGCCCAGTGGGATGTGGAAAAAGGGACTGAGGACCTGCGGCTGATTCTCAAGCATCCCGAGCCGGTGACCGCCATGGCTGTTTCGACCGATGGCACACGGGTCCTGACTGCGTCTGTCGATAATGTGGTTCGCTATTGGGACACCGACAAAGCGGAAGTCCTCAAGACAATTCCCTATGCGGCCGCGCCGACGACCGAAGTCGCTTTTTCGCCGGACGGCCGCCGCGGAATGACCACGACGAGCGATCATCGCCTCCATTTGTGGGACCTGGCGAGCGGCAACGAAATTCACGCCCCGGGCGAGAAGCAAGGCGCGTTCTTGGATCTCTCGGCAACGACGCTCGTCCTCTGGTCGGGTTCGTTTTCGGCCGATGGCACGAGGTTGTTGACGGTCGGCGGAGCCGAGGCCCATTTATGGGAAGCGGCCGATGCTAAGCAGCTCATGACCTTCTCGCCCCAGTCGGCCGTCTCGTCGGTTCAATTCGCGAAAGGCGGCGAGCAAATTGTGACCGGTAGTTGGGACAACTCAGCGCGGATCTGGAATGCCGCGACGGGCGCGACGCTGGTCAAGCTCGGCGGTGTGCATACGCGATTCGTCAACGCCAGCGTGTTTTCCCCCGACGGCACCCGCGTCCTCACCGCCAGTGACGACAAAACCGTCCGCATGTGGGACGCGACGAACGGCAAGCTCGTCGCCAGTTTCGTCGGCCACGAAGGCCGCGTCACCGACGTGGCATTTTCCTCCGACGGCAAGTGGATCGTGACCGCTTCCGACGACAAAACAGCCCGAATTTGGGACGTATCAACCGGCGAAGTGCTGCACGTGCTCAAAGGACACACCCAGGCCGTCCTCTGTGCCCGTTTTTCCAACGACGGCAAACGCGTCGTCACCGGCAGCGACGACACAACGGCCAAACTCTGGGACGCCACCACCGGCGAGCCACTCGGAATAACCCTGGCCGGCCACACCGCCAGCGTGACCTCCGTCGCCTTCACGCCCGACAGCCTGCGCGTCCTCACGGGCAGCAAAGACATCACCGCCAAGCTCTGGGATCCGCAGTCCGGCAAAGAAATCCTCACCCTCACCGGCCACACCGAGGAAATCACCACAGTCAGCGCCTCCCCCGACGGCAGCAGCCTCCTCACCGGCAGCCGCGACGGCACCGCCATCGTCTGGCTCACCATGCCCTGGACCGACGCCGCGCCAGTCGCAATGTCGCTGCCTCAGTACCGCCCCGAGTAAGTAACTGCCGGCTCCCTGCATGGGATCACCTTGTACGTGCCTGTCACTGAAAACGACTTTAGCACTGGGCTCCAGCGCAAGCCGCAAAGCAATCAATTCACGCAACTGCCCAAGTCCGCCTTCACCTAGCACGATGAGGACCAAACCGTCTCCGCTCCCAGACCGTCGAATTGGCCTTCGCTGACCTCAAGGAGCATCGCAGCCTGCACCGTTTTACCAGCCGAGGCCTGGCTAGGGCCAAAGCTCAAGTCGGTGCCATCGTCCTGATTCATAACCTTCTCGCCCTGCATGCCCTCGAAAACCAATCCCTCGCTGCCCCGCCCCTGCGAATACTCCAAAGAATGAACTGCTAGAAGCCGGACTATCTCTGAACGGGGCTGCAGTAGACGATGAATTGGAATTCTAGTTATCGCCTCGATGACCCGCCATAAATGGCGGGCCTAAAAACAAAATAGGGTCGTAAACGATCCTCAGATTCGGATGCCGCCGTATGCACTCAACCCCATTTACATCAGCCGCCGCCCCCTGATGCTCGCAATTTGTCGGCCTTTTGTGATGGAACTAGCTCCACCACATCCCGCGTCACCTCCTGTTGCCCACGCCCGAAAAACGCGAGAGTTTTGCCACCGATGGAAACGATCGGCCCCACCCGCGGATCAGGATCGGTTAATCCTTCGACGGCGGAACTTGTAATCGGCTTCCCGTCAGTTGCATTCAGCCACGTCAGACGAACTTGCTTCTGGGCACTTCCTTTTTCTGCCTCGCAACTTGCCAAAAGCAGGGAGTTCTCGTCACACTGCGGAAAACCAGCAATGTTTTCGGTCCCACTCCGCCATCGAGTGGCGCCTGACGAAATATCCAACCCACGAACATCACCCTCCGTCCGCACAACCAGCACATCACCCGCTAAGCCAACGACTCCCACGACCTCAGGCAACACCGTCTGCCACTCTCGCCGCCCCGTCGCCATATCCAAACACTCCACCGTCCGCACTCCCGGCTGCGCAACAAACAACCGGGACCCCGCGATCAATGGCCGCTCCTGCATTTGCAAAATCCACCGCGGATCGTCCTCCGCCGGAACCATGAGCGCCTTGCGAATCCAACGAACCTCACCGCTGGCCGTCGTTGCCAAAGTGACGCCGCCGAGCGACGCGACGAATCCGTCCTCGAACGCCGTCACCTGACAACATCGCCGCGACCACCAACTGCCCCGCAGCCGAACCAGATCGTGCCGCGCCAAAACATCACCAGTCTGTGGATTGATCGTCACTTGCCGCAGTTGTGCCGTCTGATCGGCGCCATTCGTCAGCGACAAAATGACAATTTGATCGTTGATGACCAACGGATCGGAGACAAACGACTCGCGCTCCGAAGTTTCCGCGATCCAAACCAGCTCACCCGTAGATTTGTCAAAACAAGCCAGAATCGGATTTGCCGAATACAACAGCCGAGCAAATACCCGCCCGCGATGCATCATCGGCCGCATCGGAATCAGCGGCCAATCCTGCGCCCGCTGCATCGTTTGCGGCAGCGGCTTAGTCTGCCAAATTCGCTTGCCGTCCGCCGAATCGTAAGCCGACACATGAAACCGATTGCTGACATACATCACGCTGCCATCAACGGTCACGGCCATCTGCCGATCAACCCATGGCACTCGGTACTCATTCGTCCGCTTGGCAACCTCGTCCTGCAGCCGTTCACCGGCGGCCCCATCGAACCGGCTCTGCATTTCTGCGCGATAAGCATTTGGCGGCGGCACATGCTCCGTATTTTCAACGACCTGACGCAATCCGCTCGGACTCTTTTCGCGCATCTCGCCAATCAATGCTTCAAAATCAGCCGGCGACATCCTCACGTCGCCAAATCGAGCCGCCCTTTCGGCCGGCCCGCCAATCTCACGACCACTCATCGCCGCCGCCAAGCGAATCTTCGGTGCTACTTCACCCTTCAACTCCGGCGCGAGCGTAACTGCCCGCTCATATCGCCGAATTGCCTCGCTAAACCGTCCCTCCACCAGCGCCCGATCCGCCAGCCAGCGATGCGCAGCAGGCAGCGACGCAAATTGCACTGTTGCCAGCTCCAAAGTGGCCGCATCCCCACTTCGAATCGCCTCGGCAACACGCAATTTGGCCGTCGCCGCGAGTTTCTCCTCCATCACAGCGGCGACCTGCGGAAAATCACGCCACACATTGGCAATGACAACGCTCAGCGAAGCCAGCAGCGACGAATCATTAATCGCCGGCGCCACGCCCCGCGCCGCTTGCGGCCGCAATGCCGCAATCAATCGCGCCGCTTCCTCCCACGACTGCCCATCCAGTACCGCCTTTAATTCCGTAACCGCGTTATATGCTTCCTTGCTCAGTTCCTCTACAAGCAATTCCCGCCACGCGTCTTTCGGCTGAGTTGCGATCCGCGAGCCGGCCACTGAGCTTGCCAGCCACTGCGCCCAATCGACCAACCCACTCGCCCGATGCTCGTAGAAAAAACGCAAGCGTTCAATGAACTTCAAAGTCTCCTGCGGCTCGCGGTCATACGCCCGCGTGACAAGCTCCCACCGAATCGCCCGCCCCAGATCAGGCGTCGATTCCACGGGCGAACGAATCGGCACGGAATGAAAAGCCCACCGCACGCTGCTCCACGCAGGCAGATTTTCATGATCAGCCGCCCACAGACCAAGCTGCACATACCGGCTCAGAATGCCAGTTTTCATCGCACCACTGTCTGGAAAATCAACGCCGCCAAGGTCGAAGCACAGCAGTGCGGCATCATTGAGCGCTGCCAGTTGTTCTTCGAACGGCACGCCCCGAGCCTGCGCCACATCCAGCAGCCGCTCCAAAAGCCGATAGGCTCGAATTCCCTCCGAGTCTTTGGAAAGTTCGTCGAACGCCTCTTGATCACAGCTGGCGATTTTCCGCAGACCTGCCAACTGCCGAAGATCAATTTGCTTCACCGCGAAGTGGCTATCCGGCGCATCCTTAGTCCGCGCGAGTGCAATTCCATGAATCGTCGCCCGGCCATCAAAGAAAGCGTCCGTCGGCCGACCGTCAAATGGCGCGGCGAGCAAAACGATGTCCCCACGGCTCAGAAGCAACTCATCGTTTACATATC
>DASXLL010000159.1:0-17530 GCA_036496265.1 Pirellulaceae bacterium | reverse complement strand
TATCATGAAGATGACCGACGGCCTTTTTCTGAAGTGCTGCCGGGCAGTGGCCGCCGAATACCCCGAGATCGCCTACACCGAACTGATTGTGGATAACGCCTGCATGCAACTGGTGATGCGCCCGGAGACCTTCGATGTGCTGGTGCTGCCCAATCTCTACGGCGACATCATCAGCGATCTCGGCGCCGGTCTCGTCGGCGGCCTCGGCGTCGCCCCTGGCGAAAACGTCGGCCCCGGTGGCGCCGTCTTCGAAGCCACCCACGGCAGTGCCCCCAAATACAAAGGCCAAAACAAGGTCAACCCCACCGCCCTCATCCTCAGTGGTATGCTTATGCTCCACCACCTCGGCGAAGCCGACGCCGGCAACCGCCTCGAAAAAGCCGTCGCCGCGGTCATCAAAGAAGGCAAAAACGTCACCTACGACCTCAAATCCGACCGCAACGACCCCACCGCCGTCGGCACCCGCGAAATGGCCCAAGCCATCTGCGCCAGGCTAAAGTAGGCCCCTCGCTCCGCGAGGGCCTGAGTTTCAAGTTCGCGCTCCATTCCAACAATTTCATGCACGCTGGCTGAATTAACTTTTGAGTCGAGCCATTGCACCGCATAAAATAAACGGAACATGGTCCCCAAGGTGCCCGAATGAATGTTTCGCTCACAACTGAGTTTGGCTCATTTGTCGATGAGCTCGTTTCGACCGGCGCATTTCCGACCCCAGACGCAGTAGTTGCAGAAGCACTTCGTCGCCTGCGCGATGACCAGGCAAAGTTCGACGCTTTGAAAACTACGTTCGACGAAGCGATCGATGAATTGGACCAAACGGGCGGCACGCCTCTCGATTTTGCCGAAATAAAGCGGAAAGGTCGCGAAAGGTTGGCTGCTCGAAATCAGCAGTAAACCATGCGCGACCTTGCGAAATCCTCTCGCGCGGAGCTCGATCTGCTGGCGATTTGGGAACAGCTCGCGGTCCACGGTGAGTCGGTCGCGGACAACGCAATCGATCTGATCGAGAAACGATGTACAGTGATCCGACAGATTCCGTTCGGTGCAGAAGCCTGCCCGCAGTTTGGCGAAGGAATGCGGTGGTTTCCCGCTGGGAACTACATCATTTTTTATAAAGTGCAGGACGATTGCATTCACGTTGTTCGTGTCCTCGACGGCCGCCGCGATCTCCCCCGGGTTTTTTGGCAAGGTGAGTCCTGATCTCTGCCTTCTGACCTCTAACCCTACGCCGGCCCAATCCGGCACTCAATCCGCCGCCCCTCCCGACTACTCGCATAAATCGCGTCAATCAGTTCCAGCGTCGCCAACATGCTCGGCGCTCGGTTCCGATTATCGCGCCGCCCCGTGCGAACACAATCGAGCCAGTCGCGAACGAGTTCATAGCCCTTATCGCCGCCATAGCCGACCTTCGTATCCGCCGGCTGCGTATAAACATCCTCCATCGCATGCCACTGCGGCTGCGGCCCATGAATCTCCATCACTCCGCCCGTTCCCTTCCGCGACGCATCCCAGTGCAACCACCGCTGACTACCCCGAATCGTCCACCGGCTCTCTCCCGCCCACCGCGGATGCCAATAACCGCCCACGAACGTCGCAATTCCGCCGCCATCCAAATCCAAAATCGCCGCCCCGCCGTCTTCCACCTTCGTTGGAACAGTTCCAAACACTCCCGACCGCGCCGTCACGCCCACCACGGCCTGTCCCGTCACATACAACAGCGTGTCGAGCCAGTGACACGCCAGCCAACTGAAAAACCCCGCGCCGCTCGCTTCCTGATCGAACAAATAGTGATCCGCACCGCGCCGCGCCACATCGCTCGTCGCGAAAGTCATCTCCACGCTAATCAATTTGCCGAACGCCCCCTGACTCACCATCCGCCGCAATCGATTAGCGATATCGTCATACCGCCACATGTATCCCGTCTGGAAAGCCACGCCGCTTTTTTCGACAGCCGCCGCAATCTGCCGAGCGTCGGCCGCATCCGTCGCCACCGGCTTCTCCGCGATCACATGTTTTTCCGCCGCCGCCAATTCCGCAATCGCCGCCGGCCCTTCTCGATTCGACAAACAGACGACAGCCGCATCGAATTCAGTGCCCCCCAGGAGCTCTCGTACAGAACCGAACCGCGGCACTCCCGCAAATCGCTCCTCCAGACTCGCTGTGCCGCCACCGAACGACGGCACAAACGCCACGATCTCCGCCTCATCGGAAAAGTTCCCCAACTGCTGCCGCCAGTGCGCTCCATGTGGATGATCGATACCGAGAAATGCCAATCGAACCATGAATTCTGTCCCCTGCCTCCTGTCCCCTGACCCCTGCTTCACGGGCTGCTATGATAACGCGAAAGTTAGTACGCACGCCAATCGTGCGGCGAAGACCAGCCGGAGATCGTCCTATGCCAACCGTTAATGAACTCTACAAAGACCACGAGCAACTAAAACGCGACGGCAAGAACGAAGAGGCGATCGCCAAGCTCACCGAGTTGCTCCAGCAGGATGAAAAGCACGTTCTGGCCCATCTGGCGCTCTCCGTGCTCTATCCCAAAGTCGAAAAGCACGACCTGGCTGTTCAGCACGCCGAAAAAGCGGTCGAAATCGAACCGGAGGACACGTTCAACTGGACCGCCCTCAGCACGACCTATCAAAAGGCCTACGAAGCCACTCGCGACCGCCAATACATCTTCCGCGCCGAAGACGCCAAACAACGCGCCGCCCAAATGCAATGGCAGCGCTAAGCCATCCGTCTACGTCCAGCCAACCCGCGCGCGTTAGTTAGCCAGCCTTCACGGGGCTCGGAATCGGATCATACTTCGCCCGCGCCTCCCGCTCCGCCTCAACATAAAACGCCGGCAACTCCAACGGCTGACCGTCCGATGTGCGTCCGACATCGTACATATGAAACGCCCTTAGCATCGCCGCAAAATTGACCGGCTCGAACAACGGCCCGCTGGGAAAGCGCTCGTCGAGAAACGCAAACATCAGATCGACTTCGGCCACCAGCTCCTCGCCGATAAAGGCATTCACCGATGCCAAAGCGCCGTCGCTTTTGACGTCGGTGATCGTCGCTTCATACCGCAGCATTTCGCCCGGCGTCACCGTTCGCTGAAAGACCGCCTTGCCGATCTTGGCCAGCACCACCCGTTGTGCAAAGCCTTCCATCTCGCCGACGAGAAGACCGGCTGTCTGCGCCATGCCCTCGATCATTAGCGACCCGGCCATAACCGGATAGCCGGGCGTGTAACCGTCGAATTGCTCCTCCGACAAAGCCAGCGCCTTGATCGCCACCGCTCGCCGGCCGCGCTCGAACTCGGTGAACCGATCGATCCAGAACCAACGCATGCGATAACGGGGGCCGAAAACAGAAAAGGGAATGGAATCTCGCGGCTTCGGCCAAGTACCTCAAGCGGCGAGCCTTAAATCAAGCCTATGCCGCGCCGATTTTGCGTTCGACATAACGGCACAGATCGCCAACCGTCAGCAAGTTGCTGAACTCGCGGACCTGGGGGTTGGCTTCGAACTTGGTGAAATCGACGAACGGCATCCGCTTTTTCAGCTCGGCGATGCCGGCGGCTGTTACTTTGCCGTCCTGCACGAAAGACGCGTTCGTCAAAATGTCTTCGGGCGACAGCTCCTTGCGGGGAATCTCAATGCCGAACGACTTTTCGAGCTTGAAAACGATGTCCAAAAAGTCAATCGATTCAGCGCCGAGGTCGCCGACCATCGTCGCTTGCGGCGTGACCTCTTCTTCATCGACGCCCAAAGCATCGACCAGCGCGGTTTGCACCTTCTTATAAACTTCGTCTTTCGTGACAGGCATCGGTTTAAACTCCCAATCGCGTCAAAATCGTTGTTCGGTTTGTTATTGGTCAATTGGCATTGGTCATTAGCTTCTTCAATACGCCTCGCAGATCATCCTTCAGATACGGGTCCGTGTTCGCTCGCTTCGGATAGCGCTCCGCCAAATTAAACCGCTCCAGCACCAGCCGACCGTTTACGGCCACGTTGCCGTCGATCGTGCCCTGTGCTTTCAGCGTGGTCAGCCTCTCGTCCTGCTTGATGATCTCCGCCGTCACAACCAGCTCCTTGCCCGGCGTGACGAAACCAGCGTACTTGATGTTCCGCGCCTCCTTCAGCACGACCATCGAATGGGCGAACCCCTCCGATTGTCGAACCAGCCACGCGCTCGCCTGGTACATTGCCTCCAGCATCAGCACGCCCGGCATCACCGGAAACCGCGGGAAATGGTCCTGCAAATAATCCTCGTCCGGGCGCAGCCGCTTCACGCCCGTGATCCGGACGCCCGGATCCAGCTCGACAATTCGATCCAGCAAGCAAAACCGCATGCGGAACATCCTGCCGTTCGAATATCGCCGCTCCGAACGGCCAATCAAAGCTCGCCAATATACCGCTCTCGCCGTATTCTAACAACCGCTGCTAACCGAAACGGATGCGCAACTGCCAGGCGTACCGAAGTGCCATGCTCACAAGGCGTTAGGTGGGCCATTCTCCTTAACATTGGTAGTCCGAATTCGGGTCGCGAGATTCCGGGCAAAGGATGATCGGGCGCATCCGTTTGCGGCAGCTACTTCAATTTGACGCCCAATTTTCGCACGGCTATCGTAAGTTATTCCCGCCGTCACTCTCCCTCCTCGTTTGAGACATGAAAAAGCTCTCCTTACTCGCGCTTGTCATCATCAGTTTTGCCACTGCTGCCATTGCCCAAGAGGCCAATACCAAGCAGAAGAAGGTGGTTTTTCTGGCCGGCAAGCCCAGCCATGCCTACGGCGGTCACGAGCACAATGCGGGCGTCCAACTCCTCAACAAGGAGCTGCAACTCGCCGCGCCAAGCGTCTTCACGCGGAGCGACGTCCATCTCAACGGCTGGCCCGATGCGACCTATTCATTCGACGGCGCCGATTGCATTGTCATGTACTGCGACGGCGGCCCCAACCACATGGTCAACAAGCATTTGGAGCAAGTCGATGCGCTCGCCAAGAAAGGCGTCGGCATTGTCTGCCTCCACTACGGCGTGGAAGTTCCCAAAGGCGAAAGTGGCGACAAGTTCCTCGACTGGATCGGCGGCTATTTTGAAGCCGAGTGGTCGGTGAATCCACACTGGGACGCGAAATTTGAAAACTTCCCCGTCCATCCGATCACTCGCGGCGTTCAGCCGTTCGAGATCAACGACGAATGGTACTACCACATGCGTTTTCGCGACGGGATGAAAGGCGTGACGCCGATTCTCGTTGCCCTGCCGCCGGCCTCGTCGCTCAGTCGGCCTGACGGGCACCACAGCGGCAATCCCGCGGTTCGCAAGGCCGTGCTCCAAGACAAAACGCCGCAAGTGATGGCCTGGGCGGCCGAACGGGCCGGCGGCGGCCGCGGCTTTGGCTTTACCGGCGGTCACGATCACTGGAACTGGAGCGATCCCAACTTCCGCAAGCTTGTCCTCAACGCCATCGCCTGGTGCGCTCACGCCGACGTGCCGGAAAACGGCCTCGAGTCGCCGGCGGTGACCATGAAGCAGCTTGAGGCCAACATGGACCCCAAGAATAAGCCGGCCAGTTTCGACCGCAACAAGATCATCGAGAAATTCAAGCTCCCGCCGGACGATGCGAACACCAGCCGTGCGGCGCCGCCTGGCCCGCGACCGGCTGTAACCGACAACGATCCCAAGCACCAAGCCGCCAGCGCCGTCGCCAATCTCGACGTTGCTCCTGGCCTTGAGGTCACTCTCTTCGCGGCTGAGCCCGACATCGCCAACATCACGAACATCGACATCGACGCGAAAGGCCGCATCTGGGCCTGCGATGTCCGCAACTATCGCTGGGAAAAGCGCAAGCTCGCCGCTCCGCCACGCCCCGAAGGCGATCGCATCCTCGTCCTCGAAGACACCGACGGCGACGGCAAATCCGACAAGCAAACCGTTTTCTATCAAGGTCGCGACATCGACTCGGCCCACGGCATCTGCGTCCTCGGCGACCGAGTTATCATTTCCGCACTCGACAAAGTCCAAGTCCTTTACGACACCGACGGCGATCTCAAAGCCGACATAGCCGGCGGCAACGACAAAAATGGCACTGTCAAACGCGACGTGCTGTTTAGCGGCATCGGCGGCGCTCAGCACGACCACGGCATTCACGCCTTCGTCTTCGGCCCCGATGGCGAGCTCTATTTCAACATGGGCAACGAAGGCAAGCAGCTCAAAGACAAAGACGGCCAGCCGATCATCGACAAAGACGGCAATGAAGTCGCCACCCGCCGCCAGCCGTACCAGGAAGGCCTGGCTTTTCGCTGCAATTTCGACGGCAGCGGCCTCCAAACTCTCGGCTGGAACTTTCGCAACAACTGGGAGCTGGCCGTCGATTCCTTCGGCACGATCTGGCAAAGCGACAACGACGACGACGGCAACAAAGGCGTCCGCATCAACTATGTGATGGAATATGGCAACTACGGCTACAAGGACGAGCTAAGCGGCGCGGCCTGGAAAACGTCCCGTGAAAACCTCGAAAAAGAAATCCCGCAGCAGCATTGGCACCTCAACGATCCCGGCGTCGTCCCCACGATGCTCCTCACCGGCGCTGGCTCGCCCACGGGCATCTGTGTCTATGAAGGCACGCTGCTGCCCGAAGTCTTTCGCAACCAGCTCATCCACTGCGACGCCGGGCCCAGCATCGTCCGCGCCTACGTCACGAAAAAAGATGGCGCGGGCTACAAAGCCGAGATCGTCAACGTCCTCGACGGCGCTGCCCGCGATAACTGGTTCCGCCCCAGCGACGTTTGCGTCGCCCCCGATGGCTCGCTCTTCGTCTCCGATTGGTACGACCCCGGCGTCGGCGGCCACAACCAGCAAGACACCGACCGCGGCCGCATCTTCCGCCTCGCCCCGCCCGGCATGAAATACAGTGTGCCGAAATACGACTTCACCACAGTCGATGGCCTGATCGATGCTTTGAAAAGCCCCGCGCTGAGCGTCCGTTATCTTGCCTTCAACGGTTTGCTAGAGCGAAACGAAGCCAATGCCGCCGGCCGGGCAATCAGCAAGGCCTATCGAGCGGCCGAAGATCCACGCTTTAAAGCCCGTCTCATCTGGTGCGGCGCTGCCTACAACGCTCATCACGGCCAATCGGGCGACGTAGGTCTCTCTGCCACGCTCAAAGAGGGCAATCCCGACATCCGCGTCATGGCCATCCGCCTCGCCCGCCTCTACGGCCTCGACCTTTCGACCATTGCCTCCGCCGTCAAAGACCCCTCCCCCGAAGTCCGCCGCGAGCTTGCCATCTCTCTCCGCCACAACAATTCACCGCTCGCCGCCAACCTCTGGGCCGATCTCGCCGCCCAGCACGACGGCCACGACCGCTGGTATCTCGAAGCCCTCGGCATCGCCGCCGACAAACAGTGGGACGCCTTCCTCGACGCCTACCTCGCCAAAACCAGCGAGCCCTGGAAAACCCCCGCCGGCCGCGACATTATTTGGCGCAGCCGAGCGAAGCAGACGCCCACACTGCTCGTCAAAATCATCAAAGACCCCGCCACCACCGAATCCGACCAACCCCGCTACTTCCGGGCCCTCGACTTCCTCTCTGGCCCAGAAAAGGAAGCCGCTCTGAAAGCACTGCTGGAATAGATTGCCCTTATTTGACGCTCGCAGCGGCGTATTGAACAATAGAGATATGACGACCAAAACATTCGAGACCGATGTTGAGATGGAACACGCTCTCAAGCTCATCCTATCGGGCAAAAAGAACTCGGAAGAGTTAAGGCGTGCTCGCGAAAAAGGGGACAAGTTTCGCCATGAAATGCGAGCCAAATACGGCCCACGTAGCATCGCTGTGGAACTAATTCGTGAAATTCGAGACGGCGAGTGAAATACGTCCTCGATGCTTCTGTCGCTGTCAGATGGCTTTTGGCCGAGCCTGGTTTCGAAAAGGCTGAACAGCTCGTTCTGAACGCCCGCAACGGACTTGACGAGCTAATTGCGCCCGATTTCTTTCTCGCAGAATGCGGCCACGCGCTATTTCGAGCAGAGCGTAAGAACAACATCGCTGCTGGCGAGGCTCGCAGGCTGCTGACCATATTGATCCACGATCTTCCTGATTTGCATCCCAGTCACGAGTTGGTTCCCCGCGCCGCTGCCATTTGTCAGCATCTCAGAAAATCGTTCTACGACTGCCTCTACATGGCCTTGGCCGAACGCGAGCAAATTCAATTCATCACGGCTGACACGAAACTCGTCACAGCCGCTCAGCCGGACTACCCCTACGTTGTCGATCTCGCGGAACTGCCATAAAATCGATGTCGCACGGCACGAACAGCAATCGCCGCTGGTTTCAGTGGAGCCTGCGCTCATTTCTTATCGCCATCGTCGTGAT
Organism: Pirellulaceae bacterium; assembly: GCA_036496265.1. GTDB lineage: Bacteria > Planctomycetota > Planctomycetia > Pirellulales > Pirellulaceae > CAYLLN01. Next base: position 9,159 of record DASXLL010000159.1, on the reverse strand, counting down.
TGCCACCGGCCTTGCCTGGTGGAGCGCAAAGCGTCGCAGAGAAGCTCGCATCAACAATGCTGTTCGGCTGATCGCCTCGTCGCCAAGTTATCTGGGTAGCGACCAGGACTTCGACCAAATTGGGATCGTTCGCGCCGTAAACGCGCTTCACGCGCTGGGAAAAGCGGACGCGCTTGACGCGATGCGCAGATATACAAAGCAATACCCTGCGGTGCTCAATTCCAGTGACTATCAGATCTGGCTCGAAACGAGCTACAGATATCAATCGCTGCGGACCATCATTCCTCTGCTTTTCGACCGCCGTGATCCAGAGGACCGATATCCCATACACGGCGACAACATAGGTGCATTTCAATTGCCATCCGTCGAATTCGATTGGCGTGTCGATGACTGGCGATGGTTTGCCGGGCGGTTCGTGGTCGAGAGTGATATTCCATTTCAGCGTTCCGCGGTTCGGGGCTACGACGACTCTTCGGACTTGACTTACGTAATTAACTGGGCTGAGCAATATGGACGCCTGCGAGAATCGCCCCTTAGACCCGCCGACAATCCATTCGATGCGGCTGATCGTGTCGTGGCGATCCATAAAGATTGGGTCGATAAAGAGTCCATCCGCTATCAAGTGTTCCTGGCGATCGCCCATCTTGTGCCGGAAAGCGAAGGTAAGGAATTCGACTTGCGCGAGTGGGACAGGGGCGGTCACCCTCTTGCCCTGTCAGATGACGCCAACTGGGAGCGTTTGAAAGCCTTGCGCTCAGAATTGGGAATCCGCTGGAACGCACAAAAGCAGGCCTACGAAGCCACCAAAGGGCCGCGACCGGCACCGGAGTCGCCCCCCGAGCCCGCCACCGGTCCTCGTGAGATCTGAGCAAAGTACCAAGTTCCCACTGGCTACCGACATCTGCCATTTTGACAAGCGCGCCGTAAGGAAGTCTTTCAGCACAGAATTAAGCGCAACTCATTGTCTGGGCTGTAGTTGGTATGTTCTCCAGCTTCCTGGCACGCCCCTTGCCTTATACGGCCCCGGCTCGCCAAAACTGCCACTTTGGTCGCCGACCGGCTGTCTCATCGCCGGTCCTCGGCATTAAACGGCACTACCCCCGCTCAAACTCGCCTACCCACCCGCCGGCTTTTAATTCTTTGCCGCCCGGGCTTCCCCAAAACAAACAGTCCAACCGCCTCCAGGAGGATTTCCAACCGTGGCAAAGCAAATGGTCTTTCAAGACGACTGCCGGCAGCCGCTGCTCGCTGGCATCTCGAAGCTCGCCCGTGCCGTGAAGAGTACGCTCGGCCCCCGCGGCCGCAATGCCGTGCTCGATAAGGGCTGGGGCTCCCCCAAGGTGACCAAAGACGGCGTCACCGTGGCCGAAGACATTGAGCTCGACGATCCGTATGAGAATCTCGGTGCCCAGCTCGTCAAAGAAGCCGCCAGCAAGACGAACGACGTCGCCGGCGACGGCACGACCACCGCCACCGTCCTGGCCGAGGCCATCTTCCGCGAAGGTTTGCGAATGATCGCCGCCGGCTACGACCCGATGGCCCTCAGCCGCGGCATCGCGAAAGCCACCGAAGCCGTTTGCGACGAGGTCAATAAGCTCGCCACGCCGATCAGCGAGAAAGACAAGACCGAACTGAAGCAAATCGCGACGATCGCCGGCAACAACGACCCGTCGATCGGCGCGGTTCTGGCCGACGCCTTCCTCAAGGTCGGCAAAGACGGCGTCATTACGATCGAAGAGGGCAAAGGCAGCGAAACGACCGTCGAAGTCGTCGAGGGCATGCAGTTCGATCGCGGCTTCCTCTCGCCCCACTTCGTTACCAATCAAGACGAAGTCTCCGTCGAGCTGGAAAACCCCTACATTCTGCTCTTCGAAGAAAAAATCTCTTCCAACAAAAAGCTGATTCCGCTCCTCGAAGCGATCAGCAAGGCCAACAAGCCGCTCTTGATCATTGCTGAAGACATCGAAGGCGAATCGCTCGCCACTCTCGTCGTCAACAAGCTCCGCGGCATCCTGCAAGTCTGTGCCGTGAAAGCTCCCGGCTACGGCGACCGCCGCAAGGCCATCATGGGCGACATCGGCGTGCTGACGAAGGCCACGCCGATCTTCAAGGACCTCGGCATCGAGCTCGAAAGCGTGAAGCTGACCGACCTCGGCCGCGCCAAGAAGATCAAGATCACCTCCGAAGACACCGTTATCATCCAAGGCGCTGGCAGCAAGGAAGACATCGCCGGCCGAGCCCAGCAAATCCGCGACGAAATCGGCCGCACCGACAGCGAATACGACCGCGAGAAGCTCCAAGAGCGCCTCGCCAAGCTCGCCGGCGGCGTGGCTCAGATCAACTGCGGTGCTGCGACCGAAACTGAGATGAAAGAGCGGAAGTGGCTGCTCGAAGACGCCAAGAACGCCGTCCAGGCCGCCCTCGAAAGCGGCATTGTTCCCGGTGGTGGCGTCGCGTTGATTCGCGCTGAGAAGGCCATCGACAAGCTCAAGCTCGAAGGCGACGAGAAGGCCGGCGGTCAGATCATCAAAAACATTCTCGATCAACCGCTGCGGGCGATTGCCAACAACGCTGGTTCCGATGGCGCCGTCGTCGTCAATCGCGTTCGTCAGCTCAAAAGCAAGACGGAAGGTTACGACGCCGACAAAGACGAGTACGGCGACATGCTCAAGTTCGGCGTGATCGATCCCGCCAAGGTGGTCACCGTCGCCTTGCAAAACGCCGTCAGCGTTGCCTCGCTGCTCCTCACGACCGAAGCCCTCATCACCGAGATTCCAAAGGAAAAGGAAGACGAAGGCGGCCACGACCATCACGACCATGGCATGGGCGGAATGGGCGGCGGCATGGGAGGAATGGGCGGCATGGAAGGAATGATGTAGTAGGGTGGGCTCCGCCCACCGTCACTTGTCATTCATCATTGGTCATTTGTTACGACCAATGTCAAAACCTCAAATGACAAGTGACCAATGACAAATGACATATTCTCAAATCAGCTAAATCTCAAGGAAACCTATCAATGCCCAAAATCAAAATCCGTCCCCTCGATGATCGTATCGTGGTCGAACCTGTCGAAGCCGAAGAGCGCACCGCGGGCGGCATCGTGCTGCCCGACACGGCTAAAGAAAAGCCGCAGCGCGGCAAGGTTCTCGCTGTTGGTCCAGGCAAGCTGCTGGATAGCGGCAAGCGCGGTGAGCTTTCCGTCGCTGTTGGCGACGAAGTCATCTACGGCAAATACGGCGGCACCGATATCGAACTCGGCGGCGACGACGTCAAAATCCTCCGCGAATCCGACATCCTAGCCAAGGTTGTCGCCTAACGGAATTCCACCTCAACCGGTTTCGTCATTGGTCATTCGTCATTTGTCACTTGCAAATGACCAATGACAAGTGACAAGTGACAAAAACGAACAAGGGTCAGAACCAGTGCCAAAGCAACTATTATTCGAAGACCACGCCCGCTCCAAAATGCTCCAGGGCGTCGAGAAACTCGCAAACGCCGTCGCGGTCACCATGGGCCCGACTGGCAAGAACGTGATTATCGACAAGTCCTTCGGCGGTCCGACCGTCACCAAGGACGGCGTCACCGTCGCTAAGGAAATCGAACTGGAGGACCGCTTCGAGAATATGGGCGCGAAGCTCGTGGTCGAAGTGGCCCAAAAGACTTCGGACCTCGCCGGCGACGGCACCACCACCGCCACCGTCCTGGCTCACGCCATCTTCAAGGAAGGCCTCCGTAACATCGTCGCTGGCAGCAATCCGACCGCTGTCCGCCGCGGCATCGACAAAGCCGTCGAAGCCGCTACTGAAAAGCTGCTTGCGATGGCCAAAAAGGTCACCAGCAAGGACGAAGTCGCCGCGGTCGGCGCGATCAGCGCCAACAACGACAAGGCCATCGGTGATCTCATTGCGGACGCCCTCGAGCGCGTCGGCAAAGACGGTGTCATCACCGTCGAAGAAGGCAAAACGACCGAAACCAAGGTCGAATATGTCGATGGCATGCAGTTCGACAAGGGCTTCATCTCGCCCTACTTCATCAACCGCCCCGCCACGATGGATTGCCTTCTCGAAGACGCCCTGATTCTCATCCACGAGAAAAAAATCAGCAATCTTCGCGACCTGGTTCCCGTCCTCGAAAAGACCGCCCAAAGCGGCAAGCCGCTGCTCATCATCGCCGAAGACGTCGATGCCGAGGCGCTCACGCTCCTCGTCGTCAACAAGCTCCGCGGCGTCCTGAATGTTTGTGCCGTAAAAGCTCCCGGCTTCGGCGATCGCCGTAAGGCCATGCTCGGCGATATCGCCGTGCTCACGAGCGGCACGCTCATCAGCGAAGACCTTGGCATCCAGCTCGAAAGCCTCCAGCTCGAGCACCTCGGCCGCGCCAAGAAGATCACCGTCGATAAGAACAACACGACAATCGTCGAAGGCGCCGGCAAGCGGTCGGATATCGACAAGCGGATTGGCCAGATCAAGAACCAGATCGCTCAGACCGAAAGCGAATACGACAAGGAGAAGTTTCAAGAGCGACTGGCGAAAATCGCCGGCGGTGTTGCCGTCATCAGCGTCGGCGCCGAAACCGAAGCCGACATGAAGCAGAAGAAGGCCCGCGTCGAAGACGCCCTGCACGCCACCCGTGCGGCTGTCGAAGAAGGCATCCTTCCCGGCGGCGGCGTGGCATTGCTCCGCTGCACCGAAGCGGTCCAGGCCATTCGCAACAAGGCCAAAGGCGACGAGCAGATCGGCGTGGACATCGTCCTCGGCGCTCTCTCCGCCCCGCTCAAGACAATCGTCAACAACGGCGGGAAAGATGGCTCCGTCGTCGCCGACGAAGTCAGCCAGAAGTCAGGGAACCACGGCTACGACGCCAACAGCGGCGAATACGTCGATATGTACAAGGCCGGCATCATCGACCCAGTCAAGGTCGTCCGCACCGCCCTGTCCAACGCCGCCAGCATCGCCGCCCTGTTGCTGACCACCGAAGCCCTCGTCACCACCTACGACAAAGACGACAAAGCCAAACGTTCAGTCGAAGGCGCGGTACGGTAGTAGGATAGGCCTCTGGCCTCTGTCCATAAACCAACTCGCGGTCCCCTCTTCCTCTGGGAGAGGGTTAGGGCGAGGGTTATTTCGGATCGCTAATAAATTGTCCATCCCCAGGCCACTTCGCCCCCGAAGTGGCCTGTTTCGTGAACCGCCCTATCATAGAAATAACCTTATCCAATCGACCCCTACTAAAAGCCTATTAGTAGTACTATTGCCTATCCGGAAAAAACGACACAAATCATTTTCTACCAAGCATTTACGCAACAAGTGGCCCTTTTAAGAATTCCTATATCCCATAATATCCACCATATAAGTTCACTTTCCACTGCATGGTAGGTTTCCTAGCCCACTACCCACCAGAACTAGCACATTCCCCGCCATGCCCTCAATGGCTTCCAAACGCGACTACTACGAAATCCTCGGCCTGCAGCGAACCGCTTCCGAGCGGGAGATCGCCACGGCTTACCGGAAGCTCGCGGTCAAGTTCCACCCTGACAGCAACCCCGGCAACGCGGAGGCCACCGAACAATTCAAGGAGTGCGCCGAGGCCTACGAAATTCTCTCCGACTCTGAAAAGCGGGCCCGCTACGACCAATTCGGCCACGCCGGCACCGACCAGTTCGCCCATCACTACGAAAGCGCCGAAGACATCTTCGAAGCTTTCGGCGACATCTTCAGCGAGATGTTCGGCGGCCAGCGTCGGGGCGGCGGCCGTCGCGTGCGGCGCGGTGCTGACGTTCGCTGCGATGCCACTCTCACGCTCGAAGAAGCCGCCAAGGGCGTGGTTAAAAGCGTCGAGTTTCCCCGCAGCAAAGCCTGCGGCACTTGCAAAGGCAGCGGCAGCAAGCCCGGTTCCCAGCGGGCTACGTGCCGTCAATGCGGCGGTCGTGGACAAATTGTGCAATCGGCCGGAATACTCCGCGTTCAAACGGCTTGCCCTGCCTGTCGAGGCGCCGGTTCGCTCGTTACCGATCCCTGCCCCGACTGTCGCGGTCGTGGCCAGCTGGACGAGCGCTCCAAGCTCGACGTGACGATCCCCGCCGGCGTCGATAATGGCATGCGGGTCCGCCTCGCCGGCTACGGCGAGCCCAGTCCCGACGCGGGCGGCCCGCCCGGCGATTGTTACTGCTTCGTCGCCGTCAAGAAACACAAAATCTTCGAGCGCGAAGGCAACCACCTCATCCTGCGGCTACCCATCAGCTACAGCCAAGCGGCCCTCGGCGCATCCATTGACGTGCCGACGCTCGGCGGCCCGCACGAACTGAGAGTCCCTGCTGGCACGCAGTCTGGCGACGTGTTCCGCGTCCGCGGCCGCGGCATGCCCGATCCCCGCGGCGGTTCGGCAGGCGATTTGCACGTACAGACCTATATCGAAGTCCCGAAGAAAATGACAGCCAAGCAGGAAAAGCTCCTCCGCGACCTGGCCGAGCTGGAAAAGACCGAAGTCTCCCCCCACCGCAAATCATTCCTCGAACGCTTCAAGGAATATTTCAAATCCGAAACATCCGAAACGTAGGTCCCGCCTGCCGGGCGGGACCTCTGGCGAGCGGGAGGCGTAAGCCTCCCAGTAACTCAAAATTGACAGCGGACCCCTATTCTCCGCTTGCCTGAAGGAGTAGCCCATGACCAAACAATCCATCCACATTGGCGACAACGAAGTCCTTGATGCCGCGCTTGAAAGCGTCACCGCCGAAGTCCAATCGAAACCTAAGAAGGACGCTCCGGCCGACAAAAAAGTTGCCGATCTCGAACAGCAAGTTCGCGAAGCGAATGACCGCGCCCTCCGCTCCCACGCCGAGCTCGAAAACTTCCGCAAGCGATCCCAGCGGGAACTTGTCGATGAACGCAAATTCGCCATTGTTCCCTTCGCCAAAGACCTCCTCTCCGTCGTCGATAACCTCGAACGCGCCATCGAAGCCGCCAATAATCAAATCGCTCGGCTGAGCGAAACACAAACCCAAAGCGTAAGCGAGGGAGCCACCTCGAACGACATCACCCACTTGTTGGATGGCGTCAAACTCGTCGCCACCCAGCTCGAAACCATTCTCAAAGAACACGGTGCCGTCCGCATCGACACCGTCGGCACTCCCTTCGACCCCAATTTCCACCAAGCCATCGCCCAAGAAGCCAGCGACGAGCATCCAGCGGGCACGATCACCCGCGCCTTCCAAGCCGGCTACAAACTCCACGACCGCGTCATCCGCCCCGCCCAGGTTTTCGTGTCCACAGGACCAACCAATAAGTAAAGCACCAAATTACAAGCAACAAATCTCAAACAAATTCAAAGAACCAAAATCCAAACAAGTCGATCAAACGCCTCTCATTGGAATTTCCGTTTTGGTATTTGTTTGTGATTTGATGCTTGGTGCTTGGTCATTCGATTCAGAGTTGATTCATGCCGACTTACGACTACGCCTGCGACGCCTGCCACCACGAATTCGAGCAATTCGAATCCATCACCGCCGAGCCGCAAAAGAAATGCCCCAAGTGCAAAAAGAACAAGCTCCGCCGCCTCTTCGGCGCCGGCGGCGGTCTGATCTTCAAAGGTTCCGGCTTCTACCAAACCGACTACCGCCCCGACTCCTACAAAAAAGCCGCCGAAGCCGACAAGCCGAAGTCCGAATCGTCTGATTCGAGCTCTAGCGACAATTCTTCTAAATCCGAATCAAAAACCGAGACCAAACCGGTCGCCACCAAAACCGAAACGTCGTCCAAGAAAAAACCGCCGAAGTGATTTAGCGATCGCCTAACCAGGCGATCGCATCGACGACCACTGCCGATTGGCCCTGATCGACGTGGAAATACACGCGGAGAATATCGACATCAACTCGCCGCAGTCCTTCCGAAACTTCCTCGCCTGTTGTATCCGGTGAATGATACAGCTCGTCGGCCACTGACCGCACGGCTTGTTTCAAGCGGTGCCCCGGTACGCCACCGGCGAGCATAGCGTCGATTTCTGAATAGCATTCGGGGTCCCAGACAACTCGGTAGCGCGTTAGCGCTGACTCCGCGAGTCAATGAATTCGAGCACTTGCTCCGTGGTATGTCGCGGGCCTGCTCCCTTCATCCTTGCCTTAATTTGATCAAGCTCCGTCTGCGACAGCTTAGTCCCAAGGCCCGCCGCAGGAGCAAAGCTTCCAAGCAAATTGCCTTGCTCATCCACGAGACGAACAGGGAGAGACCTCGTTCTAAGCAAATCGGCGGCCGCAGACGGTAAGGCAATCGTTGTCACGATAAGACCCTCTCTTCGTTGTCCGCCTAATTATACCATGCCCGTATCTCGTTTGGCCGATTTATCCAACCTTCGTCCATGCCCCACTCTTCGCACTATTTAGCACCGCATCACACACCTTCTGCGTCTCCAGCGCATCGCGGAACGTGGGACTCACTTGCTGCCCTTTGGCGAGCCCCTCGAGAAAATCGGCGACTTGATGCACAAAGCTGTGCTCATAGCCGATGGCGAGGCCGGGAACCCACCATTTCCCCATATAGGGATGCTCGCCATCGGTAACATGGATGCTGCTCCAGCCGCGAAGCGAGCTTTCGGTGCGGTGATCAAACCACTGCAGCCGATGCAGATCGTGCAGGTCCCACTTGATTGATCCCTTCTCACCGTTGATCTCAAACGTATAGAGCGCCTTGTGCCCGCGGGCATAGCGAGTGCTCTCGAAGAGACCAAGTGAGCCATTTTTGAAATGACACAGAAACGCACAAGCGTCGTCGATGCCGACCTTTTCGACCTTCCCCGTCAAATTGTGCTTCCTCTCCTTGATAAATGTCTCCGTCATCGCCGTCACGTTGCTGATTCCGCCGTTCAGCCACAGCGCCGTGTCGATGCAGTGGGCCAGCAAGTCGCCCGTCACGCCGCTCCCCGCTGCCGCCGCATCCAACCGCCACAGCCCCGCCCCGCCCTGCGGCAAATCCGCACTGATCGTCCAATCCTGCAGAAAATTCGCCCGGTAATGAAAAACCTTGCCGAGCTTGCCACTATCGATGATTTGTTTTGCGAATGTCACGGCCGGGACGCGGCGATAGTTGTACCACACGATATTCGGCACCTTGGCCTTCTCCACCGCCCGGCACATCTCCTCCCCTTCGGCCGTATTCATCGCCAACGGCT
>DASXLL010000158.1:0-52024 GCA_036496265.1 Pirellulaceae bacterium | reverse complement strand
CTACGAAACTGGAATCGCTGTCAGTGACGAGGAACTTCAACACCTCCGCATCACTCCTGCAAAATTCCACGGTGACTGGAACTATTCAATCAAACCACGCCGTTAGAAATTGTCAAAGTTATTTTTTCGCTCTGCCTAACTAGCGCTGCAGCAGTGAAGCCGCGAGAGTGCGGAGACGCCTGCTGAGAAGCGAGCGGTCAGCGTAGAACCCCTCACCCCCAACCCCTTTCTCCCCAGAGTACTGGCGGCGAGGGGAGCTGGAATTGTGGCCTAAACGTCGCCTCGCTTCGTTCAACAAGGGCGACACGCCAGCATGTTCTTTGCAGGTTCAGCACGCCCTTCGGAGTACCTCAGAGCGTGCCACCCGTTCGCCGTGGCAGGAGTACAATATCTGCTGACGCTCAATTGCAAGCACATTGCCAACGCCCGAGAGTTGCCGCGTGTTTATCGGCTGCTCGAGCAACACGGGTTTGGGCAATTGCTGATCTGCACGCCTGCTGAATTCCTGGGTGACAATGATGGCCAAGAATCCGATTCTGGATGAACTGCATGCCGTCCGCCAGCGACTTTTGGAGGAGTCAGGCGGTACGCTCGATGCACTGGTTGACCGGCTGCAAGCGGAGGAAGAGCGCTCCGATCGCCCGCGATTCCAACCCTCCCGAACCAACGGTTCAACCGGAGCCGTGGGCCAGGCGGATTCTGAAAATAAGGCCAGTTCGCCGCAGCTCGGTTAGCAACGTGAACGCCGTCGACTCATTCGCTGATCTCGCTTCTTCGTATTGTTCTCTGATCGAACACCACGAGGAATACTCGACGGAGTCATTTGTCGGACGTATCCGCGAGATTCTGCCGATGCTTTATTATCAGGCATTGAAACTGCCTGACGTCGAATCGACTGACGAAGAAATTCGTCGTGAAATCAGCCACGAGGAATGGTCGCGGATGTTCGCGAGCTTGCAGCGCAAACTGGGCGTCAATGATCTTTATTGGGAAATCTACGATCCCATAAAGACCGATCTTGATAAGCCGGTAGCTGCCAGCCTGTCAGATGACCTCGCGGATATCTGGCGCGACTTGAAGGACGGGCTTTCGAATTGGTCCGATGGCAGTCCAACGACACGGCAACAAATCGTTTGGAATTGGCATTTCTCGTTTCATCATCATTGGTCGGATCATGTCGTCGATGCTCTCCGTGCGATCAATTGGATCGTTGAGTTCTACGGAGTACGTGATGATGAAAACGACCGGCGGGACTCCGGGAGCTGTTAGCTCCCGGCTGGTGCGATTGAGGCTTTTAGCCGATCCGCTGCCGCAGTTCTGTCACAAGCTCGTTTTCGTGGACGCGCCATTGTTTGAGGCTGTCCCGGTCGCGAACCGTCACGGTGCCGTCCGTCAGCGTCTGCCCATCCACCGTGATGCAATACGGCGTTCCCGCTTCGTCCTGCCGGCGATACCGGCGCCCTACTGCGCCCCCTTCATCGTAAAAAACGGGCATGTGGGGCTTGATGGCGCGATAGATGCGCTGGGCGACTTCGGGCATGCCGTCTTTTTTGACGAGCGGGAAGACGGCGGCTTTGATGGGGGCGATGCGGGGGTGGAAACGCATGACGACGCGGGTTTGCATTTGGCCTTTATCGTCCGGCGCTTGATCCTCGTGATAGGCCTCGCACAAAAAGGCGAGTGTGCCGCGGTCGGCACCGGCGGAGGGCTCAATGACGTGGGGGATGAAACGTTCGTTCGTCAAATCGTCGCGATACGATAGGTCCTTGCCAGAACCCTTCCATTTTGGCTTGCCGTCCTCGCCTTGCTCGACGATCAATTGGCCGTCCTTCGCCACGAGCTTCCCTTCCATGTGGCTGCGGAGGTCGAAATCGCCGCGGTGGGCGATGCCTTCGAGTTCGCCGAATTCTCCCGGCGGCAGGAAAGGAAATGCGTATTCAATGTCCGACGTGCCGCAGGAATAGTGGCTCAGCTCGTCCTTCTCATGCTCGCGCAGCCGGAGGCGCTCGCCGGCGAGGCCCAAATCGGTGTACCACTTCATCCGCCGGTCGCGCCAATACTGATACCACTGCGGCGACGATTTGGGATGGCAGAAAAACTCGATCTCCATCTGCTCGAACTCGCGCGAGCGAAAAGTAAAATTCCGCGGCGTGATCTCATTGCGAAAGCTCTTGCCCATCTGGGCAATGCCAAACGGCACCCGCACCCGCGTGCTATCGCAGACATTTTTGAAGTTGACGAAAATGCCCTGGGCCGTTTCCGGACGCAGAAAGGCCCTGCCTTCTTCGCCAGCCAGGGCGCCGACCGTAGTCGGGAACATCAAATTGAAATCGCGCGGCGCGGTCAGCGTGCCCAGCGCCTTCGCATCCGGCCCCAATACCTTCTCATATTGTGCCGGATCAATCTTCGCGAGCGAAACGAGGCCACTCTGCCAGCCTAATTCGCCCGCATCCTTCGCCCGCAAATTGAAAAACTTCAGCGCCCGCTGCTCAATGTCTTTTTCAGGCGATTCTTCAGCCTGGGTAGTGACAAAGACCGTCTGCCCTTTCCCTTCCACCCATCGCCCGGGCACCTGGTCGTATCGATATCGCTTCTTCGACTCCCGGCAATCGACCATCTTGTCCACGAACAAATCGAAATGCCCCGAGCACTTCCACACCTGTGGGTGCATGATGATCGTGCAGTCGATGCCGACCATTTCATAGGGCTCGGGAGCGCCGGGCATGGTGGCCAAATCGTCGTGGCCGCTAACCATCTCCCGCCACCAGGCTTCCTTGACATTCCGCTTCAGCTCGACCCCCAGCGGACCATAGTCCCAAAAGCCGTTGAGCCCGCCGTAAATCTCGCTCGACTGAAAAAGAAAGCCCCGCCGCTTACACAGCGAGACCAGTTTGTCCATTTCCATCGCCACAGTTCCAAGTTCAAGGTTCCAAGTTCAAAGTTAGCCCTTTGCCTGGTTCAACCTTGAACCTTGAACTTTGAACTTGGAACTCAGTGTATCGGCCGCTGCCAAGAATGGTCTATGGCAGGCTTATCCGCCAGGAAGACAGGTCCAGCTCCGGCACAATATCAAACCGATCAATCTGGGCGGCCAGATCGATATCGTTTTCCTGCCCCGTATCAATCAAATTCCGCCCGCCCCGGCTGTCGCGCAGCATCATTCCCAGCGGGCGATCCGTCAGCAATCTCACGGCCGTCTGCCACGCATCCGCCGCCAACAGCGCCTGATCGTTCAACTGACACAGTTTTTCCCGCGCGAGGTCCGCAACAATCGCCCCGGCCAGCAACGTATCCTCTCGCGTGACATGCCCATCCGTGCCGGCGCACACGATGGCCACGTCGTTCGCATCCGATAGCTCTCGACATACTGCCGAGAAATTCGCAAACGCCCCAATCAGCGCGCGCTTCGCCAACTTACACCGCTCCAGCGCCCGCGTCCCATTCGTCGTCGTAAAAACGACCGTTTTCCCGGCCACACGATCTCGCGTATATTCCGCCGGCGAGTTGCCCAAATCAAAACCCGGAATCGGCACACCGCCCCGCTCCCCGCCCAGCACCGCCATATCCCCGATCTGCTCCGCCAGCCGCCGCGCATCCTCGACATTCAAAAGCGGCGCCACCTCGACAGCCCCAGCCGCCAGCGCATGCACCATCGTCGTCGTGGCCCTCAGCACATCGATGACAACGACCGTCTTGCCCGTCAGCGCCGCCGGTTCAACCAGCGCCGGCAATAAATAAACATCGACTTGGCTGCCCGTCATATTCGCTCAATGACCATTACCCGTTCTTTGCCCATTCTCCGTCATTCAGTAGTTCCAAGTTTTGGCGGTCCTTGGCCACCGCCGACCTTGCGTCGGCGGAGCCATGACTGAATCGCTACAGCGAACTTAGAAACTCACCATGCTGTTTTCCGCATCCTGCCGCGCCGCGGCAGGATGCGGAAAGCTCGAGGATTTATAGGATCGGCCTTGTAGCTTGCAGTCGTTGCCCCACCGGCACAGGGCCGGTGGCGGCGAGAAATTGAAACTACTCTCATTGGTCATTCGGGCTTCGTCATTCATTGACGTATGTCTCCAAAAACCTCGCCAGGCGATGAAAATCACTGTTCGGCTCGATATAGCGGACCATCGTGACCAGCGACTCCGGATCAATCAGCTTTTCAAACGGCACAAAGTGAAGCTGAAGCTGGCCGATCACGGAGACCATGACGCCGTTTAATCCATCCTCGACCAATGCTCGATAGGCTCCGACCCCAAGCTGGCTGCCCAGCATCACATCAAACGCCTGCGGCCGGGCACACCGCGATTCATAGCCCAGCTGCAAACCGGTCACCTTCCGGCTCCTACTCGTTTGCCGCTTATATTCGTCGCTGACCAGCTTGGCGAACATCCGGCCGAGATTAACGTGCGAAATCGAGATGTGACCGTGATCGTCGCGCGGAATGCCCTTGAGATATTTCATCGGCAAGAGTTCGGCCATTCCTTCCGCCAACACAATCACGCCAAACGACTTGCCCTCGGCATCGCGGGCGACCATCGTCTTCACGATGCGGCCGATCACGCGATCAACGTCCATCACGTCGTGTGTTTCCGTTTTCCCCGTGATTTCATCGGTGTACGTCTCCTGGATGCGGTAGCTGCCGATGATGTCTTCGACGCTAATGACCAGCGACGCCTCGCCCGCAATCGCCGCCCCGTACGACAGCCACCCCGCGCTCCGCCCCATCGTCTCGGTCAAAAAATACGCCCGGCTGGCCTCTGCGTCGTACAGCAAATTGCGAATCTCATTGGCGAGAAACTCGACCGCCGTAAAGTACCCGAACGTGAAATCGATCCCCATGTAATCGTTGTCGATCGTCTTCGGCAAATGCACGACCGGCAACCGCTTCGCCCCCGCCGGCAAGCGATCTTGAAACATCTTGAACTTGTTGGCCGTCTTCAGCGTGTCGTCGCCGCCGATGCTGATCAATGCATCCGCCTCGATAGACAGCAGCGCCTCATAAACCCGTCGCAGCGGCGCGGACAACTGCGGATCGCCCAAGTGGCTCGGATGCGAAATGTCCTTGCCGGGGTTCGCCCGGGCGGTGCCGATCATGATCCCCTGCGTATTCCGCGACCGCTTCAGCAAATTCGACCGCAGCTTGACGAAATGCTTCCCTTCCTCCAGTGGCTGCTCCGGCGAATATTTCGTCAGATGCGAGTAGCCGTGCATGATTCCGAGGACTTCGATGTCGTTTCGCTGAAACGCCGCCGCCGCCGTCGAAATCACCGCATTCGCCGCCGGCGCCGGCCCACCCGCGAACAAAATGGCCACGCGCTTCAGCGCCGTCGCTTTTTTGTCGGGAGCGGAGAGGGGACCGGCCATGAAACGAGACTCCAAGCGGGAAATTCAGGACTTTCGGCTGATTGTAGAGAAAACCAGCCCGCAGCGCAAGCGAGGGGCCTGACACCAACCCGAAGCGTTAGCGAGGGGACTCAATCGCCGCAACGCTCTCCATCCCGCCCCACTTCCCCTCCAACACCCAGAATTGCCGCCTAAAACAACGTCTCGTCCGGTTCCCGCCCAATTAACTTCCGCGCAATCTCCCAATCTTTCTCGGCTTCCTCTTTGCGATCCAAAGCTTTCAGTGCCAGCGAGCGGTGATAGTGAGCTACTGCAGCAGCCGTTGCATAGATTTGCCGTTTCGCCGCTGCATCAACTGGATAAATCTCTTGGAGCGTTTTCGGCATCATATCGACCGCGCGTCGATAGCCCGCGGGCGTCGTCTCGTCGCCGAGCGCCTCATCTGCCACCGCCAGGTCATCGTCCAATCCTTTGACGGCTCGATCTAGATCCTTAAGAGCCGACTCATAGTCACCACGACGAAAATACACAAATCCTCGCGTATCCAAAATGTTCGGTTCTTTGGGCACAAGTTCCAACGCTTCGTCAACATTCTTCAGGGCCTCATCCACGTCGACATTGGCCAGCGCCTGCGCATAGGCCAATCCGTTCAGCGCCGTGGCCCGACTTGGGATCCCGCTCCGCAAACTGAACTGCTCAATTTTTTTCCAATCTTCCACCGCGGAGGCAAAATCGCCAGCGTGCTGCACAAACGACGCATGAACGATGAGCCAGCGATAGCTTTCCTTGCCGGCTGTAACCACCTGCTCAGCTTCCGCCAGCGCCTCCTCCTTCTTCCCATCCTTCAGCTTCCATTCAGCCCGCTGAAGGAGCAGTTCCGGACTATTAGGAAACCAGTAGGCCGCCGCATCCAGCTCCTCATAGGCCGATTCCGCTTCCCCCTTTGCCCGCAGCTGACAGGCACTCGCCAAATGCCAGCGTCCGATTTCGCGCGGAACCTGAACGACGACATAAGGAATGAAAAAACCAAACAATACGATCCAAAACAGCGGCCGCGGAATGCGGTAGCGCGGCCGCCCCGGCTGATTCCCATTCGCGGGGGGTGACGACGATAGCTGACTGCTCGGCTGGCTCATAGAGACTCGCGCGACAATGTGACTGCTGGCAAATTCTACGTCCCATCTAGTTGGTCGGTCAGGCCAGTAACGACCAGATTTGGGGTGGGGGGCTAGTACAAGGCGGTCCGCCAAGGTGTTATCATTCACGCTCCGGTCAGTGCTGGGGCAAGCGTGGTTTCGATCGCTTCGCGCTACTAGGTCGAGGTCGTACCATGTCACGCACCGTTTTTCTTTTAGCCATCGCTGTCTGTTCGTTGCTGCGACTCGGCCTCGCCGCCGAAGGCACCCCCTCGCCTGTCGAAAGCGCAACTCCCACCGCGCTCGACCCCATCGCCGCCACCATCCAGCAGCTCGAGCACGACACCTTCTCCGAGCGACAAGCCGCTTCGAAAATCCTGACAGAAGCCGGCGCTGCTGCCTTGCCGCATCTGGAGAACACCGCCGCCAGCGGCAACCGCGAAGCCGCCGGCCGGGCTCTCGATATCGTGAAACGGCATTTCCAAAACGGCGATGCCGAACTCAAGAGCGGTGCCCGCGAAATTCTCACCCGCCTGGCAAAAAACGACAACGTCGCCACGGCCCAGCGAGCCCGCAACGTCCTCGATCCCCCGCGAACCAGCATGCTGCCCATCGGCGCGATGCCAAATGCTCGCGGCCTGCCGTTCATTCCGCCGCAACAGGTCACGCGGACGCAGATGACGACCGAGATTAACGGCCGCCGCGAAATCGAAGTCCGTGAAAATGGCCGCAAAACCAAAATTCAAACACTTCCCGATGGCCGGATTCAATTTGAGTTCACCGAGCCGCTCAATGGCCGCGACGTAACGCGAAAAATTGACGCCAAAGACCTCAGCGAGCTAAAACGCAAAGACGCCGAAGCCGGCCAGCTCTACGAACTCTACGACGCCGCGCCCCGCCCGCCGCGGCCATCCGTCCGCACCTCCAGCACCAAGCGCGGATAGATGCCGCACGTGCAAAATCGGCGGAAATGGCAAGATCGTCGGGAAGCCCTGCGGAAGTTGCTCTCGCGCTCCAAGGTCGCCAGCCTGCTCGTCACCGACGAGTTGAACGTCTCCTATCTCACCGGCTTCACCGGCGACTCCAGCTACCTCCTTATTAGCAGCGACCGCGAACTGCTCATCACCGACGGCCGCTACACGCAGCAGCTCTCCGAGGAATGCCCCGGCCTCGAACTAGCCGTCCGCGGCCCCGGCACCCGCCTCCCCGACTTCACGGCCGACATCATCAGCAAGCTCGGCCTCTCCTCTGTCGGCATTGAAGCCGACGCCGTCACCGTCAGCTTTTACGAGAAGCTCCGCGAAGCCCTGAAAACCACGCCCATCGCCAACACCTCGAACCTGGTCGAATCCCTGCGCGAAATCAAGGATGACGAGGAAGTCGCGATCATTCGCCAGGCGATCAAAATCGCCGAGCAAGCCTTTCACGACCTCCGCACCAAAATCACGACCGACCAAAACGAAAAACGCCTCGCCGATGAGCTGGAATACGCCATCCGCCTCCGCGGCGGCACATGTAGCGCTTTCCCGTCAATCATCGGCGTCGGCCCGCGAGCCGCTCTGCCCCACGGCCGTCCGACACCGGACGCCAAAATTGGAGATTACGACTTCGTCCTGATCGACTGGGGTGCCCGCTATCAGAGCTATCACAGCGACTTGACCCGCGTTTTGGTGACAGGTAAACTTTCGCCGCAACTTCAGAAAGTGTATGAAGTTGTGCTCGCTGCCCAGGCGGCCGCCATCGCCGCGATCCGCCCCGGCGCGGTGATGAAAGACGTCGATGCCGCTGCCCGGCTGGTGATCGAAAACGCCGGCTACGCCAAGGAGTTCAACCACTCGCTCGGCCACGGCCTCGGCCTCGCCGTCCACGAACTGCCCCGACTTGCCCCCGATCAGGACCGAAAGCTCGCCCCCGGCATGGTTGTCACCGTTGAACCCGGCATTTACATCCCGAATTTGCTCGGTGTGCGCATTGAAGACGACGTGCTGGTCACTACCGATGGCCACGAAATCCTCACCAGCGTCCCCAAACAACTGACTGACTGCGTTCTCTGATCTCCGACCTCTGACTTCTGACCTCTCCCCCATGGCCGACCCCGACAAACGCCGCCCCCCTCGGCCTCCTGGCAAAAAGCCGCCACCCCTTACCAAGACACCCCACGAGCGGAAACCCGCGATGACTGAACCCAAAGGCACTGAGTTTAAGAACGCTGGCGACGACATCTTCGAAGTCAGCCGCATCCGCAAGCTCGTCGAGCTGATGAAGGAGCACGATCTCAGCGAGATCGATCTCCGCGAGTCGCGGCAGCGCATCCGCATCTGCCGCGGCCCCAAAGAAGCCCCGCGCGCCGCTTACGGCCCGCCACCACCTCCACCGCCCCCTCCGTCGCACGCTTCTGGCCCGAGCCCCGAATCCCGAGCCCCGAGCCCCTCTTCTGCCGACGGCCCCAACATCACCGTGATCAAAAGCCCAATGGTCGGCACGTTCTACGCTCGCGCCAACCCCAAAGCCGAGCCCTACGTGAAGGTCGGCGACCGTGTCGATACGACCACCGTCGTCTGCATCATCGAAGCGATGAAAGTCTTCAACGAAATCCCCGCCGAAGTCCGCGGCAAAGTCGTCGCCGTCCTCTGCGAGGACGGCGAAGCCGTCGAGTTCGATAAACCACTGTTTAAGGTTGATACCAGCGCCTGATTCCCACAAATGACAAATGACAAATGACAATTGACAGTTCGTCATTGGTCATCCGTCATTGGTCATTGGTCATTTGTTATGTTCAAACGAATCTTAATCGCCAATCGCGGCGAAATCGCCCTCCGCATCATCCGCGCCTGCAAAGAGCTGGGCATCGAAACCGTCTGCGTCTATAGCACCGCCGATGCCGGCAGCCAGTATCTCGAGCTCGCCGATGAAGCCATCTGTGTTGGCCCGCCCCGCGGCGCCCAAAGCTATTTGAAGATCGACCAGATCATCAGCGCGGCCGAAGTCGGCAACGTCGAGGCCATTCATCCCGGCTACGGCTTCCTCTCCGAAAATGCCCATTTCAACGAAGTCTGCCGCAGTTGCAACATCGATTTCATCGGCCCCACGCCGCAGGCCATGGAAGCCCTTGGCGACAAAAACACCGCTCGCGGCATGGCTAAAAAAGCCAGCGTCCCCGTCGTTCCCGGCAGCCCCGGACTGATCACCGACGACGACGAAGCCGTTAAAACGGCTCACGAAATCGGCTTCCCCGTTCTCATCAAAGCCACAGCCGGCGGCGGCGGCAAGGGCATGCGGGTCGCCAGCAACGATCTGGCTCTTAAGACGGCCCTGCAGCAAGCCCGTACCGAGGCCCAAGCCGCCTTCGGCAACGCCGGCGTCTATCTCGAACGCTACATCGACCGCCCGCGCCACGTTGAAGTCCAAATTATCGCCGACCATCACGGCAACGTCTGCCATCTCTTCGAGCGCGAGTGCAGCACGCAGCGCCGCCACCAAAAACTCATCGAAGAAAGCCCCGCACCCCGCCTGCCGGCCGAAAAACGTGACGCCATGTGCGAAGCAGCCGTCCGGCTAATCAAAGAAGTCGGCTACACGAACGCCGGCACCGTCGAATTCATCGTCGATCAAAACGACAATTTTTACTTTATCGAAGTCAACGCCCGCATCCAGGTCGAGCACCCCGTCACCGAGCTGATCACCGGCATCGACCTCATCAAAACGCAAATTCGCGTCGCTGCCGGCGAGCCGTTGCCGTTTAAGCAAGCGGATGTCGTCAGCCGCGGGGCCGCCATCGAGTGCCGCATCAACGCCGAAAACCCCGACCGTAATTTTCAACCCTGCCCCGGCCTGATTCGCCAGATGCACATCCCCGGCGGACCCGGCGTTCGCTGGGACTCCCACGCCCACGCCGGCTATACTGTCCCGCCCTATTACGATTCCATGATCGGCAAGCTCATCGTCTATCGTCCCACCCGCGCCGAAGCCATCGCCACGATGAAACGCGCCTTGGGCGAGCTCCGTGTCGAAGGCATCAAAACCACCGCCCCGTTCCATCTTCGCGTCCTTTCGCACGCGACTTTTGTGGACGGCATGGTCGATACCAAATTCGTCGAACGAACATTCTTGGCCGAAACATCGTAATTGCCGCCACATCCTTGGCGAGCGGGCGGCGTAAGCCTCCCGGTGATCTGGCTACGCGGGTGACGTTAAGCGCGCCTCATTACGGATTCAGAGCGCGTTGCACGATTTTGCCGCGACATATAGTCTGGAAGCATACCTCGCCCCGCGCGCAAATCCGTTCCGCGCCGATGAAACCGCGGCACAACGGCACAGAGACTAAGAATGGGCATTCGCTTTCGCACTCTGGCGGCCATTTCTTTGCTGCTTTCCTCGGCAGAACTATTCGCGCAGCGCGAGGACCAGGTATTTGTCGCGAAGAACGCGCCCACCCGCGGAAACATTGCGGCGGAAATCGGAATGACGCGGGACAAGGTGACGGTCGATACCAGTGTCAACGCGCGACCGATCGATGTGAACGAGATCACGCGAATCACTTTTAGGGACGAGCCCAGCGATCTCAACGCTGGCCGGATGCAGGTCATTCAGAAAAACTACAACCAGGCTCTGATTGATTTCAAAAAGATCGACGTCCAAAAGATCGAGCGGGCCTATATTCGGCAGGATCTCGAATTCTACAAGGCCCTCTGTCTTTGCAAGCTCGCCTTAAGCGATGGCGGCGACAAGAAGGCGGCGTCCGCCGCCATGTACGCCTTCGTGAGCAAAGCCCCTCAGAGCTACCACTTTTACGAAGCGGCGGAACTCTTGGGCGACGTGGCGATGGCGTCGGGCAACTACGCCGATGCGGCCAAATACTACGGCCCATCGGGATTAGGAGCCGCGCCGTGGGCCGATTATCAAATACGGGCCAATAATGCTTCCGGTCGAGCGCTCATCGGCGAGAAGCAGTTCGATCAGGCGCTGGAGAAATTCCAAGCGGTCGTTGGCAGCGATCTTTCGACACCCGAGGCGGTGCGCCAAAAAAATCTGGCTCAAGCGGGCCGCGCCGTCTGCCTGTCCGAAACCGCCAAGATCGATGAGGCCATTTCGCTGATCCAAGACACGATCAACAAGAATGACCAACAGGATTCGGTTCTCTTTGCCCGCCTCTATAACGCCCTCGGCGGCTGCTATCTCAAGCAAAATAAGCCAAAGGAAGCCGTCATGGCGTTTCTGCATACCGATATGTTGTTCCACGCCGATGCAGACGCCCACGCCGAAGCCCTTTATTACCTCAGCAAGCTTTGGCCGGAAGTCAATAAGTCCGATCGGGCGATCGCGGCCCGGAACACGCTCCGCGAGCGTTACGCCGGCAGCGTCTGGGCCTCCCGCGAGTAGCCCTTGGGGAGGGCGAGGCTTCCGCCGAGCCTTTCCCGGCGATCCCCAAAAACCAACTTTTTGCCCTCCGCTGGCAACATTTAGTGAACCCGCGGGGGCAGTTCGTCGTCCAAAAGATAACACAACACAACGCGAATATCTGAATAGGGACGGGTTTTGACGACTTGGGGACAGCGTAAAAGGCAATTCTTCCGTGACGAGTGAAGTACCGCAGGCGTGGTTTGTAATGCTGCAGGATGAGGCGTCAGCCGGCCGAGTGCTGGCGCCGCTCCGGCCCTTTTTGAAGTTCAGTCGCCGGCTGGACCGGCAACTCAAACGCCTGGAAAAGAAAACGCTTCAGGCCATTCCCCAACTCAACCGCCGCAGGGCAGGGCAGGGGGGTAGACCCTCAAAGTCCGCGTAGGGTGGGCTGTGCCCACCATTTCTCGCGCGACAGCAATTCTCGCGCGTTGGGTCACCGCTCCGCCCAATAGTCAAACACAATCACCTTCTCTCGACGATCCCGCACCACTTTCACATACTCGTCGTGCGCCGGGTGTACTAAATAAGCCGCCAAATCGGCCTCATTCTTAAACGTCACCACGAACGCGTGCGTGAATCCCTCGCCCTTGCCTTCCTTGCTCACGTTCGTGCCGTGTTCGAAGCCGACGATCGTATTGACTTTCTTCGGCAGCCCCGCAAACGCATCAACCACTTCCTGCAGCTTCGCCGGCGGCAGATCGTCCTTGAATTTGTATAAAACGACATGGCGGAGAACCTTCTCAGCGGCGGAAGCGGTGGCAGGCATAAAAAACCAAGAACCGAAGAACGAAAGAACGAAGGGAAGCAGGAAGCGGTAAGCGACGATCATAACCATTTTTGGTTCTTTGGTTCTTCGGTTCTTTGAATTTCGCATTGCAGGTTCAATCATCAAAACAATGTTTCCGCGGGATACGTGATTTTGTCGCCTTCGACATGGGCAAACGGCGTCAGTTGATGATCGTCGATTCGCTTGGGGCTGAGAAGATGGCAAACGCGCCAGCCGCGAACGACGAGCGCATCGGAAATCAGCCGCCGGTGACAGCGATGCGGCAGCGCCTCCGAGCACATGATCGCCGTCGCCTTTTCTTTCGCGGCCGCGATCAACCGATCTAGCGCCGCGACGAATTCGGCCGAATGCGTATAGTCCGCGTACGCGCCAAACGCCTCCACGCGCCAGCCGGTATTTGGCGACTCCGGCAATCGCTTATTCCGTCGCCCACCCAAATCCACAAAATGCCGGTATTCAATTCCCGCCTCCACCAGCCACGCTTGCATCGCATCCTGGTTGAACTGCGGATAGCGCCGCGAGCCCGGAAACCGCCGCACATCCGCCAGCAACTTGATGTCCGCCGCCGCCAGAATCTTCAGCGTCTCCTCGACCGATCGCGTGGAATGGCCAATCGTCCAAATCGTCGGCTTGTCAGTCGTTTCAGGCATCGCTCGCAATGATGGTACAATTTCCGTGCCGCATTGGTAGCCATCACGCTCCGCGTGATGAGCCCGGCAGAAGTATAGGAGTCGATTATGCCAAAAGGCTGCATGTTTTTTGTTCTTTTAGTTGCTACTTCTGCAACTGCCGCCGACTGGCCCCAGTGGCGCGGCCCTCTGGGCACCGGCCAGTGCGACGAAAAGACCGCCCCGCTCACTTGGTCGCCCACCGAGCACATCAAGTGGAAAGTGGCGCTCGACGGGCCGGGCAACTCCACGCCGATCGTGATTGGCGAACAGGTTTTCATCACCCATGCGCGAGCCAATAGCGGTCTCCGCGGACTGCATTGCTTTGATCGAAAAACAGGCGAGCTGAAGTGGAAGCATGAAGTCGAATATGCCGAGAAAGAGCTGACCCACGACACGAATCCACCATGCGCCTCCTCGCCGGTTAGCGATGGCGAGCGCATTGTCGCCTGGTATGGCTCCGCCGGCCTTTTTGCCTACGACCTCAACGGAAAGGAGCTCTGGCACAAAGACCTCGGCAAAGTCGAGCACATCTGGGGCTTCGGCTCCAGTCCGCTGATCCACGGCGACCTCCTCGTCCTCAATTTCGGCCCCGGCCTCAACGCCTTCGTCGCCGCTTTCGACAAGCGCACCGGCAACGAAGTCTGGCGTAAGCAATTTACGGGACAGGTTTCCGAAAAAATCGACGAGTATCGCGGCTCCTGGAGCACTCCCGTCATGAACCGCGAAAACGGCCGCGATGTGCTCCTACTTTCGCTGCCCGAGCGGTTATGGGCGGTTGAACCGGCCACCGGCAACGAAATCTGGTCCTGCGGCGGTCCCAGCAAACTGTTTTACACGTCGCCGCTCATCGCCAACGACATCATCATCGCCATGTGCGGCTACACCGGCCCCGCGCTGGCTGTCAAAAGCGGCAGCGCGGGCGATCAAACTGACAAAACACTCTGGACGCACCCCAAAAACCCGCAGCGCGTCGGCTCCGGCGTCGTCGTCGCTGGCCACATCTACATTCTCAACGAGCCGGGGCTCGCCTCGTGCATTGACGCCAAGACCGGCGACAAGAAATGGGAGCAGCGCATCGGCGGCGGCCAAAGCTGGTGCTCCATGGTCCATGCCGCCGGCCGCCTCTACGTCGGCAACACCGCCGGCACCACCTTCGTCCTCGAACCCAATCCCACCGAGTGTAAAATCCTCGCCGAAAACAAGCTCGGCGAAACCATGCGCGCCAGCCACGCGTTTTCTGATGGCCAAGTCTTTATGCGAACGTACAAGGGGCTGTATTGCGTGGAGTGAACAACCTCGGTCCCACGCTCTGCGTGGGACCGCACTGGCTCGACGCTCTGCGTCGTTCGAATCCGCCCCATGAAAGTTGCAACATGACCCGAAGTCGCTACTGCATTTTCGAAGACTTCCGGCCCCATTTCTGCATATGCACCATCGTCAGATGGTTGCCGATTTTCACACGTCCCGAGGCGGTTCAAATCGTGTTGGACTCGTGGAAATTCCTGATCGAACACAACCGAATGACCATTTACGGATATGTCGTAATGGAAAATCACTGCACTTCATCGCCTCCTCGCACGGCAGCCTTGGCAAGGAAATCAGAGACTTCAAGTCATTTACTGCCAGAAAGAATCATCGACCGCTTAAACGAACTCGGAGCTCGGCATCTGTTAGATCAGTTAGCCTGGCACAAAGCACGTCACAAAACTGACCGCGATTATCAACTGTGGCAGGAGGGCAGCCATCCGGAGGAGATTTCCTGCGACCAAGTGATGTGGCAGAAACTTGAATACACGCATAGCAATCCGACTCGCCGCGGATATATCGATGATCCGCTGCAATGGCACTATTCCAGTGCGCGCAATTATGCCGGAATGCCGGGACTACTTTCGGTGGTCACGGATTGGCGATAAATGACGCAGAGCGTCAGGCCAGTGCGTTCCCACGCAGAGCGTGGGAACGAGGCGGATCTGCGCCGCAGAGCGCGGGAACGAGGCGGACGATTAAAAATCGCCAATAGTATCCCCGGCGTTTTTGCTGCCGAGGGCCCGCCAGGTAATGCTGTTGATGTTGTTGTTGGCATAACGCACCGAGCCATCGCCAAAAACGCAATTGGCACCGGAGGAGTGAAAACTGCGGGCCGCCATGTGCCCACGATCCACGCCGGTGCCGCGGATGCAATCGCGGAATTTGATATTTGGCGTGAGCGTGTGCGAATAGTACGACGTCACCACCACGCCCCGATAATACTGCTTGCCACGATACGGCCAGGCCGGTGTCGTGCGCTGGTCGCAGGCGGAAACCGCGATCGTATCTCCCGTCGCGCTGGCGTCCCAAGTGGCGAACGGTAGATCGGTCGCTACCGCATAATCATAGGGGCTGCCAGCAGCGACCGTAATTTGACTGCCAGAGCTAGCGCCGGGGCCTTGGAGAATTTCGGCGAACATAGCCGTGTTGCTAAGACCGTCAGTAATTTCAGCGAACCGGGCGCCGTAGTGGTTGCCGAACGGACCATCTGGAATGCCACCGACGCCCGCATAATTGGCGTTGTTGCCAAGGCTTTGCACGTAGTTCGTCTGGCCACAGCCGTTGGGACACTGCGTCGCGGAAGGCACGAACGGCGGCGTCGGCGTCTGCGACGGGCAATAAAAAACAGGCACTCGTTGCTGCCGAGCCAGGAGGTTCGACGCCGAGCTATTAATGTCGACGTTGAAGTCGAAAAGCGAAACGGCGTTGCCTTGTTCGAGGTACGGCAACAGCATGGGGTGCGGCGATGAGCCGTTTGCGGTGCCGGTCCCGCCCTTGGCGATGCTCATTGTCCCCATCGGCAAAATCTTGAACGTGTTCTCATAGTTCTGCAGCGCCAGCCCAATCTGCTTAAGATGATTGGCACACTTGATCCGCCTCGATGCCTCGCGGGCCGCTTGAACAGCCGGCAACAGCAACGCCACCAGAACGCCGATGATGGCGATCACAACCAACAACTCAACGAGCGTAAAACCGATGCGGCGGCGAATCATGTGCAGCGTCTGACCATTGTTGCGGCCGAAAAACCGGCCTTTTCGATAACCCTAGAGTTTACCTGCACTTTCCCTCAGGGAAAGGGCGAATTCACTAGGAACCTACTGCCTTTTTTTGCATCAGAAAATGCAACCATTTGTCCTGGGAGCTAGCGCTTGAACCAAGTTTCGACGAATCATCGGCTGAGGGACTTATCTTCCGCCCAGTGGAAAGCCGGCATCGCCGCCTGGCTCGGCTGGCTGTTCGACGGCCTCGACATGCATCTGTACACGCTGATCGCGGCCCCCTTCGTCGCCAAGCTCCTCGACGTTTCCACAACCGGCAAATCCGTCGGCTACTACAGCTCCTGGATTCAAGCGTCGTTTTTGTTCGGCTGGGCCATCGGCGGCGCAATTTTCGGGCGACTGGGCGATCGAATCGGCCGCAGCCGGGCGCTCGTCCTCACAATCTTGACCTATGCCATTTTCACCGGCGCAGGATTCCTGGCGCAGCGCTGGTGGCATCTGTTAATCTTCCGCTTTCTGGCGGCGCTCGGCATCGGCGGCGAATGGGCAGTCGGCGCCGCGCTCTTAGCAGAAACTTGGCCCAAGGGCTGGCGCTATTGGCTCGCGGCTGTCCTGCAGACCGCGGTCAACATCGGCATATTGCTCGCCGGCGCCGTTGGCATGGCCCTGGCCGGATTCGATGAGCGATACGTTTTCCTCGCCGGCCTCGCGCCTGCCCTCATTGTCCTCTGGATTCGCCGCGCCGTGCCCGAGACCGACGACTGGCATCAAGCCACAATGGAAGCCGGCGGCGTTCCGCCGCGGTTGATCGACCTGTTTCGCGGTCCGGCATTGCGGACGACGCTTCTCACTATGGCCGTCTGCGCCTGCTCGCTCACCGCTCACTGGGCCTTCATGTTCTGGTCAGCTCAGCAAGTCCGCCAGTTGCCCGAACTCGCCGCCCGCTCACCGGAAGACAAAACTAGCCTCGTCAGCCTCGTCGTCGTCGTGCTCATGCTCTCCTCCATCGCTGGCAATTTTCTCGCCGCTGCAATCGCCCACCGCCTCGGCTACAAACGCACCATTGCCGCCATGTCCCTGGCCTACTTCGCCACGATGCTCTTCACCTACGGCAGCCCGCGGTCGCTCGCCGTCCTCTGGTGGTGCTTCCCCATCCTCGGCGCTTGCTCCGGCTTCTTCGCTCTTTTCACGATGTATCTTCCGCCGCTGTTTCCCACTCTTCTTCGCACCACTGGCGCCGGCTTCTCCTACAACATTGGCCGCATCGCCGCCGCCGCTGGCACCATCATCTTCGGCCTCGCCAGCCCCATCGGCGATAACCGCCTCGCCCTTTTTTACAGCGGCTGGCTCTTCCTCCCCGCCGCGCTCATCGTCCTCGCCATGCCCGAAGAAGAATCTCACGACCGCGAGCAATTACGAGCAGCTCCCAGCGAGCTATCAGAAGAAGACAGAGCCATTCTCGAAGAGGTCTATCGCGAACGGGGCTGCAGCGGCTGATTTCTAAATTCCTTTCCAAACGGCGGTTGAAGATATACTATTAAGAGTGCGGATGTTCTATGAGCGGAGGCTTGAAACAATGGAACAATTAGTCACCGGCACCATTAATGGAAAGACGATTGTGTTCAATGAGCCTCTTGGCATTCCCGACGGTGAGCCCGTGCAGGTTGTCATTCGACCACTGCCCGGCAAGCGGTCGCCAGGCGATGGCATTCGAAATAGCGCCGGTGTGCTGGCCTTTGAATTCACGGATGAAGATCAGCGAATTCTGGACGAAATCCAGGCAGCCAGACACTGTTCAGATCAGCGCGAAATCGAGCCATGAGCTTTCTGCTCGATACAAATATCTGCTCCGCCCACATCACTCGTCCATCTGGATTGGCGCACCGGTTCATTCAGCACCTGGGTCGGTTGAACATATCCACCATTGTCTTGGGCGAGCTTTACGTTTGGGCATATCAGCGTCCGAATCCTGAAAAGCTATTGCGAGCAATTGAAAATGAGCTGTTGCAGGACATCGTAACGATTAAGTTCGATGAATCATGCGCTCTTACATTCGGAAAGGTGCGCGGTTCGCTGCTCCGAAACGGAATATCCGTCAGCGCTCTGGACATGCAGATCGCGTCGGTTGCTCTGACGCATGACCTGACCCTGGTCACGCACAATACTTCACACTTCGTCCGGATCCCATGCCTCCGCCTGGAAGATTGGCTCGTGCAGTAATCGCTGCTGTCGTCAGTTCGCCACGAATTTACCAAGTAGTTCCACTTCCTCCCGACTGCCCACCACCAACGACGTTCGCTGATGCAGCGAATCCGGCTGAATATCGAGGATTCGATCCTTTCCATCCGTCGCCAGACCGCCCGCTTGCTCTGCCAAAAATGCGATCGGGTTTGCTTCATAGAGCAACCGCAGCTTGCCTTTGGGATGCGACTTGGTCGGCGGATACAGAAAAATGCCGCCTTTCAGGAGTGTGCGATGGAAATCAGCAACCAGCGAACCGATATAGCGTGACGAATATGCGCGGCCAGCCGCACCGCTCCGCAACTGCCACAGGAATTCCTGATAGGCATTCGGGAAAGTCTCGACGTTCGCTTCGTTGCACGAATACACTGTCCCGCTCGTCGGCATCTGCATATTTTCATGACTCATCAAATACGCCCCGATCGACGGATCGAGCGTAAACCCATGCACGCCATTCCCGGCTGAATAAACCAGCATCGTCGAACTGCCATAAACGACATAACCCGCCGCGATTTGCCGATAGCCCGGCTGCAAAACATCCCCCATTACATCCCGAGTGCCACTCGGATCAGGTTCACGCCGCAGCACCGAAAAAATCGTCCCAACGCTGACGTTCACATCGATGTTGCTCGACCCATCGAGCGGATCGAATACCACCACATGTTTACCGTGCTTGCGGTCCCGCTCCACGATGATGGGATCTTCATTTTCCTCCGACGCCATGATCGCCACATTGCCGCGATTGCCCAGAAACTGCAGCAGCGTCTGATTAGCGATCACATCCAGCTTCTGCACCGCCTCACCCTGGACATTCGTCTCGCGTGTCACCCCGATAATGCCCGCCAGCCCCGCCCGCCTCACCTGCGCCGCCACGATTTTCGTCGCCAGCGTAATGCCCGACAGCAGCCACGAAAATTCACCGCTCGCCTGCGGATGATGCTTCCGCTGCTCTTCCAAAATGTGCTGCTGAACCGTCAGAAGCTGCAGATGGGGTTCGTTCATCGCCAAAGTTCCAGGTTTCAGGTTCCAAGTTTCAGGTTGTTATAACTTGAAACTCGCAACTTGGAACTTGCGACTTGGGATTAGATCGCTTCCCGCCCGCGTTCCCCCGTGCGAATTCGCACACACTCATCCAGCGGGAGCACAAAAATCTTCCCGTCCCCGATCTGCCCCTCTTTGCCCGTTCGGCCGCCCTTGACGATCGCGTTAATCGTCGGCTCGACGAAATCATCATTCACCGCGATCTGAAGCTGCACCTTCCGCAGCAGATTCACTTTGTATTCGTGCCCGCGATACAGTTCCGTCTGCCCCTTTTGCCGCCCGAATCCCTGGCAATCCACAACCGTCAGCCGAAATACCTCCACCTCAGTCAGCGCTTCTTTGACCGCTTCCAGCTTCCCCGGCTGAATTATCGCAATGATTAGCTTCATGTCAGTTCCAAGTTCCAGGTTTCAAGCTCCAAGTTTACGTCCACGGCCGGAATACCGATAGAAGCCCGGCATTTACTTGAAACCTGAAACTGCCCAACTTGAAACTGCTTGGGAAAAACCCCGGCTTGGGCGAGCGAGGCGGACGCTCGCCCAAGCCATTGGGGTATCCTTCTGGCCCAGGCAGAGCCGAAGTGCATGAATAGTGATTTAGAAAGGCGATCCGTCGCCAAGTAGTCGCTAAGGACTCCGTCCCAACTCCCATTCGCAACCGACGTGCCGGCACTCCAGCCGCGCGACCAGAAATGGCCGGCCCCTGCCTAAGTTATTACCAGGACAAAAGATGAGCAGCGATGCGCCGTGACGCCGTCGCGCGGCGTCTCCCCGCTTGCTGCCGGATGGTTAGGCAACTCAGATACATCCTTAAGCAGCACCCGCGCGCAAAAAAACCGGGACCAAGTTTTTGGTCCCGGCTGGAAGAAATTCGAAGTTCGCCGAATGAAACCCGGCGCCACGTCTTAGAACGTGGCGATCAAATCGAACACGACCGCTTGCTGGTAATCTTTGGTGCCATCGTCGAACGGACGCAGGCCGCCAGGATTGTTGGCCTTGCCAGCATACCAGTCAGCAGCCAGCGCGACGCGAGTCTAAACGTTCGGCGTGAAGTAATACTTCGGGCCGAACATCAGGCGGTAAAAGCTGCCATCATAGCCGCCTCGGCCAAGCGACAGACCGCGAGCGTTCGGGCTGCCAAAGCTCGGCAGCACGCCGCCGACGCGAAATCCGCCTTGATCGCGGAACCATTCAGCGTTCATGCCCCACTGGCAGCGGCAAGTCATGTTCCAGTAGAGGTAGCTGTTCAGGCCATACCACATGGCCGTGCGGCCGGCGACCACCGCGTCGTGCTGATTGCCGTAGTCGCTCTGCAGCACGCCCATCACGTCGTCGCTGAACTTGCGGCTATAGACCAGAGTCTGCAAGTAGCGAGCGGTGTAACCCGTGTTGTTCAAGGCATAGTTGTTGACGTGCGAGAAGTTCGGCTCATTGCCGATCACGCCGACATAAGCCAACGAACGCTGTTCATCGATCGTATAGCTCGCGGTGATCAAGCCGGCGCTATGCGGATTGCCGGTGTTATCCGTGTCGTCCCAACCGTGCGTGATCGCTCCACCGAGAGTCAACGTGTCGTTGACCTTCTTGGTCGCGATGACGCCGGTATGGGTGAATGGTTCGCCGTATTGGAAGGTATAAGGCAGCAAGGGGAAGAAGTTGTTCGCGGTACCGATCACGTAATAGCCGACCGGCGAATAGAATCGGCCGACCTTCACGTCCCAGCCGTTGTAGCCCAGTTGGAAATACGCTTGCGGCGTGGTCAAGCCATAAAACTGGCCGTTGCCCCAGTGGGTTTCCCAGCCGGCCGACGTGTTCCACCGATACGAGGTGCCATACATCGCGTCAACGCGAGCACCCCAGTCGAGGCAGCACTGGTCCGTCTTCGCCGCGCGGCCAAAGTAATAAAACAATTCGTTCATCTGGTATTCATTGGCCCGGTCATTCCAGGTCAATGGACCGTTGAAGCGATCCCGCGGGTTGTACGGGTTCCAGGTGAAGCTTTGAGCCAGCCAGCCCGCGCCCGACCATTGGCTATCTTCACAGCACGGCTTCCACAGCTTGCAAGCCTCGCCAAGATCCGACAGCTTGCAGCCGCACGGCCAGCAGATTCCGCAACCGCCGAACGGTCCGCATCCGCCACAGCCATCGCAACCGTTGCAGCAGCCGTTGCCGCACGAATTGTCGCAGCACGAACCGCAGGCGCATCCCTGGCAGGGACCTCCGCCCATCATTGCCGAGGCGGGCACGACTTGTGACCCGTCGTCCTCCGTTTGGTAGTAGGCGGTCGAATCGGTTGCCTGTGCCCGGACCGCGGCCGGACACAATACCGCGCACAGCGCGGCCAACCACAGTGAGCGGCTGAATTGTCTCATTGCCAAACTTCCTTGTCTTGACTGAAGCAGATGTTGTCTTCGCCTGGAATAAACGCCCAGCGCCGCATCGCCGGCGAACGTTACATTCTGAAAACCTTGCCGTGCTGTCGCCGCAAGCCGCCTGCCCACGACCAAACACGACAATCCCTACCGCAGTATCGAATTGCTAGAAGCGGACAAATCACTACGCCCGTTAGCGCGGGCAAAGGCTACCCACACGGAAAAGTCACCAAGCGGCGGCCCGCACAACACGCTGCGGCTCCCTCCAAAGAGAGGGCAATTCTCGACTCCCGCCCAACGCTAGCAAGCATCGCCGAATGGAAAGGGTCGGCAGTCGATTGCGGTCACGACTTTCCATGTGGAATACCTCTAACGCAATCGACTCCCGACCCCGTCGCGTCTGCCGGCGAGTTCGGCACGTACAATCGAGACGCTCGCCCCTCACTCGGCAGCGGCGACAACACGCTGGGCGAGTCCAAGAAGCCATGGGAAGGCGAGCCTGAGCAATGGGAGGGCGAGGCTCCCGCCGAGCCGGCAGTGACTACCCGACCCAGAAACACAATCGAGTCGGAAGTCAATTGCGGCTGCAGCCATCCATTTGGACGCCGCCTTTCGCAATGAACTTCCGACCCCTTCGCCGAATCCCCAAAAAATCGCTTTCGCGCCGCTAAGCTCTACTCAAAATCCGCTTCGCCTTCTTTCTCTTCTTCCTCGTCGTCATCATCCCAGTCTTCATCGTCTTCATCGTCGTCGTCCCAGTCCTCGTCCTCGTCGTCATCTTCTTCGTCGTCTTCTTCCTCTACCTCATCTTCATCGCCGACTTCTTCCCAGTCGTCGTCTAGATCCTCGTCGTCTTCATCCAGCTCGTCGTCCTCGGCCTCATCGTCTCCGTCCTTCTCATCTTCCTCCTCATCGTCCTCGTCGTCGTCCTCCCAGTCCTCGTCTTCATCATCGTCGGCGTCCTCATCCTCGAAATCGTCTTCCTCTTCGTCCATGCGCACTTCACCGGCCGATCGTCCGGTGCTTTGATCGTCAATGCCCCACCGCACGCGAGCGTACGCGGCTTGCCGGTCACCGTTACGCATAATTGCGTCGAGCAGCAAGGTAGTCGGGATGGAAACTCTCACGTCGGGCTCTCCTCAGGTGCTCTCAGTAAGCAATGTGCTTTTCAGTCTGCAAAGGTAGATTCATGTCCGATTTCGTCAATAGGCGGTCGGCTGATTCCCGCCTGATTTGCCACAGCAGCAGCAACCGGCGGCAGCGCGCTCTTTTGACTTAACTCACTGGCCCGCGGCAGCTCATCGATTTGATTGAGCCCAAATAGCTCCAAAAATCGCTTCGTCGTCGCATATAAAAAGGGCCGCCCTAATTCCTCGCTCCGCGAACCGATTCGCACCAGGTCGCGGTCCATCAGCTGCCGCAAAATCTCCCCACAATTCACCCCGCGGATCGCCTCAATATCGGCCCGTGGAACGGGTTGACGATAGGCGATTACCGCCAGCGTTTCCAGGGCGGGGGCGCTCAGCCGAGTCTCCCCCGGCACATGGGCCAGCCGCCTTAACCAGGGCGCCAATTTCGCCCGCGTCAAAAGCTGATATCCCCCTGCCACTTGCTGCACCCGCATCGCCCGCCCACTGGCGTCATATCGCTCGTTCAATTGGCGGATCAACGTCCGCGCCCGCGTCCCATCCGCCAGGTTCGCGTATCGGCTCAGCTTCCGCGTATTCAACGGCTCCCGCGCCAGAAACAAAATCGCTTCCAGCCGAGCCAGATCGGATTCGGCGTCGTTTTGCTTGTTTTGATCCGCCGCTATTGGCTGCAAAATGGCTAATGCGCCGTTACAGGCACAATCAGTCCACGCCGCTGGCCAATCCCGCCGATTCCAGCCGCTGCCAAAGTGCACGCATGCACTCTTAAGCTGCACAGCGGGTTGTAATCGGCTGTTGCTCATCAAACCCTGTCCCCATCGAACCCTGCTGCCCATCGAAAGTGCTGGCACTGCTTGCAACCTGCGGACCAAGCGTTCACATGCTTGCTAACGGCCGTCGAACCACTTCCATCGGCCGCCGCCGCCACCGTCTTCAGGTAATCTCAAGCTGGAATCAATCTCGGCAGTAGTGACTGGCGGTAAGATAGGCCACGCAAGCAACTTACGACAAGTGGTCAAGCGCGTTTGTCGCTTAGCCGCCGCGTCCACGCGGCATTTTCTGTGCTTATCTGGTTATTCGACCCACATAGCCTCGTTCCCACGCTCTTCGTCAGAACGCGCGCTCTCCGCTCTGCCTCGTTCGAGTCTGCCAAATTCTCATCTGGGTCCTTGCCCCAACCAATCCTATACTCCCCGCCCACGTTGCCTCCTCGCTCAACCCAGCGACCGACGCGATGGCCTCGTTCCCACGCTCTGCGTGGGAACGCACGTACTCGACGCTCTGCGTCGTCCTTGCCTTTGTAGGGTGGGACAAGCGAGCGCAGCTCGCGCCGGCCCACCAACTGTGGCTAGTCCCTAAAGCAGCCGACACTAGCGAACTCCCGGAGACTCTCATGCGGTCCATCGCGGTCATGAACCAAAAAGGAGGCGTCGGCAAGACGACGACTGCCGTCAACTTAAGTGCGGCTTTGGCCGAGGCAGGAAAACGCGTCTTCGTCCTCGACCTTGACCCCCAGGCCCATGCCTCGCTCCATCTCGGCGTCACCGTCCGCGACGGAGATCCCTCAATTTACGATGTCCTCACGGGCGATCTCCAATTCCACGAGATCCGCCAGCAGGTCGGCGACAACATCCATCTCGCACCGGCCCATCTCGATCTCGCCGCCGCCGAAGTCGAGCTCGCCGGTCAAGCCGGTCGCGAAGTCATCCTTCGCGACAAATTGGCCCGCGACGAAATGCAATTCGACTACCTCATCGTCGATTGTCCACCCTCGCTCGGCGTCCTCACGATCAACGCCCTCACGCTTGTCCGCGAGGTCTTCCTTCCGCTCCAGCCCCACTTCCTCGCTCTCCACGGCCTCAGCAAGCTCCTCAAGACCATCGAAATGGTCAGTCAGCGCCTCAATCCGCAGCTCCGCCTCACCGGCGTCCTCCTCTGCATGTACGACGCCAACACTCGCCTCGCCGGCGAAGTCAGCGACGACGTCAACGCCTACTTCGACCGCGAACGCCGCCCCGGCCGCATCTGCGAATCAGCCCGCGCCTTCACCACCAAAATCCGCCGCAACATCCGCCTCGCCGAAGCCCCCAGCTTTGGCCAATCCATTCTGACTTACGCCCCCACCTCCAACGGCACCGAAGACTACCGCCACCTCGCCCAAGAAGTCCTCGCCTCCGCCGCCAAAGAATCCTCCCCTCTCCGCCGCGCCGCGTAGGAAAAAGTCCTACTCCTTCTCTTGCTCCTACTCATAATCCTCTTCTTAATCTTACTCCTACTCTTTCTCTTACTCCGGCTCAGGCGCCACCGCTGGCTTCCTTGTTCCCACGCTCTGCGTGGGAACACACGTCCCCGACGCTCTGCGTCGTTCTTTATTCGGCCTCCGCGCCTCCAACCGCAAACAAATTCGCGGCACAAATTGCGGACGACTCGATACCCCCGTGATACCCCCGCGAAACGTTTGAAGTATTTCCAGTTGGATCATTTGAATTTGTTTCGGATTTCGGATTTTGTGCTTCGTGCTTTGGTTCTCGCCAATGGGCCACGTCCAGCACTGCCTTGCGCCAGCGCCCTTACTCCGCTATAAAAACTTCTCCGCTCAAATCTCAAATCCCTCCCCCCCTCCATGCCCACCGCCGCCCCCACCTATCCCGGCCTCGGCGGTTTTCTCGGCAGTCGCGGCTCACTGATGCTCGACGTGGTCTTCCTGGCCATGTTCGTCGTCGTCCCCGTCCTCGCCTTCAGCATCTACCAGGTCAAAATCCGCCGCCGCTACGATCTGCACAAAAAACTGCAACTCGTCATGGCCACTATCCTGCTCGTTGCAGTACTCCTCTTCGAGCTCGACATCCGCATCAACGGCTGGGAGCAGCGCGCCAGCGGTATTCCGCCGGGAACTGGCTCGCCCTATTTCGACCCCGCCCACAAATGGTCCTGCCCAGCCGGCATCAGCCTCATCGTCCATCTCTCCTTCGCCATACCCACGCTCGTCCTCTGGATCGTCGTCGTCACGCGTGCCCTCCGCAACTTCCCCCGCCCACCGCTACCCGACCATCACAGCCGCTGGCACACCCGTTACGGCTGGGCCGCCGCCCTCGGCATGCTCCTCACCGCTCTCACCGGCTGGCTCTTCTACTACCTCGCCTTCGTCGCCTCCATGTAGCCATCACGCTCCGCGTGATGTGCCCGCAATGTCGCATTTGGGAGGGCAGCGGCGCACGTGGGAGGGCGAGGCTCCCGCCGAGCCTCACTTGTGATCGCGTACCCCCCTTTCGGAAAAACCTTCCAAAATCTCGCCCGGTTTTTCATCCCAATTGCGATGGAGACTTGGGACGCATATATCTCGTACTTCGCCATCCAGCCGGCAGGC
This sequence comes from Pirellulaceae bacterium, assembly GCA_036496265.1. GTDB lineage: Bacteria > Planctomycetota > Planctomycetia > Pirellulales > Pirellulaceae > CAYLLN01. The sequence goes on along the minus strand of DASXLL010000158.1, from coordinate 25,493 downwards.
CCATGCCCTTCCCGTACCCTCGTTTAACCCGCAACCGAAGGCGCAGGCAGATCCACGAATCGGTCCCAATCAGCCAATAACCCGTGCGAAAGCCGCTCAAGTTGAGCGCACCACCATTCCAGCCCATTTTCCGAACCCCACCACCGCCAACAACTTACGCCTCCAAGTAAGACCCGTCGTAATGAAAAAACTTCAAACTTTAGCGCTTTTTCCCACGAGTCCCGAACCCCGAGCCCCGAATCCCTTGCCCTCTAAACCTTCACTTTTTATTGCTTTCCCCCCAACCCCGATTTACTCTAGGAGCTTACGATACTATCTGCCGGCTGGACCATTCCCAGCATTCACGCAGCGGGCCAAAGACGCTTCAGGGGCGCGCTTCGGCCCGCGGGATGACCCATTTGCCGGACTAACAAGAGAATGTAGAGCCATGACAAGTCCTCTTCGCCGTGCCGCCGCCCTGGCCGCTCGTTCCCACGCTCTGCGTGGGAATGCTAGCCCCGACGCTCTGCGTCGTGCCGCTTTCTGTGGACTGATCGCGGTTGCACTTTGCGCCGTCCTCGCGGCTGACGCCCTCGCCCAAGTCACCGGCAACATCGCCAGCGCCTTCGGCACCCGCGTCGGTGGTGTCTCGATCGACGCCGCCGGCATGGTCACTCCCGCCGACAAGAGCACTCGCATCCCCGTCCGCGACGCTCTGCGAAAAATGCATGCCGCGCCGGCCGCCGAGCTCAATGGCGCGACCGAGATGCGCATGGTCTCGCTCAAGAAAATCGACGAAGCGATCATCGCCTCCGGCAAAACGACCGCTGAGCAGCTTCCCGACGACATCCGCTTCCTCGCCGGCATTCAGCGCATTCAATACATCCTCGTCTATCCCGAAGATAACGACATTGTCCTCGCCGGCCCCGGCGAAGGTTGGAAGGTTGATGAAGAAGGCAACATCGTCGGCGTCACCACCGGCCGCCCGGTTCTGCGTCTCGAAGATCTCCTCGTCGCCTTTCGCACCGTCGATAACGCCCGCCAAGGTGGTATCAGTTGCTCGATCGATCCCACGCCCGAAGGCCGCCAGCGCCTCGAATCCCTCTCGGCAAATCGCCGCGGCTCGGGCGCCCCATCCATGGTTGCGATGCGAAAAGCACTTGGCCCACAGCAAATTACACTCACTGGCGTTCCCACCGACAGCCATCTCGCCCGCATCTTGGTTTCCAGCGATTACCACATGAAGCGGCTTGGCATGAATCTCGATAATTCGCCCGTCAAAGGTTTGCCTAGCTTCATCGACATGCTCAAACGCGATTCCAGTGGCGACTATCCGACGCCCCGCTGGTGGCTCGAATGCGATTACGAACCGCTCGGCCGCAGCGAAGACGGCCTCGGCTTCGAAATCCGCGGCCGCGGTGTGAAGTGCATGGCTGAAGACGAGATTATCGACGCTCAAGGCAACGCCACCGGCAAAGGCTCCGCCAGCGGCCCCGCCCAGCGTTGGGCCGATCTCATGACAGCCCACTACGACGAGCTCTCCACGAAGGATGCTTCCTTCGGTGAACTCCGCAACGTCATGGATTTGTGCGTCGTCGCAGCTCTTCTCGCCAAGGAGCAACTGCTCGCCAAGGCCAACTGCCAACTGCCGACGCTCTGGGGCGCTCAAAGCAAGCTCAGCGTCCAGTCAATGAATTCCCCCAAGGAAGTCGAGTCGCTCTGCAGCTCCGTCAAACGCGGCGACAGCATCATTGTCATGTCCGGCGGAGTCCAAATCGGTTCCTGGCAAGTTGCCGACAAGCTCGAAACCCGCCCCGCCATCGCCCAAGCCCGCGCCAAAGCCAAATCCGCCACGAGCAATTCCATTTGGTGGAACGCCGGCCAATAGCAGCCCCATCACCCACGCAGCGGAACCTTTCGCATCGCCCGGGGTTGATGGATTGGTTGGTAAAGCCTTCCCATTGCCGAATTCCCACCCTCGGCCGAAAATGGATTACGCGCATCTTTGAACGGAACAGAGGCCAGCGCACATGGCGGCAACGGGAAGCGGGCAGCGACTCTTATCGTGCGCGATTACCGCACTGATCTTGCTGCGGCTCGCCCATCCCGCGGGCGCCGCCCAAGATGAGCCCGAACGGCATCCACAAAAACGCCACAAGGCCGATCACGACGACGCGCGTGCGTCCGACATCCCTCGGCCGCAGCGCGGCTTCCAAAATCAAGCCGACTCGCCCAGCCCCCGCGGCGATTTCGGCCGCAGCGAATTTGGTCGCGCGGAATTTGGTCGCCGCGACGACAGCCCCCTCGAGATCACCGTCGAAAAGGGTTACTGCTTTATCGACGGCGAATACATCGCCCCGCCCTACGAAGTCCGCTGCGACGCGGAAAATCTAACTGTCAACGGCCGCGAAATCTCTTGCAAGCCGCCGCAGCGAGAATTCGGCGGCCGCGGCTTCGGCGGCGGCTCTGGTCCGCGCGGCAGCGACTTGACCTTGCGTTACTTTTTCAGCCAATTGCACGGCCAGCTCGCCCTCGATTTCGTCATCATGTCGTTCAACTCGCAGCCATTCGTCAGCTTTGACACCTCGCACACCTACGACCTGCTCAAGTCGTTGATTTTTACCCGCAATCGCGCACTGCGGCAGGTTACGGTGCGAAATCAATTACCAGCGAACTTCGACCGCGGCGTGTGGGACGACTGGATTAGCAGCTTCGATCCGCCGGACGATTTGAAGATTCGCGCCGCCGCCTTCACCAATGCCTACGAGCAAAACCAGGAGCATGCCCTCGCCGACATTCGGACACAGCGACTCTTAGAACGACTCGCATATCCGCTTTCCATTAGTGGTATGCTCCTCAGCGTGCTTTCTATCGGCCATTTGTTGGGCGGTCGCCCTCACGCCGGGAAGCCGACACAAGGACTCGACCCATCGCCTGAGATGATTCAGGCGCTCAATTGGTCGATCGCCTTTGCCGCTGCCTTATCGATACTCGATCTTGTGTGGACGATCCTGGCGACGAGCGCCAGCACCAGTGGTGTGACTGAACTGAATCCCATTGGCAAGGAATTCATTCACGATCCGCGCAACCTCGCGGGATTCAAGATTGCAATCACTTTTTCCTGCCTGGCCCTTTTGTGGCTAATGCGAAAATACAAGCGGGCGCAAATCGCCGCCTGGTGGCTCTGCCTCGTGCTGACCCTCGTTACCTGCCGCTGGCTAGTCGTCGATTCGCTGATGATGACTTCAACCGTTTAGCCGCGTAAACGAGCAAATCATGCACTTTCCGCCCGAAATTCATTGCCTCGTTCGTCAGCTTCATCGTCGGCTCGTTCATCATCGATTTCGTCAGCCTGTGATTCATCTACCTCGTCAGGTCTCGCTTCGTCTACTTCCGCGCCGTCTTCCCAGGCCGCCGGCTTCACAATATTCCGCCGCGGCGGAGAAGCCGTTGCTGCTGCTGACGCGTTCGATGAACCGCCCAACTCCTCGTCCGCCGACAACCCTTGCATCCGCTCCCAGTCGGCCAGCGTGATCATGATGTCGCGAGCCTGACTGCCGTTGTATTGACCGACGATTCCGTCTTCCGCCATGAAATCGATAAGCCGAGCCGCGCGGCCATAACCGATTCCCAGCGCCCGCTGTAAGAGCGACACGCTTCCGCGGCCCTCCCGAACAACCAGATCGACCGCCGATTCGTACAGCTCGTCGCGCTTCTTCAGTGCGCCGGGCTTGGCCGTCTCTTCCTCCTCGCCGTCCTTATCCTTGACCTTGATATTGACCAACTCCTGCACGAAATTCTGCTCGCCGCGGCTGCAATGATCCACAATCTGATTGATTTCTTCGTCGCTCAGGTAAGTACCTTGCCCACGGAGCAACGTGCTCGTCCCCGGCCACAAAAACAGCATGTCGCCATTGCCCAGCAACTTGTCCGCGCCCATTTCGTCGAGCACAACGCGGCTATCCGTTCGGCTGGCGACCTGAAACGCGATCCGCGCCGGCAAGTTCGACTTGATCAGGCCCGTAATAACATCGACTGTCGGCTTCTGAGTCGCCAGGATCAGGTGAATGCCGACGGCACGGCTCTTCTGGGCCAGGCGAATGATATGCTGCTCGACTTCCTTTCCCGAAGTCATCATCAAATCGGCAATCTCATCGGCCACAATGACAATGAACGGCAACTGCTGCGGAATCGAAGCCCGCTCTTCGTCGTTCTCCGGCTGCAAGCGCTCCATCAGCTCTTCTTCGCCAAGCTGGTTGTAGCTGCTGATATGGCGCACGCCCGCACGGGCGAGCAGCGCGTAGCGTTCTTCCATTTTCTCGACGGCCCAAGCGAGGATCGCCTCGGCCTTCCGCATATCGGTGACCACCGGATGCATCAAGTGCGGCAGCCGGCCGTATCCCGAAAGCTCGACCATTTTCGGGTCGATCATCAGCATCCGCACCTCGTCCGGCCGCCGCGTCATCAGAATGGACGAAATGATCGCGTTGAGGCACACGCTTTTGCCCGTGCCCGTGCGGCCCGCGATCAACAAGTGCGGCAGCGTCGAAAGATCGACCGTCAGAGCGTTGCCGCTCACGTCCTTGCCCAGAAACAACGGAATCCGCATCTTCTTGACTTTGCCATTGGCCTCTTCGATCACTTCGCGAATGCGGACGATCTGCCGCTCCTCGTTGGGCACTTCGATGCCAACCGTGTTTTTGCCCGGAATCGGCGCAACGATTCGGACGCTCGGCACGCGCAGCGCGATTGCCAAATCGTCAGCCAGGCCGGTGATTTTCGACAGCCGCAGCCCCGCTTCGAGTTCGACTTCATATTGGGCAATCACCGGACCCGTTTCGATCTCGACTACTTTCACGGCGAAGCCAAAATCCTGAAATGTCTTTTCCAGGATTTTTGCCTTACGGCGAACTTCGGCGGCCTGAGCTTCGAAGTTGACATCGTCGCTGGGTAAGAGCAACTCGGTTGTCGGCAATTCATAATCTTCCGTGGCCGCAGGAGTGCTGGCCTCATTCATCTTCCGCATCAACTCCGCCCGTTCCCGGTCTGCCGCTTCCTTCTTCCGGTCCCCCGGATTTTTTACACGCAGCGCGGTCTCTGCCTCATCCGTCCGCTGCACGGTTTCCGCCGCCGCGGCGTCCGTTTTCTCATCGCCGGGCGTCACGACACGTAGCGTCGGCTGCTTAGCTTCTTCTTCGTCGGGTTTGCCATTGCCTTCAGGTTCTGCAGCCTTCGCTGGCCCCGCAGTTTTGCCGCGAATTTTCACGGCGACATCTCCAGGCAGATTCTGATCCAAATCGGTGCGATTGCGTTTGGCGGTTGGCGAACCGAGCAACGCGTCATCGTCGGCACTCGCTCGTTTCGGTAGCGTGGCCACGCTATAGAGAAACAGCGCCGTTTCGATCAGCGCGTAGTCGGTACACAGCAGCAAGCCACCCAGCATCACACTCGAAGCCAAGATCAATCCGCCCGCCGTTGCAAAGTGCATCAAGGTGACGGCTTTACCCAGAGCGCCGAGATAGCCGCCCGAACCGATCGCCGGCCCCGGCGATGCAGCTGGCAAGGCGATCGCGAGAATCGTGGTCAATCCGGCTGCTGACACGATCCAGCCAAACATCCGCAGCGCCGGGCAATCGATTTCCTTTCGCCGCAAAAGCTGCACGGCAAGGATCGCAGCCGAAAGAAGGGCGTAGTAAGCGCCGAGGCCTAGCCAGGAATGCAGTGCGTCAGCCGCGAGGGCCCCAATGTGGCCGCAAATGTTATGCGGGTGCTCGTTGGCCGGATAAACGGTCTGGTGCGGCGTGTGGGCAAGGTGAAACGGCGCGATTGGCTCGGCGATCGCGTCCGCTTGGTCGTACGTCACGAGCGCGAGCGACAGAAACACCACCACCGCGGCGAGCGCCAGGGCGAAGCAATCGCGGTAGAGGCGACTTTTGTCGAGCATGGACGCATCACCAGAAAGAGATGCCGTGTGGCGCGTCCATGCCCCGGGCGGAATATCCGGCATCGAGTAGAATCGGCCAGCGGCCCGGCCAGCCGCCAGTTTTTGGCGGCCAGCCGGCGCTCCCTGTTAGATCGTCGCAGTCGTTATGACCGGTAGGAAAGATGTCGGCGGCATGAGTTTCCAAGCGGCAGCGAGCCGAGGCTGCGATTCGTTCCCGCGGAAGTGTAGCACGCGGGCCGCGGGAGCGAGGGAAAAACGCCCGGCAGCCACGTCCAAATCCCACCACGTACTGCCCTCCCTTCGTTTCCTTTGCTACCTTCTATTCCATCTTTTTTTGTCCCTTCTGCCGAATCGTGTCGCGCTATGGCTTCCACCACCGATCAATGGCCCCAGCTCGACGTGATCGCCGTCGGTGCTCATCCCGACGACGTCGAGATCGCCTGTGGCGGCACATTGGCAATGCTCGTCAAGCAGGGCTACAAAGTCGGCATCATCGATCTGACCGATGGCGAGCCGACGCCGCTCTCTGCCGGGCCGGAAGTGCGGCTCGCGGAAGCCAAACAAGCAGCTGACGCTCTCGGCGCGACCATCCGCGTTACGCTCGACCTTCCCAATCGCCGGCTCTTCGACAGCTTCGAAGCCCGCTGTCTCTTGGCCAAGGAATTTCGCAAATACCGCCCCAAAATCGTCATCGGCTTCGGCGATAAAACTCCGCTCGCCTCGCCCGACCACTGGCAGGCGATGCAAATCACCGACGCCGCCGTGTTCTACTCCCGGCTGACCAAATGGGACGAGCATTTCGACAGCCTGCCCGTCCACGCCATCCAATCGCAAGTTTATTTCCGCCTCGCCTTCGAGCCCGAAACGCTCGGCGGCTATCCCAGTCATTTCACGGTCGATATCAGCCAGACTCTGGAGCAAAAAATCGCCGCCGTCCGTTGCTATCAAACTCAATTCCCTCCCGGCAAAGCCCACGTCTTCGACCGTATCCGCGGCGCCGCCATGCTCGCCGGCGCCGCCGCCAACTTCGCCGCCGGCGAAGTCTTCGTCTCCACGCGGCCACTCGGGGCGCTTGATCTTGTGAAGACCGTGTTGCCGCGAATGCAGGCGACTTGATCTATCGTCCGATTTTAATTTCACGATAGCCGCTCGAATCCGCTGCCGCCCGTGCCATGCCGGCGGTGGTGTAGTCCATGACAATCGTGCCGTCGGAGCCGAGGGCGATGAGGCCGCCATCGTCGGGGTCGAGGGTTTTGTAAAGCACTTCGTGGACGGCGTCTTTCAGCGGCTGCTTCATCAAGGACATGCGGGCCGAAATGTTGAAGGCGACTGAGTGGCGGATGAATTGCTCGCCCAGGCCCGTGCCACTGATGGCACACGTCGCGTTATTGGCGTAACTGCCCGCGCCGATGATTGGCGAATCACCGACACGGCCGAATTTCTTGTTGGTCCGGCCGCCCGTGGAAGTGCCCGCCGCCAAATTGCCCTGCGTATCGAGCGCCACGCATCCGACGGTGCTATGTTGCAATTCCGTGAGCACATTCATGGCCTGCTTCCCATCTTTTTTCTGAGCTCGTTCCAATTCTTGACGCCGCTTCTCCGTGCTGAACCACGAATTTTCAACCCGTTCGACCTTCGCTCCCATCTCATCGGCGAATTTTTCGGCGCCGTCGGTGGCGAGTAAAACGTGGGGCGTTTTTTCCATGACGAGCCGGGCTAACGAAATTGGGTGCCGCACCGTCCGTACGGCCGCCACTCCGCCGCAGCCCAGCGTTTTGCCGTCCATGATCGACGCATCGAGCTCGTGCTGGCCAGCGGCGTTAAAAACGGCTCCGCGTCCGGCGTTAAACAGCGGATCGTCTTCCAGGTAGTTAATCACTCGCTCGACCGCGTCGAGACTGGTGCCGCCACCCTTCAGTACGCCAACGCCGATATCGAGCGCCTTCGCCAGCGACGCTTCGACAGCTTTCGCTGTATCTTCCTTCGGCGATTGCCCCGCGCCGCCGTGCAGCGCGATTGCAAACTTCTTGGCGGCTGCCTTCTCTTGCGCCCCGACTGACATTGCTGCGATTCCCACAATAAAACAGGTCAGAAAAATTTGGCGACCAACGTTCAGCATGGACATACCGAAACTCCGAATGTCGCTAACACTATTTTTGAACAGAAGGTAACAAAGGCAACGAAGAGAGATCATACAACAACTGTGATCGCTTCGTTATCTTTGTTGCCTTTTGTTCCATTTCCTTATTGCCACTGCCGCAACTCGGCCAAAACGGCATTCAAATCTGCGGGCAGTGGAGCGATGAATTCGATTGGGTCATTGGTTGCTGGGTGGGACAGTTTGATGCGGCGGGCGTGGAGGGCCTGGCGAGCGAGGATTACTTCTTCATCATCCGCGCGGGCGGGGTTATGGGACGATCGTCGGCGGCGCAATTCGCCGCGGGTGATCTTTGTGTGCCCGCCATAGAGCTTGTCACATAACACTGGACAGCCGATGTGGGCCAAATGTACGCGAATCTGATGCGTCCGCCCCGTTTTCGGCTGCACTTTGACCGCCGCGAAGCCGGGGAACCGCTCGACCACTTCGTAAAACGTCGTCGCCTCGCGGCTGGTGGAATGGCCGGCGCGGATCGCCATTTTTTCCCGCTGATGGGGATGAACGCCGATCGGCTGCTCGACAAAATCGCGGTCGCGATCGGGCACGCCGACCGTAATCGCAAAATACTCCTTTTCGGTCGTTCGATTTTCGAATTGCGCGGCAAGCGCGAAGTGCATCGGATCGGTTTTGGCCACAACCATCACCCCGCTCGTGTCACGATCCAGCCGATGCACAATCCCCGGCCGCGTCGGCCCGCCGACGCTGCTAAGCTGCCGAAAATGAAACGATAGAGCGCTCGCCAATGTACCCGACCAATGCCCGCGGGCCGGGTGAACGACCATTCCCGGCGGCTTGTTCACCGCGATGATGTGCTCGTCTTCATAGAGAATATCGAGCGGGATTTCCTCGGGGTGCGGCCCCGCGGTGTTCATGGGCGGCAGCAGAATCTCGATCCGATCGCCGGCCGACAGCCGGTGTGCCACCTTCGTGCCTTGGCCGTTAACTTTGACGCCGCCCGCACCGATTACTTTGCGAAGCTGCACACGGCTGTATTTCGATAGCTCATGCGCTAAAAAAGCATCCAGCCGTTGCCCGGCCGCTGCCTCGCCTACCACGAGCGACAGCGGCTGATCAGGGGACAACTCCGAGGCGGACAATCACAGCCTCAGTCTGATTTCTTTTCGCTAGACTTTTCGCCCGCACCGGATTCATCCGGCTTCGCCGCGTCGGGAGCAGGCGCCTGCGGGGCAGCGGCGTCGGCTGGCTTTGCTTCACCGGCCTTCGTCGCGTCGGCAGGCACCGCGTCAGTTGTTGCCGCGGCTGGCGACGCGCCCAGCGGCGCGGGGAACGCGGGCGGCGGCTCCGCCGGCGCGCCAGTTCCGATATTGTCGAGCCCCAAGCTCTTGGGCAGCTCGAGATTCGGCCGATCCGGCAGATCGCTCGGCAAATTCGGCACATTGGCGCCGACGCCGGGGAACGGTGCAGGTCGCTTCGGCGTTTGCGTTGCAAACCAATCCAAAAACGCCAATTCGCGAGAGTCCTTCAGCCGTTTCGCGTCCGCCGCGGCCTGCTTGCCCAGTGGCGAATCTTTTTCGCTGGCCGCGACTTGCTCGTAATACTTGCGGGCCTCGTCGGGCTTAAACGTCGATTCATAAACACGTGCCAGACCAAGGAGCGCTCGATTCTTCAGCATCGGATCATCGGCTCGCTCGACCTGCTTATAGGCCGCTTCGGCCGCTTCCAGACGCTTTTGAGCTTCCTTGCGGTCGCTGTAAAGTAGCGACGTACCTTCGGAAAGATTCATATCGCCTAGCGCCGCCTGAGCCCACCACGCCGCCTTGCTGCCCGATTGCTTCGTCGCCAAATCCTGCAAAACGCGCTGCGGATCGCGATCGTTGAAAGCGTCGAAATAGGAACTCCAGGCAGTGGCCGCCGCATGCGTCTCGCCACTGAAGTAAAACGCGGTCGCCAGCACGATCGCAGCCAACAGCGCCAGTCCAAGCAAAATGCCCGTGGTATGCGGCTTAACCATTTCCATCCGCTCGCCGAGCCAGTCGGCCAATTCGTTGTGCTTCAGCTCGTGCCGTCGTTCCGCTTTCATGCTTGGCTCGTATTCCTGTGGGCTGGCGCTCTCAAAAACCATCGTGGTCCCTGTGCGCAAATGTATGGCTGTTCTGGACATAGCGTCAAGACCGGTTGGCCGCGTTAAGCCTGCACCGACGAATGTTTTGGAGTGGCGACAACGGTTGAATCGGCGTGATAGCATTCGGTCGAGTTGGCCCGATTTCCCGCCCGATGATTCCTTGGCTGCCTACCAGCAATGCCCGCAGCCGGCGCTGCTCATTTGGGCCGCCCGCGGCCAAACAGAGGACCGACGATGATCAGTGGCGATTCTTTGGGGACGCTCGTCCTTTCGATTCATTTGGAGCTCGACCTCGAAGACCAGAACCGCCGCGACGAACAGCGACTCGACGAAATTCGCGCCCGGCTGATCGACCTGACCAAAACGAGCGGTGTTTCGGCGACGTGGGCGGTTGCCGACCCAATGCTTTCGGTCGCCAGCGAGTCGATCCTCTCCGCCGGCGTGGGACACGAAGTGGCAGTCCTCGGCGACGAAGCCTGGCTGGGCCAGGGCTGCGGCCGCGGCCGGCTGGCCCGCGAGTTGGCGCGGCGGTTTTCCGCGCCGCGCAAAAACGGCCTGTCCGTCAGTACGCTGATGCTCCGCAACATGACGCAAGTCGGCGACTTCGATCTGCTCATTCAGCACGGCGTGACGGCGATCTCCGGGCCAGCTACGAGCCAAGGTGCTTCCACACAAAAGGCAATGCAGCCGCCGACGCGGTTTGGCATCTGGCAGCCGCCAATTGCCTTGCGATTGCCGATGCGCAGCAAATGGTGGTCGCCGGCCACCTGGAATGTGCGGCGCGAGATTAAGAGAACAATCCGCAAACGAACAGTCCTGCACCTCTCGATTGATGCCCCGCGGCTCATTGGCGACGAAGACCGCAGCCTGGATCTGGTTGCCTCCATCTTGCGATATTCAGCCGCGAAGCGCGACGCCGGCCAGCTGTCAGTCGCCACGATCGGCCAACTCGCTTCCAAAGCACTCGACGCCCGCGCCGGCAATCCCAGCCGCTCGATTCTGCGGCCGGCGGCATAGCCACCGGCTTCCCGCATTCCCAAGGTTGCGTTAAGACAGGAGCAGCGGTGTTGGCCAGAATCTATCGATCCTGGCCCCTGATTCCTCGCTCTGTCCCCTGATCGCGTGCCTGAACTGCCCGAAGTCGAAACGATGCGGCGGGGAATCGCCGCGATTGCCGGCAGCCGCATTGTGGGGGCGCAGCGCGTCAAATGTTCGCGGCGACCGATTTTGATTCAGCCCCAAGGCGCCGCGCTAACCCGAAAGCTTGTCGGCCGTTTCGTCAGCGAAGTCGGCCGTGTCGGCAAACGCGTTGTCATAAAGTTAGACAACGGCGATCGGCTGATCTTCGAGCCGCGGATGACAGGCCTGGTTCTCGTCGCTGATCCGCCGACCACCGAGCATTTGAGATTTCGGCTCGATCTCGACGGCGGACCGATTGAAAGCATCTGGTTTTGGGACCGCCGCGGCCTCGGCTCTGTGCGCCTGTTAACCGAAAAGCGGTTCGACGATTGCCTCGGCGCATCCACGCTCGGCCCCGATGCGCTGGCTGTATCAGCTGATGATCTCAAAGTCCGGCTCTGCGTCAGTCGCCGCGCTATTAAAGTTGCACTGCTCGATCAGCGTGCGGTGGCCGGCGTCGGCAACCTCTATGCTTCCGAAATCCTGCATCTGGCGACCGTCCATCCCGGCAAACGCTGCGACAAATTAACGACCTCGCAGTGGCAAGCCATTCACGAGCGGATGCTGGAAGTTCTCAACCTGGCAATCCAACACGAAGGCTCGACCCTCTCCGACGGGACCTACCGCAACGCCCTCAATAAAGCCGGCGGTTATCAAAATCACCACCGCGTCTATGACCGCGCCGGCAAAGTTTGCCTGACCTGCGGCAAAAAAGAGATCATCCGCATCGTGCAGGCCCAGCGCGCCACCTTTTATTGCCCCAACTGCCAGCCGTCGCGCCGGCGCTAGCCGGTTTTCTTCCACAACACCCCGTCGTCGTATTCCGTCATCCCAAGCTCCGCAAAAATCCCGCGAAGCACTTTATCCGTTGCCAGCGCCTGAGCCTCGAACTGCGCATATCCGGCCGCCTGATACTGCCGTAGCGCTTCGGCCAGCAGATACGTCGTTAAACCGGCCTGGCGAGCCTCCAACGTGTCTTCGAGCTTCACCAAGCCGACTGTCTGCACACCCCAGTTGTGCCCCAGCGGCTGCACATCCCAAAACGTGGCTGAAATAATCGGCTCGCCGCCGCCTGGCAATACCAGCTTAAATCGCGTCCACTCGTGCATCGCCCATACGCACGCGTCCCACCAATTGTCAGGCACCACGGCAGTCGGCTCGGCCACTTTAAACTTCCGCCGCACCTGCATCTGCTCGCGGTCGATCGGCGGCCGAAACCCGGAGAGCGTCCGGCCCGCCAACACGCGCCGCACATGCGGCTGGTATCCGTAAGCCGTCAGCAAATCAACCCAACCGAAATTCGACTTCAAGACGCCTGCCGTGTCGCTGCTGCCATACATGCCCAGATAAAACGGATTCAGCGGATACTGGCTGCCGGCATACAACTCCGTCGCACCGCGGCGGCGGAGATAGTCTTCGCTCGCCGCAATCAGCTCGCTGGCGATCATTGGCCGGTTGTCATGCGGGGCGACCAGAATCAGGCACGTCGTTCCCTGGCCGCAATCGATCCCCGTGTACTCGCAATTTGCGCCAAAGCCCGCATGAATGAACCCGACGGGTCGCGCTCCCTCGCAAGCGACGATCAATCCTTCACGGTCGAACCAGGGCTTTGCAAAAACGTGCTCTTCGAGCAATTGCGGCGTCACCGCCTGAATCCGCCCGCGAATCGGCCGCTGGCTCCGCCATATTTCGGCCAGCCCCGGCGGATCGCGATTCTCGAATGGGCGGTAGCGGATCAACGGAGGGTTCAGGGTTCAGGGTTCTGGGTTGAATTCTGACATCGTACCTTCTGAACCCTGAACCCTGAACCCTGCCCACTACTCTACATCCACCCACACGCCGCCATCCTCGACCTTCACGGCAAATCGCGGATGCACCAACGACCTGCTCGTCTGATGCTGTCCTGTGGTCACATCGAACTGAAATCCATGCCATGGGCACGTCACAATGCAGCCGTTGAGCGATCCTTTGCCCAGCGGCCCGCCTTGATGCGGACAAATTCCATCGAGGGCGTAGAACGTTCCCTCAACATTAAACAGCGCGACAATGCGGTCGCCGGCGACATATTCACCGCACTCGCCGGCCGCGAGCTCACTTGCCGCGGCGACACGCTGCCAGTTGGCCACCGCTATACGCTCCCCGGCGTCGCCACGCCCATCGTCATCATCTGTCGCTCCAACACATTGAGCTGCCGGTAGGCCAAAAAGCCGCTTGCCATGCTCCATAAAGCATACGCATGGATGGCAATTCCGATGAAGTCGGAGGCGCCCAGAAGCATGAAAGACAACACGCCGTCCAGTAGGTACACGGCCATACCCAGAGCATAAACCGGCAATACCCGGCGCTGCGAAAGATAGCCGCAGACAACGAACAGGCCAAGCACGACCGCATCAAAAACGAGGGCGATGCCGAGAACCGCCATATTTCCTCCGGGCTTTAAGGCGGCCTCGGCAGCGAAGCCGTCAGCGATCATCGTGGTCACGAGCCCGAGGGCAAATGCAAGGCCGCCCTCGGACAGAACTAAGACCGTATTAACAAGGGATAGGCCAGCGATCCAATAGAACCACGCAGCGCCGTTCTTTCCGCGAGCAAACAACTCGCGAACCGCCGCGTCATGCGGCACCACACCGGCAGATAGCGTTGGCCCCACAACAGCCGCGGGTGCGGCATAAGGATTTTCCGCGGCGGAAGTTGTCGGCTCGGTCATAACCACCTCGCACCCGAAAAATCAAAAGAAAAAAGGGCAGTTCGTTTAACTTTACCCTTTTCTTCTGTATCGCGCAAGCGATTTTGACCGCGGAGCAATAGCGTTTATGAGGACGAGGTGCCCGCCGAGCTGCCTATTATGCCGCCGGCCGCTCAATGTGGCTCGATTCAATCGCAGCTTGTACCTGCGACCTTTTCTTCCGCTGTTTCTTCCCCGAAACCTCCCGCCAGCGATTGTGCAGCCACCAATACTGCTCCGGCTGTTGGCGAATCCGTCCGGCTAATACGTCGTTGTACCACTGCGTCAATTCATTCACGCCGGCGTATTGGTCGGGATTTTTCTCGGGCGTAACGTCGGCATCCAATTTAATTACGAAGCGCAGCGGCCCATCGGTTCGCATGCACGTTGTAACCGTTATTGGGGCGCGGTTCAGGAGGGCAAAGAGAGCGATTGCCTTGTGGCATGATGCGGGCCGGCCGAGAAAATCGACCATGCAACCCTTTTTGCCGGCATTTTGGTCGCCGAGAAGCGCGAGGATGCCGCCCGTCTCCAGAACCTCGTCGGCCTGACCAGCACTGTCATTTTTCGGCAACAGCCGCTGACCCATCATTCGCCGGAACCGCGCCATCAGTCGTTCCAAGTAAGGATTGTCGAGAGTCCGGACGACGGTGTAGGTGCGTACGCCGAAGAAATTGCAGGCATGTCCCAAGGCTTCGAAGTTGCCAAAATGGCCTGTAACACAAACCTTGGGACCGACGCGACTCAGGGCCAAAATCAATTGGCGCTTATTTGGAAAGTGCAAATACTTCCGCCAGTTCGTCTCATGAATCTTGCGGCCGAGTTGAGCGATCTCACACACCAACAGCAGCAAGTGACGCCACATCCGGCGCGATATTTCTGTTCGCTCGGCCTGAGACTTTTCGGGAAACGCAAATTGCAGATTCTGCTCGACCACGGTACCGCGAATTTTAAAAACATCAGCCGCCAGAAAGGCCAACCACCGGCAAACGACATCGCAAGTCTCGATGCGCACCGCCTGAATCAGCGAAAGCGCGACGCGGACGGCGAAGTATTCGAGGAGGTGACGGAGATGAAGCAACATACTGAATGACCAATGACCAAGTACCAATGACAGTTTTTGGGGGTTGGCATTTTCACCATCTTCGTGAAAAGTCCCTAGACCGGTTTTTCGTGATTGCCGGGCGGCCGCATGCTGAGCAAACCCTACCAAGTCGGGCGTTTGGTTCATACAATCAGCTAGCGGCCAAAGCGGCATAAACGTGGGGTAGGCTTCCAGCCTGCCATATTTTGCGCACCGTGATTTTCTTGATTTCCACGTGGTTCAGTACGTCGGCATTGTTGGATAGATGAGGAGTTTAGGGCAGGCCAGAGGCCTACCCCACGAAGCGATGGCCACCCTCTACGTCCTCCAAGGTCGCGATCAGGGCAAGCGCTTCGACCTGCTAGCGCCCTCACAAACTCTCGGCCGCGACGCCTGCAACCCGATTCAAGTCGCCGACAGCGAAATCTCCCGCCGGCACGCGGAAATCCGCAAGGATGACGACGGCTATCTGGTTGTCGATCTGACAAGCTCCAACGGCACGTTCGTCAACGCGGAGCAAGTCACTGAGCGGCGGCTAGTGAACGGCGACCGCATCCAAATTGGCGGCTCGCTGCTGCTCTTTACCGATGTCGATGAGCAACAGCCGCAGCCGCTCGAGCACGATGTCGCTATCGTCGGCGCGAGCAACGTCGACGGCTCGCGAATCATTAAGTCGCTAAGCCAGGAAGCCGGCAACCGCTTGCTCGAGCCGGCTACAGACGCCAGCCCGTTCCTCGCCGCCGCTCGCAGCAACCTGGAGATCATGTACCGCACGGCTCAAGCCGTCAGCCACACGCTCGACATCAACCAACTCGTCACTCGCATCCTCGACCTCATTTTCGGCTGGGTCGAAGCCGACCGCGGCTGCGTCATGCTCGTCGATCACGAGATCAGCGAGCTCACGCCCGTCGCCAGCCGCACGCGACCAGGAATCGACGCCGGCGAGCGGATTGCCATCAGCCGGGCAATTCTCGATTACGTCATGAACCGCAAGGAAGGCGTCCTGACGAGCAACGCCCGCGAAGATTCACGCTGGACCTCCGAATCGGTCGTCACCCTTGGCGTCCGCGAGGCCATCTGCGTCCCGATGCAAGGCCGCTACGGCATCGTCGGCGTAATTTATATCGATACTTACACGCCCCCGGGCAACGCCATCGCCAGCCGCGGCTTCAGCAAATTCACCGAAGAACATCTGCGGCTGATGGTCGCCATTGGCCACCAGGCGGCCCTCGCCGTCGAAGACACCTCGTATTATTCGGCCATGCTGCAGGCCGAGCGCCTCGCCGCCATGGGCCAGGCCATCGCCACGCTTTCGCACCACATCAAAAACATCCTCCAAGGCATCCGTGGCGGCAGCTTTCTAATCGAAGAGGGCCTGAAAGACGACGACAACGACGTCGTTCGTCGCGGCTGGCGGATCGTCGATAAAAACCAGGAGCGGATTTCGAACCTCGTGATGGACATGCTCACGTTCAGCAAAGATCGTGAGCCCGATCTTGTTCCCGGCAACCTGAACGAAACAATCGGCGACGTGGTCGAGCTCATGAAATCGCGGGCGGAAGAGGCTCAAGTGGCTTTAGCTTGGCAAGAGCGCGCGGACTTGCCGTCGTTTCACTTCGACGTCGATCTTTTGCACCGAGCTGTGTTGAATGTGGTGACCAACGCCATCGACGCCTGCAAAAAGCGCGATTCGGCCCGCGTCGAAATCTCCATCGACTATAAACCCGGTGATCGCTGCGTCGAAATCGTCGTCGCCGACAACGGCGAAGGCATCGCCCCCGAAGACATCAAACGCATCTTTTCAATCTTCGAATCCGGCAAAGGCTCTCGCGGCACCGGCCTCGGTCTCCCCGTCAGCCAAAAGATCATGCGTGAGCACGGCGGCGACATCCGCGTCGAAAGCACCCCTGGCGCCGGCAGCAAATTCTTTCTGCAACTGCCAACTCAGCCGCCGCAGCTTTTGCGATCCACCGACACGGTTGGGATTGAGACCCTGAAGTCGTAGGTATCGAGGGCCGTAATTCTCATCGCGGCTTGCATTTGGGACCTGGCGTTGTAGTATTACCAGTAGGAGTAATACCATGCGAGTCACATCCAAAGGGCAGGTAACGATTCCCCAAGAGGTCCGGGAGAAGCTGGGGATTTTGCCGCATACGGAAGTCGAGTTTCAAGTTCAGGGAAACTCCGCGCGGCTGGTTAAAGTCCCGGCCAAAGGCACAAGTAGCCGCGGCGCGACAATCGTCGCTCGGCTCAAGGGCTCAGGTACTGTGAAGATGACGACGGATCAAATCCTGGCATTAACGCGAAAGCCAGGATAAAGAGTATCAGGCGATGAAGACGACGCTCGTCGATAGCAATGTCTTGCTCGATATCGTCACCGAGGATCCAGCGTGGTTTGATTGGTCGTCGCGCGCGCTCGCATCCGCGGCGAATGAGTCGGCACTGGCAATCAATGCGCTGATCTATGCTGAGGTATCAATCGGCTATGAAGCGATAGAAGAACTTGAAAGTGCAATTCCGAGCTCAGAGTTTCGCCGCGATCAACTGCCTTACGAGGCCGCCTTCTTGGCGGGTAAAGCCTTTTTGCAATATCGACGCCGGGGCGGCGTGCGAACGTCGCCGCTGCCGGATTTTTTTATCGGCGCGCATGCTGCCGTCGCGGGCTATCGAATCCTCACTAGAGATCCCAGGCGCTATCGGGCCTATTTCCCGACGGTTGACTTAATTGCACCGTAAGTCCATCTGGGCTTGGTCAGGGATCAATGCGGTTGTAGCGGTACTTCTGGCTTTTGACTCCTTGTCTCCTCCGCGGATCGCCAGTTCCTCTGATTCGGCGCTAACCGGCGCAACCTTCTTCGAGCCTTCCTTCTTCGAATCTTCGTAAAGAGTATCAGGGCAAATGTCCTGCTCGCTCGGCCATACGACGGTTCCATGAAGCACGCCCACTTGCCTGAAGTAACGGATGTCGGCAAGCTCCTTGAACACTCCGAACGTGAGCAGGTTTGCGCAGTCGAAAATGCCAACTTCGCCATTGGTAAACGTAATTTCAAGCTTAAAGTCGTCCTTAGGCGCAACCGCTTTAACTCGGGGATTCATGGTCACCTCAGTGGTTCGATCTTAAATGGCTGCTGCCCGTTGACGGCAAGGTCACAATCCGATCGAAACCTCAATGTGAGGCTTCAAGTTGAGAAGATTATGACTCGTTTGCAAGCATTTGCTTGTATTCATCATGAGGCCCGATCCAGAACCAAACCAATCCATCTTTCGCCTCAGCGGCCAAAGCCCGATAGCCAGCCGCGGCCCGCACCGACCAGAGGCGACCTATTTTCTTGAAATGCAGCGACGGATGTCGCGGATCAGCCTGTAAAAGATCGTAGTGGCGGTCCGCGATGCGCTGAACTGCCTCTGGCAATTGGGCATAGCATTCCCAAAAATCAGACGTAGTATGATGATTCACAACGGTCGAGTCCGTCCGGCTCGGTGTTCTTCCAACGCCTTGTCAATCAATGCATCGAGACGGCCAGCTTTTTCATCGCGCTCAATCTGCTCGTCCCAGAGGCGTTCCGCGAAATCTTGCAACCATTCCTGAACACGCGCCACGTCATCTTTAGGAAGTTGCCGAATCGCGGCGGTGATTTCTTCGACTGTACTCATATGCAATACCTCTGACCCCATTCTGCATACCGGCTAAGACGGTGCCAAGTCCAACCCAAGTCATTTCGTGGTCCAGCGGAGATCCGTTTTATTTCTTATCATTGACCGCATGTCTATTTCCACGCCACATTCCGCAAGGCATATCGCCGCCCGAATCATCCTAAGACCGCGGAAGGCATTACCTTTTTACGGCCGCCACCCTTGGGTCCTCGCCTCGGCCATCGACCGCGTCGAGCCAATTGGCATTCATAGCGAACATCAACTCGATATCGACGGCCAACCGGTCGAACTGCTCAATGACAAACGAAAATTCATCGCCCACGGCATCTACAACAGCAAAAGCCGCATCGCCGTCCGTCTTTACAACTGGAACGCCGAAGAACCGCTCGACGACGCCTTTTTCCGCCGCCGATTAGAAGCGGCAATCGAGCTCCGCCGGCAAATTGGCTATGAGCCCCCCCAACGCCGCGTGGACGCGGCGGTTAACCGGCTCGCCCACGAGCCGCCGCCTGTGGATAGCGCGTCCAGTGCCACTCGGCTTGTTTTCAGCGAATCGGATGGGCTGAGTGGGCTCGTTGTGGATCGGTATGGCAATTATTTGGTTGTGCAGCCGACGTCGTTGGGGATGGCGCGGCGGATTGAGTCGATCGTCGGCATTCTCCAAAACTTTATCCAGCCGCGGGGTATTGTTCTGAAGTTGGATAAGGCGATGGCGAAGTTGGAGGGATTCGAAAGTAGGTCCCGACCGCCGGGCGGGACCTCGGATCACGACAACGTGTCGTCATTGTTGGATAACGTACATAGCGAAAACGGCGTCGTTAGCAGTGCAGGTCCCGCCGGGCCGGCGGGACCTACTGACGGCCATATCTGGGGTGAGCTGCCGGAAGGAACAATCGCCATCCACGAAAACAACATCGCCTACGAAGTTGATCTCCGCGTCGGTCAAAAAACGGGCCTGTATCTCGATCAGCGCGAAAACCGCCTCGCCGCCGCGAAATACCTCCAAGGTCGCCGCGTCCTCGATATGTTCTGCTACACCGGCGGCTTCGCTATGAGCGCCGAGAAGCTCGGCGGCGCGGCCGAAGTGCTGGCCGTCGATGGCAGCAAAACGGCGATCGCTCAAGCACAAAAAAACGCTCAGTTGAATGGTCTACAAAGTGTCCACTTCGAATGCGCCGATGGTTTCAAATACCTCGACGAGTTGGCTGCCCGCGGCGAGAAATTTGGTGCCGTGATTTTGGACCCGCCCAAATTCGCCCGCGGCCGCGGCCAGGCCAACGCGGCTCTCATGGCCTATCACCGTCTGAACAAAATCGCAGTAAATTTGCTGGAAAGGGGCGGAATCCTCCTTACCTGCAGTTGCACCGGGGGCGTCAGCCGCGAAGACTTTTTGATGATGCTATCAGGCGTCGCCCAGAAGTCTGGCCGCGAAATCAGTGTCCTGGAAACCCGCGGCGCGGCCCCCGATCACCCCGTCTCCGCCACCTGTTTAGAAACCGAGTACCTGAAATGCGCAATTTGCGTGCTTCGGTAGATTGTGCTGGATATAATGACCCCACGCTGCGGGGCAAAGCGTTGAATTCTTAGGGGTATTGCGGAACGTCTAGCCCTGCTCGTGGGTTGTAAGTGCGACGAGGCCCGGAACCCGAGCCGCACTTTTTTTGAGGCAACAGAGAAGACCGCAAGTCATTCCCCTGGCTCATCTTATGCTCTTTTCAAGTGACCGCTCTGTCGGTTATTGGGAACTTCCTTCTTCTGGGGTGCGTCTAACGGGAACAAAAGTGGAGCAGGACGACGGCCAATTAATCCGCTCGGCCTGCAATGGCGACACTGCCGCCTATGGGATGCTGGTCCGAAAGTACCAGGCCCGGCTGTGTACGTCGCTGACCCACGTTTGTGGTTCGCTCGACGACGCTGAGGACATCGCCCAAGAGGCGTTCGTCCAGGCATACGTCAAGCTGCGAACTTTTGCCGGTGGAAGCGCCTTCTATACCTGGCTCTATCGCATCGCGGTCAACGCGGCGATCAGCCGGAAAAGAAAGCGTCGAGAACAAACGTCCGTCGATCACAAACGCGACGAACACGGCCTGGAACCGCTGGACGACGGCGAACGGGCCGACGAACGGCTGCTCCGCGAGGAGCGGGCCGCTCAAGTACAACGGGCTCTTAGCCGCCTCAGCGACGAGCACCGCAAAATACTTGTTCTTCGCGAAATCGACGATTGCGATTACGATCAAATCGCCAACATTCTCGAGCTTCCGGTCGGCACCGTTCGCAGCCGGTTACATCGGGCCCGCCTGCAACTGAAGGAGCAGCTCGACGCAATCTTGAATGACAAGCTTCCAACCATCACCGGTTTGGGGGAAACGACGACACGCGTCTAACCGCCACCGAGCATGCCTCGCTCCGGTGACGGCTCGGCCACCAGGGGCTACGACATGACGGGTTGTTATGACACGACCATTCCCGGACGAATTGCTTAGTGCG
Source organism: Pirellulaceae bacterium (assembly GCA_036496265.1). Taxonomy (GTDB): domain Bacteria; phylum Planctomycetota; class Planctomycetia; order Pirellulales; family Pirellulaceae; genus CAYLLN01. The sequence continues at coordinate 4,200 of DASXLL010000158.1, read as the reverse complement.
TTTCTTGACGACGAGCTAGAACCCGCCGATCGAGAACAAGTCGAACAACACTTGGCCACCAGCGAGGCCGACCGCCTCCTCGTGGCCGAACTCCAGCGCCTGCGCGGCGAGCTCACCGCTTTGCCTCCGGTGCAAGTTTCAGACAACTTCACCGACCGCGTTCTCGCCGCCGCGCTGGCCGAAGCCGAACGCAGCGGCATGGCCGTCGGCCCCTTCGACGTCACACAAACCCGAAGCGTAAGCGAGGACCCCACACAAACCCGAAGCGTAAGCAAGGGATCAAGCATCGACCTCACACAAACCCGAAGCGTAAGCGAGGGCTCAAACATCGACCCCGTTACTCCTTCCTCCAACGGTTCCGCCGCCTCCGTCCTCCCCGAACCCGGCTTCACCGGCATCCTCGCGGCCGAACCGGATGCCGAGTGACTTACCGCCGTAAAGTGGTCCACTCGTTCCGCGAGTGGACATAGGGACGCGGATTTCCAGATTACTGTAGTCCCCGCCTAATCGCGATCTCGTAAACTTTGGATCGGTGGCAGACGACAGCGATCTCCACGATCTTCGTCTTCTTATGCACACGATAGACAATTCGATAATCGCCACTGCGAACACGGCGCAGTCCATGAAGCGGCTGCCCAAGCTGCTTGCCGTATTGTTCTGGATCGCGCTTTAGCCGCTGGACCGCAGACACCAACTTCTTGCGAACCGACGCGTCCAGGTCGCGCCACTCTTCTGCTGCTTCTTCCAAGAACTGGATCGTGTAGGAGCTCAGGGTTTAAGATCCTCCCAGGGAATTCGCTTGTCTGAAGTCTTTTTGAAACGGTGTTCAGCGATTTTTGTCAGCAGATAATCCTCAAGCGCTAGACCCAGCTTATCGAACAGTCTTGTTTGCTCGTCTGTAGGAAGCTGCTTGATCGTCTTTGCGAGCGTGGCAACGGTCATGGCAACAAATCTCCCGCGATTCATTGTACACTCGCCGTTGTTTCAAGCAATTTACGACTTTTGCATAAAAGCCATGTCGCGCACCCTTTCCATTCTTGTCCTCTGTCTGTCTCTTGCTCCCGCATTCGCCGACGCGCCGAATGCTCTTCTCAACACAACCCCCCTCACCTGGCCCGAAGAAGACATCTCCGCCCGCATGATGGATGGCGCGCATCAATTCGTCGAGCGCAAAATCGCCGAAGCCAAAGACAACCGCCAAAAATTCTGGCCGCCATCCGCCGCCCCTGGGGACCAGGCCCTCGAATCCAATCGCCAGCGCCTCGGCACAATCATCGGTGCGCTCGACCAGCGCGTTGTCCCGAGCCTGGAGCGCTTCGGTGACGACTTGGCCCCCGCGCTAGTCGCCGAAACGACGAACTACCGAGTCTTTCAAGTCCGCTGGTCCGTCCTTGAAGACCTCACCGCCGAAGGCCTCTTCGTCGAGCCAAAAGGCGATACCATCCGCAAAATCGTCTTCCTTCCCGATTGCAATCAAACCCCCGAGCAATGCCTGGGCCTCGCGTCCGGCCTCCCCGCCGATCGGCAAGCTGCCCGCCGACTTGCCGAAAACGGCTGCCAGCTTTTAATTCCCGTCGTGATCGAGCGCAAGCCGCTCGAAACTGACGACCCGCAGGTCAAGCGATCGAATCAAACGTCCCGCGAGTGGCTCTACCGCCAGGCCTACCACATGGGCCGCCATCCCATCGGCTTTGAAGTCCAGAAAACGCTCGCGGCTGTGGATTGGTTTTTTTGGGAGGGCGAGGCTCCCGCCGAGCCGGCCCTTTCCAAAAAGGCGAGCGGGAGGCGTCAGCCTCCCGGTAATCTTCCAGTACAAGTCATCGGCTACGGCGAAGGCGGCCTCATCGCCCTTTACGCCGCCGCCCTCGATCGCCGCATCGACTCCGCCGTCGTCAGCGGCTACTTCAATTCCCGCGAATCAACCTGGTCCGAACCCCTCGACCGCAACATCTGGTCTTTCCTCTCTCGCTTCGGCGACGCCGAAATCGCTTCGCTTATTTCCTCGGGAAAACTAACCATCGAACACGCCGAAGCCGCGCCTTACACGAGCACCAAAGGCGATCTCAAAACGGTCTCTGGAGAATCTGTCCGCGCCGAGTTCAACCGCATCCACGTTCGCAGTGGATCGGCAAAGCCTTCGCTAATCATTGGCGATAACAACGAGCCGCGCGGGCCGCTCTGCGACGAAGCGCTCGGCCTGAAAGACGCCAAACCACTTTCCAGCGAGCTGCCCCAAGACCGCCGCCGCAAATTCGATCCCCGCGACCGCCAGCGCCGCGCACTCGCCGACATCGAGCGTCACATCCAAACCCTCCTCCGCCGCTCCGAACAACTCCGCGAGAAAAATTTCCTGCTCAAAGTGATGCCCGAATTCGGCGACGCCAAATGGAACACCGAAAAATCGCTGCCAACCAGAAGCGCCGACAAGTTTATCGAAGGTGCCAAACCCTTCCGCGAAAAATTCGCCGCCGAAGCCATCGGCCGCTTCGACGAACCAACACTTCCTCTGAATCCCCGCACCAGAAAAATCCTCGAAACCGAAAAATGGACCGCTTACGACGTCGTCCTCGACGTCTGGCCTGAAGTTTTTGCCTGGGGCGCGCTCGTCGTGCCGAAGGACATTAAGCTGGGTGAAAAACGCCCCGTCGTCGTCTGCCAACATGGCCGCAATGGCCTCCCCCGCATGCTCATCGACGGCAACGAAACCGCTTACAACCAATTCGCTGCCCGCCTCGCCGAACGCGGCTTCATCACCTTCGCCCCGCACAATCTCTATCGCGGCGAAGACCGCTACCGCTGGCTGAACCGCAAGGCCAACACCATTGGTGCCACTCTCTTCTCCTTCATCGTTGCCCAGCACGACCAAATTCTCCGCTGGCTCGGCGAACAACCCTTCGTCGATGGCAACCGCATCGCTTTCTACGGCCTCAGCTACGGCGGCGAAACGGCCGTCCGCGTCCCGCCCATCCTCGAAAAATACTGTCTCTCCATCTGCAGCGGCGATTTCAACCAGTGGACCACCAAGGTCGCCTCCACGAATCAACCCTTCAGCTTCATGCGCACCATCGAATGGGAAATGCCCTATTGGAACTGGGGCCAAACCTTCGACTACGCCGAAATGGCTTATCTGATGGTTCCCCGCCCCTTCATGGTCGAGCGCGGCCACCTCGATATGGTCGGCCGCGACCCCTTCGTCGCCCACGAATACGCCAAAGTCCGCTGGCTCTACGCCCAGCTCGGCCTCGCCGACAAAACCCAAATCGAATACTTCCAAGGCGGCCACAGCATCCACGGTCACGCCACATTCGACTTCCTCCACAAGCATCTCAATTGGCCCGCCCCTGCGCCAGAGTAGCGCAGAAAGACAATCATCCTCTGCTTCCGTCTTACTTGGTCCCAGGGTCCTCCCTGGGACCACACTAACCCGAGGCTCCCGCCTCGTCGCATCACGCAATCCGTCGGCTCGAAGTCGTTCCGTTTCCAAAAGGGATGCGGAATCCACTTGCTCGTTGTTTTATACATGGCGCAGAGATTCAGTCCAGGTTTTCCACCTGGTTGCTTCACTGATCGAAACCTACTGCTTCGTACTCCAGGTATCAACCATGTCCCGCACTCGCTACCGCTTCGGCGATAATCGTCAGCCGCATTTTATTACTTGCACCGTTGTCGCATGGCTGCCGATTTTCACGCGACCGGATGCTGTCCAAATTTTGCTCGACTCGTGGCGGTTCCTGCAGAATGAATGGCGGATGACGCTGCTTGGATACGTAGTACTGGAAAACCACCTGCACTTCATCGCCGCGGCGGAGAATTTGGGCAAGGAAGTGGGCGACTTCAAGTCGTACACGGCGAAGAAGCTGATTGAGCTGTTGGAGCAAGCGGGTGCTGAGACGCTGCTTGAGCAGCTGCAGTACTACAAGCTGCGGCACAAGATTGATCAGCGATATCAGCTTTGGCAGGAGGGTAGTCAACCGAAGCAGATTGAAGGTGATGAAATGATCCTGCAGAAGCTTGAGTACATGCATAGGAACCCTGAGAAGCGGGGGTATGTGGATGAAGCGGTACATTGGCGGTATTCGAGTGCGCGGAATTATGCGGGGTTGCAGGGCCTGATTGACGTATGTACGGATTGGTGATCGTTCGAGCTGCAGACGAGGCGGGAAGCCTCGCTCTTAGTGCATTCCCGGGGAGGATCCTGGG
>DASXLL010000157.1:0-11757 GCA_036496265.1 Pirellulaceae bacterium | reverse complement strand
CAGATGTTCGCGATAGCTGGGGCGTTGCCCCAGGCACCCCTGTGAGTACGTAATTTCGTAATTTGCTCCAGGCTCAGGATGACACGCGATTAACGACGGACTCGTTACTTCTTTAACGCACAGATTGCGAAGGTAACCCAGCCGACGATCATCGAGACGCCGCCGATGGGGACGATTGCGCCGACCCAGTTCCATTGGGGGCCGGCGAATGTGAGAACCTTGAGCAGGCCACTGAAAAGGATGATGCCTATGAGGAAGGCCCAGGGGACGAATCGCCAGGCTGCGGTATCGCGCTGCTGGAGGGCGAAGGCTGCGAGGATGATCGCGATCGCGTGGAACATCTGGTAGCGGATGGCCGTTTCCCAGATGGCGAGCCGGCGCGCAAGGTCTTCGCCGGTGTAGCCCAGGTTGGTGAGTGTGTCTCTCAGGCCGTGAGCGCCATAGGCGCCGAGTCCGACGCCGAGAGCTGCAAGCAACGCGCCGACTGCGATCCAGCGTCGTAAGAGATTGGACATGGGCTTGGGAGGTTCGCGCTAAGCCGCAAGCGGTAGGTGGCATGATTGCCCCCACGGCAATCACGCCACTGTTATAACCGTTACGGGGCCGCGATGCCCAGGCGTTCTTCTTCCTCTTCTTGGATGATGATGCGTGGCGTGACCATCATCATGAGGCTGCTGGTATTGCGGCCGATTGAGACGTTCTTGAAGAGCCGGTTGATATACGGCACCTTCGAGAGCAGCGGCACGCCGAATTCGTTGCGACCTTCGGTGAGCCGTTTGATGCCGCCCAGGAGGACCGTTCCGCCGTCGGGCACGCTGACCGTGGTGACGACGGATACGAACTTGAACGTGGGCAACTGAACGGTAACGCCGGTCGTATTCTTCGAATCGCTGTTGTCCTTCTTTTCGTTCTTACCGTCGGCGTCGGCGTCGGTCGTGCTCGAAGAGTTTGTGCTCGAGCTCGAGCCTTCGAAGGTGAACGTATCGACGTCGCCGATTTGCGTGAAGAAGGGCACGATGGTCATGCGGACGTAGCGCCGGTCGTCGGAGACAACGGCTTGGATCGTCATCATTGTGCCTTCGTTGAGGACGACGATCACCGGCTGCTGGGCGGAGGCGAATTCGCCGACCACCGGGATCACGCCCACGACGAAAGGCCGCTGCGAAGCATCGGCAACGAATGCCTGTTGGCCGTTGAACAGCGTGATCTTGGGAGCATTCAGCACGTTGCTGCGCGTATCGCCTTGAGCGGCTTCGATGAGAAAGTAGGCTTCGATATCGCTCAGAATGGCGAAACCGAAATTCAAACCGCCGGTCGCGAGTTGACCACCCGGAGGAATTGCGGTTGCCGCGAAGCTGTTTTGACTGAACGGAACATCCAGGTCGGCAGTGAACGTGGGGAAGTTGCCTGTCGTTTGCTTCTCCACACCGACCGTGTTGCTAAGTCCGGTCGGGGTCGATGGCTGGAACAAACCGACGTTGCCGGCGTTCACTCCGGTGTCTTTCACTTTCGCATTGAAGTCGACACCGATTCGTTCGAAGAACTGGTCGTTGATCGTAATGAAGCGGACTTCGATTGTGACCTGCAGATCCTGCAGGCGACGGAGTTGCTGGAGGAGTTCGGAGATTTCTTCGTGAACACGCTGCGTTTGGCTGATGACGAGGCTGAGGTTGGTGGGGAATGGCCGGATTTCGGCCGCACCACCGCCGTTTTCGGCCCAGGTGTCGGTATGGACGGTTGAAACGATGAGGTCGATGAGCGAATCGAAGTCGGCATTGGCCGCACCGCCCATGCCGCCGGGACCGGAGCCAATGGGAACGGATTGCGCCGGCGCGCCACTTGGATTGGTCGGGCTTCCGCCGATTTGTTGCGCCAACACACGTCCGTTCGGGCCGACGCCTGGCCGCTGTCCGCGGTCGTTGACCAGAACAGAGGGGCCACCGTTGCCGAGACCGAACGAACCGCGACCAGAGCCGGCGGCGGCCATCGAATCGTTGATGAGTCCTTGCAGACCCATGTTGCTGCTCGGGCAGAAATTCGGGATTGGCGTGACCAAGTCGGCCACGTTGTAGGTTTCAGTGTAGATTTCGCCGTCGCGCAGCTGTTCGCTGGTGATTTTGAGAACTTCGTCACTGACGACGTAGCTTAGGTGGAGCGGCTCGAGGATCAGGTTGAGCGCGCTCTTGAGCGAAATCTCTTTGCCCAGGTTGATCGTGATCGGGGCATCGGCCGTGATGCCTTCCTGGCTCAGACCGCGGGGATCGAGATGGATGTTAACGCCCGTCAACTCCGAGAGGCCGGACATCACTTGGGTGAGCGGCGTCTCCTGGTATTTCAGGAGCACCGGGGTTTGCAGCCGACGTTCGATCTCGAGCTCACGCTCGGAGTGGCGCTGGGTGCGATCCTTCGAGCCCTTGCGCTTGGGAATGAAGTCTTTCCATTTCTTCTGATCGTAAACGAGTTCGTGACCATCTGCGGCGACCGGATTAACGGCCGCTTCTTCGACGGCGTTGAACTGTTCCCAGACGGAGCTTTCCTTGTTGCTGACCAGCTGTTCGTTCATCCTCTCGCGACGGATGAACTTGGCGTTCAGCCAGACCTGTTTGGCAACGGGATCTTCTGGAGCGATTTCATTAAGGCGACGGGCGACGATTTCCGCCTCGGCAAACCGCTGCTCGTGGTTGAGGTGATTGAATTCCTCGACCATTTCAGCAATTTTCTGCTGCAGCTTGACCTTCATTTCGCGGTCGTGATCGACGCCGGCGAGCACGGCCTCGTTTTGCTTGTCGAGGTCGATTTGGGCGCCGTGACCCTTCACGAACTCCTGTGTATCGTGCAGGGTTTTGTCGATGCGGCTAAGGAGCTCGCGACGTGTGGATTCGGGCAGCTTCGATTCATTGACGAGCTGTTGGGCCTCGCGAAGCGTGGCCAATGCGCGTTCCGGATCTTTCTCGCGCAGACGAACGGCTTCGGACTGGCGCTTGAGAACTTCCCCGTCGACCTTGCGGAGGACGATTTGCTGCGCCTCGTCGGCCGAGTCGATCAGCGATTTACGCTTGGTCGTGGGGGCCGGAAGGTCTGTTGCTACAGGGGAAGCCGGTGCGGCCGGGAAAGCCGCTGGGGCTTCTTGTTTCGGCAAATCGTTGGCGTCAGAAATGACTTCTGCGCGGGCGCTGGAAGGCAGCGGCAGGTCATCGCTCGGCGGCGAAACGATTTCGGAACCAATCGGTCGATCGTTGATCGGCTTCGCCGGTCGTTCGGCCAGCATAAGAACTCGCGAATTGGCTGGAGCTACGTGAATAGGCTGGGGAGCAGGATTTGTTTGCGTCGTGCGACGCTCGGGTTCCTGAATGGGCGTGATCGGCGGCAATTGCGAATTACTGTCCTGAGCACGGTACGCAGACGGGGCAACGTCGGCACGATGACTCGGGACGGGCACGACGATATCAGCCGCTTGCGGCGGTTGGGTTTCGTAACGTGCGGTTGGCTGCACATCGTAACGCGCCGACGGCGCAGTGGCAGGGATCGACGTCGCCGGGAGGCGCGCGATGCCTGGTTGCGGATGAGCGTCCTTCGCGGTTTGCGAGCGACTATCCTTGGCAGGTTGCTGACGGCCTTCCTTTTGCTTCGCGCGGGCGATATCCCAGGCGACGAGCGACGGACGGTCTTCATCTGGCAGGAATTGCGATTCGGGTACGCCAAGCGAGTTGGCGGCCTGTGTCAGTTTTTCGGCAAGATCCACGTCGCCTGCGGCAAGCGCTTTGCGAGCAGCCAATAGATCATCCTTCGCCTGTTGCTTTGACGCACTGGCTGGTGTTCGGGCAATGTTCGTTGGTGCGCTAGCGGCTGTGCGTTTTGGCGGCGTCAAGCTGGAGCCGGATGCGCCGAACTGTTGATCGGTCGCGCCGCGCGGCAATGGCGCACTAGGAAGCTGCCACGACGGATTCGAATCGGCGCCGCCTTGCGAGGCAGATGCGGTTTGCGCGCGCGCTGCTGGATTGGCGAGACCTTGCGAATAGTCGTCCTTGACTGCATGCGTTGAGGGATATCCGAGCGGCGAATCGGTGGATGCCGGATCGTTGTTAGGATTACTGGCTGTCTTCAGGCCCGGGGTTGTTCCGGAACCTGCGAACGGACTATCGACCGACCGGCGGGATGTTGCCTGCGGATCGGAGGCTGTTAAACCACCGGGCCCAGAAATGCCGGCCAACCGGCGATCACCCATCGCGGGCGACGTGCTCTGTTGCGAAGCGGTTGAGGTCGGCGACGAAATTGGATCGACATTGCGGCTGCGGCCGGCGAAGGGATCGGTCGGGACATTGGCTTGGGCGGTATTGTTGCTGCGCGAGAATGGCACGTACTTCTTCGCACCCTGCGACTGATCGTGCGACAGCGATTTGCTGGCAGTATGCAGGCGGTCGGCACGGGCCAACTCTTTGCGGAGCGAGGCGGGTGTCGGGCCCGTGTGAATGAAGGGGAACTGAACGTGGGCGGCCTCGACGCGCGAGATGATCTTTTCCGCGTCGTCGAACCGGCCTTGCTCGATCGCGCTATGTGCTTCGCGGAGCATCAAATCGGCGTCTTCACGCGAGATCGGTTTCTGGACTATCGGCTGCGCGGACGTTTGCGACGCGCCAACGGAGTTGGCGGGAGCTTCCGCGCGGAGTTCAGAGTAGGTGGCAAGCGACGCCGCTTGCGCCAAGGCGATCAGCAAGATGGTTCGCATGATTGTCGTTCTCAACTCGCTTCTCCTTCTAACGCGGGGCCGCACGGCGGCAACACTTGTGCATCGTTGGGCGCATCGTTCGCCCGTTCGTGTGTTGACGTTACGCTACCCGTTGCTGAAACGCGTCGAGCTTAAGGACCAGTGTTGAAACCAAACCGCATTCCGATCGAATGTTCGACAAGACGAGTAGACGAGACATATCGATCGCGGCCGGTTTCGGGCAGATGAGGAGCGGGAAATTACTGGGGAGGTAGAGAGCGGTCAAGACCGCTTTATGGCGAATCGCCAAAAAAAGAATTTGGCGTTAAGAAAACGCTGGCACATGCAGAGTGAAAAAAACGCCTCGATCGTCGCTGGTTGCTGAGAAAAGGCAGCAAATCCTAGATTTGCCGAGAGTTGTGCGACATTATCGCTGGCGACGAAGCGACGGCGCAAGAAAACCCCCGGCAAAGCCGGGGGCTGGCTGCTTGTTTAACTAGCTGACGCGTACGCTAGCGTCGCGTTGGCTGGCGGCGAGTGCCAGGATTCCCGGGACCGCCGGGTACTCCAGGACCTTCCGGCCCCCCGCGTCGACCTGTTGTCTCATCGAAGATCGCATGGAACGACTGGACGTACGGCTTGTCGTCGGTGTCGTTGCGAATGTAGAGCTCACCGGCCGGCCCCATCACCAAGACGCGCGCGGGGTAAGTCATGTCCTTGGTCAGCTTCCCGCCGCCATCGACGTCGAGCAACGTCATGCCCGTAAAAAATTTAAAATTGGACTGCGTGTCGACCATGGTCGGGTCGGGCTGATACCTGGCATCGCCGATCGTGTTGGCAACGTAGCCGCGGCGAAAATCCATTTCTTTTACGCCCTGGATCGGAGTGCCGGCTTCGTCTGCATCGAATGCTTCGACGATCATTTTAACGAGGGGCTCGTCGTTGACTTTTTCGGCTGACGGAATTTTCGTTTCGGCCAGGTGAACCGTGCCCGCCATTGGAATACCAACAGCCGGGCTTGGATCGCTCCATTCTTTGACGATGCGATAAGACGGCTTGTCGAGTTTCTTGGCTTTAGCGGCTTGTGCTTCTTTCGCCTGGCGATCGAGGACAGTTGCGTCGAGCGCGGTTTGAGGCAGGTTGAAGTTCGGATCCTGAATGACGAGCTTCACGCGATATTTATATTTTTTGCCCGGCTCGACAGAGAAGTCGAAGAACCGCAGCAAATAGTAATCGACGCCCTTCGGCAGGGTTTCGTGCTGCCCAGCGACTTGGCCTGGGCCGGATGACCGCATGCCGCCGGGACCACCTTCGGGACCGCCGCCAGGTCCCATAAAGCGACCGCCACCCGGTCCCCCCATACCAGGTCCCATGCCACCTTCAGGCCCCATGCCGCGTCCGAATCCGCCACCGGGAAATCCACCCGGTCCTCCTGGGCGACCGGTTCCATAACCAGGACCCATGCTTGGAACATTCTGCTGCGTAGGGTTCGCCTGGCCGAATTCACCACCGGTATCCGTCGCTGGTTGAGCGGCCGCATCCGGTGCGGCTTGCGGGGTTTCAGGCTCAAGTACGGGTGTAAAGGGTCCCCAAGGAATATCGGGATGGGTTGCTTCGGCGCCCCATTCGCGACCGACAAGCGGCGGCAGCGGAAGAGTGAGCGGATACTCGGCGTAGCGGGAATCGACGACGTCGGGCGCCATGCCGCCAGCCCAAAAACTTGCGGCCGCAGTTGCCAGCGCTTCATAGGCTCGTTTGGCGACGCCGTGGGCAGGGGCCATGGTCAGCGATTTTTTTGCTGCAATTGATTGCTGTTGACCGTCGTAGAGCGGGACGGGATCCCACTTTAGTTCTTTGCCGGGCAGAACCTCGGCCCGTTCGACATAGAAACCAACGTAACTCGGGAAATCTTTGGCGGGATCCGAGCCACGAGCTTTTTCGAGTGCGTCCTGGTAGAGCTTGAGCTGTTCGCGAATCGGAACCTTGGCAACGACGCAGGCCCAATAAGCCCGCTCAATGCGCTCGCCGCCTTGCAGAGCGTTGCCGGTCGGCCGAACTCCACTTTGGATCAGATGGCGCTTCGGATGGGCCGAGTCGATCGGTTCGTTGAGCCCTTCGCCGGGACCGCGACGACCGCCGCCGCTGCTTTCCTTCGCCTTCAGTTGATCTTTTTTTTGCTTCTCGAGAGCTTTTTTCTCTGCCTCTTTGGCTTGTTCTGCCATCTTCAATTGTTGCGCTTGGCGAATTTTCTCGTCGACAAAAGCAAACAGGCCCGAGCCGCCGGTGGCCCGCACGTCGACGGCGTTGATAATTACTGGATCTTTGCGAAGAATAAGCGGCGCCACGATCGCGCTATCAATGCCGAATACCGGCTTGTTGTCCGCGTCGCGATTTATGTACTGGGCCGGATCGACGGTTCCATCGCCCTTCGCTGTGATTGGTTGCGGCTTCCTCACTTTGTCGGGATGATCGGCAACGGCTTTGTCCCAGGTGTAGTCCTTGATCTCACCGCTCGTCCGCGTAATCTCGGCTTGGAGCTTGTCGGCTTGAAACTCAGCGCTAAGCCGCGGTAGATAGATGGCTTTGTAGACAAACAACAGCGCGATGGCTGCGACGACCGCGACCGCGATCTTCTCGCCGTGCAGAAGTAACAAGCTTACAAAGCGGCCCTTGCCTTTTAGATTGGTCGCCATCGTTGCGAACTCCTCGGTACTTCCTGTTTTGCCTACTGCGCAGCGGCGGTAGTCGGTGGTGGCTGAGCACCAGCTGGCTGATCGCCGGGCGCCTGTAGAATCACCGGGTTTGGTTTGTTGAAAATGTAAATAGTGCCCTGGATGATCACATTGACGATTTCCGGTTGGGTTGGGAACGGCTGAATCGGCTGTTCTTCGGGAAACACGCTGCCTCCGCCAATACCGCCTTCTCCGCCAGGACGATAACCGCCGCCAACTCCGCCGGCACCGCCTGCCGAGGCAATTCCTTCCGGCGGATTAACGCGAACCTCTTGCACTTCAATTTGCAGCGGCTCGCTGGCACACTCGGCGATCAACCGCGGCAACCAGCGCTGATCCATCTTTAAAGCCATTCGCACCGGAAGCCGTTTGTATTCCTGACCGAACACGGTGAGATCAAGCGGCGCGCCAGCGGCGCCGGCATCGGGCGCTGGTGTAGGCGGAGCTTCGCCACCAGGAGGGGCAGCAGCGCCGCCACCACCAAACGGAATTGGTTTGCCATCCGGACCGAGGTAGCGACCCGATAGCAGGACGGCTTTTTCCTGTTCTTCCGTCATTGGTCCGCCGTTAGGGCCGCCACCGGGCATCATTTGACCTCGCATTCCACCCTCGGGGCCTGCTCCTGGAGGGGCGCCGCCGCCAGGCGGACTGCCAGGGCCCCCCTCGGCGCCGGGGCCGCCGGTGGGCGCGGCCGCAGCGATTCCTATCCGGAGACGGCCGTTCCGGCTGCCAGCGGCCGCGCGGGAACCGACCGACAACTCGCCGACTTCCTGCACCGCGGCGTTGGACATGCGGGTGGCATTGGCGGCGCGATTGGTTTTGGCGATGACATCGAGGAGCGTGTGGTAGACCCACAGGTTTTCCTGCGTCACCCAGATCTTCAACGAACTAGGCTGATCACGAAAATTCAGATCATCGCGGACGATGTTCTGATCGGCCGGGGACCACATACAAATGTAGTCGTTGTCGTCTTGCTGGTTCGACGCGCCAGCCGCGAACTCGGCGCCGCCCGGAGCACCGGAAGCACTTCCCACCGTGTTCGGATCAATGGGGCGGGCATCGATTTGCTTCGGCAGCGTCGAAAAATGACCCTCGATGTAGTTCTGGTAGTTGCTGCGCAAGTCGCGGCGAATTTCGGCGCCAAATTGCAATTTGTCGACGAAGTCGCCAAATTCCTTTGTCAACGGTGGCACCGGCCACTCAAGCACATGCTGGCGCTGGCGATCGTAAAGTTGCTGCCAGAGCTTGGCGACGTCGGCCGCTTGCTGCTTGGTCTGCGCCTGCTGCTTCGTGTTGACATCTTCGTTCGGATGGAACGGATCCTTGAGGAGGTTTTTTACGCTATCGAACCCGCCTTTGATGGCGGCTTGATTCGCGCCAAACAGAACGTCCATTTTGCCCGAGGCCTTCGCCCAACTGCCCAGAGCAATGAGCGCAACAAGACCGCATAGTACCCAAAAGTGGTACTTCTTGAGCCAGACGAGAGCGGTACGCAACTGGTCCATAGAGAGCTAATTCCTACGAGTTGGGCTTGGGTGCTTCGGCGGCGGTTGCCGCGGTGCCGGGTTCGGCCGCTTTCTTTTGCGCCATCTTCTCGAGGCGCTGACCGCGCGGCTGGGGTTGCCAACAGAATTGAATTATGAAGACATACTTTCGCAGCTTAAACATCTTTTTCTGATCAGCAGCTGCACCACCGCCCGGAGCGGTGCCGGGTCCAACAATTTCTGGAGGTTTAGCAGTCCCGGCGGCGACGTTTTCGGGCGTGTCGGCGTAATAGGTGACCGAACGAATCTTCTCGTGGGTCATCACGACCGGCATCTTGATTCCCAAATCGGGCATCGCCACATCGATGAGCTCTCCTTTGGGACCGTCCGGTAGCTTCACCTTACCGAGCTCAAGGTTTTTGATAATCGTGCGCTTGAGAAACATTTCACCTTCATCAGAGGGATTGCCATTGTGAAGATGATAGCCGCGAAGTTCGATGATCCAGCCGCTGTTACCAGCCGCGGCAGCGGTGCCGTCGGCAGGTGGTGCGCCGGCCGTGGCATCCGGCGCGGGAGTGGCCGGCGCGGCAGCAGGTGCTGCCGGAGTGGCCGGCGGAGTTGCGGGGGTAGCAGCATTGGCTTCGGCCGTTTGGCCTGGGGCAGGCGCGGCGGCTGCAGGCGCGGCCGGCTTCGCCGTAGGCGTGTAGTTTCGCTGGGCACCGGCTTGCCAGGCGGCTATGTCGGGAACGAACTCGCATTCGATCCCTTCGATGTGGATCTCCTCGCGCTTGGAGATGTTGTCCTCGGTTTCCAGCCGTTTGCCCGTGTCTTTGGGTATCGCCGCATCGATGGCCTTGAACAACTCGAGCCATAGCAATCGGCCGTCGACGTTGCTCTGCAGATTCTTGGCGGTCGTGACAACCTTATCGAACGCCGACACCAGGTTCGTGTTATCAGTCGTTGCGGTATTTGCTTTGTCGACGATACCCTTGGCCGCGTTCATTTGGGCCACCATTTGCGGATCGTCTTTGTTGGCCGTTAGCAGCGCGGCGTAATGCATGAAGTAGTTGATCGTCAGCCCGAGTAGCAGCAGCGCAACGGCCGCAACGGCCCACGGCTTCTTGGCTTTCACCAGGCGCGTCGTGATGATTTCATCCGGCAGCAAATTCGTGCGTAGCTGGGCGTGCTCTTGCGCTTGCACGCACAGGCCGTAAGCGACGCCGAACGTAAGCTGGTTCTCTTTGTATTGCGGACCGGCGGTCGCGGTGCCCGTGGCTAGATTGCTGAACTGATCGACAAGCTTCACCGGCTGATCGAGATTCTGCGACAAGAACCGCTGCAAGCCCGGCAGCTTCATCGGGTTGCCAAGCGCTACCATTTCGCCGAGCTTGGCATTGCGATTGTTGCTCGTAAAGAAGCCGATCGAGCGCTGAATTTCGGCCACGAGGTCGCTGAACACAGGCCGCATCGCTTGAAAGATGGCCTTTGGGTTCTCCGACTTCATCGCGTTTCGCTTCAGGTGCTCGGCCTTGGCGAACGTGAGCTTGAGCTCTTTGGTAAGTGCTTTGGTAAAGTGATTGCCGCCGATCGGAATGCTGCGCTGCCAAACGCGGTAGCCGTTCGTGATGACGAGATCGGTGGTATCGGTGCCGAGCGAAATGATAACCGTCGACTGCGGCGGGTTGGCCGGATCGTACGCGCCTTCGATATTGAGGCGATCGAAGCAGATGAAGTTGTAAATCGCCAGCGGCGCGAGCTGGATGATTTCGACGTCGATGCCCGCGTCTTCCAGCGGCTTGAGATGCCGAGCGACCTGGTCGCGTTTCATTGCAAACAGGCCGACTTCGGTCTCGATCGCGTAGCCTTCGTCTTCGCTGCCGATCAGTGGCTGGTAGTCCCACACCACGTCTTCCAGCGCGAACGGAATTTGCTGCCGGGCTTCGTATTTGACGATGTCCGGAATCTTCTTCCGCTCAACCGGTGGCAGCTTGATGAAGCGGGCCAAACCGCTTTGACCGGGAACGGCAATCGCTACCTTCTCGCCAGCCAGATCGTTCCGCGAGACGAATTGCTGCAGAGCTTCCCTGATCAGCTCGTCGCGATTGGCTTCGGGCTGCGTGAGAATTTTCGGGTATTCGATGTAGTCGAAGGCCTCGACCACCAGCCGCTTTTCGTCCTTATCATGCGGACGGCAGCGGAGCGCCTTCAGCGCGCACTGGCCAATATCGATGCCCCAAACGGCGTCACTCTTCGCCATAGACGAGAACCTCTATTCCGAACCGCCGCGATCCGCTCACAGCGGGCCTCTACTATTGAAATGTAGGCGCGCACGCATCAGCAAGCCAGCACACGAATGGCGGCGCCGGTTGCTCGAGCGACGGCCCGCAACAAACGTAACTGCAAGAGCTTACGAAAAGATGCGAATGTCCAATGTGACACGCGACTCCCGAATGGGAGGCCCGGTCCCAAACTTCATTTTACTCGTGCTTTTTGGCTTGGATAGCAACTTCGGGTGGCAATGTGTGTTCTCTTCTCAGGAAGCTAATTATTGCCGGCTAAAGAGGGCCGGGTGGTCGGCCGGCAGCAGCGGGCGTCTTTCGCCTTAAAACGCTGTCAGATAGTATGTTACGACCATGACGATTCGAACTGCATCTGTGATTTTACCCTGCCGCGGCTTTGACGACTTTCCGACGCATCTCGCGGGGCCGGGGGCGGCGGACCTCCTGGCCGGCGTGACCGGGTTGTGGCATCCGGCCATTATTCACGCGGCACAGAGTCTGCCGGGCTTCCATCCGGCCGAGGAGCTGCCCGATCCGGGCGATCTGGAAGGCGAATT
>DASXLL010000156.1:0-16524 GCA_036496265.1 Pirellulaceae bacterium | reverse complement strand
ACAATCCCGCCAGCAAATCACCGACCGCATCCTCGGCGCAATCGAGAATCCACACGTCTGCGTCATCGCCCATCCCACCGGCCGCCTCATCAACCGCCGCGAACCCTACGAAGTCGATCTCGACGCCGTCATGGCCGCCGCGAAAAAACACAAGAAGTTGCTCGAGCTCAACGCCAACCCCGCCCGCCTCGACCTCAACGACGTCTATTGCGCCGCCGCCAAGCAGCACGGCATCCCCATCGTCATCAATACCGACGCCCACTCCCCCGACGGCCTCGACGTCCTCCGCTTCGGCATTCTTCAAGCCCGCCGCGCCGGCCTCACCAAAGATGACGTTGCCAACACCCGCACTTGGCCCCAAATGAAAAAGCTGATCGGCGCGTAGGGTGGGCTGTGCCCACCGCCTTACGTCAGCATTTTTTCGATGACATGCCCATGCACATCCGTCAGCCGGAAGTCACGGCCTTGAAAGCGGTACGTGAGCCGTTCATGGTCGAAGCCAAGTAGATGAAGCACCGTGGCCTGCAAGTCGTGAACGTGATATTTGTCCTCAATCACACCAAAACCGAGCTCATCGGTCTTGCCGATGATGACGCCGGGCTTCACGCCGCCGCCGGCGACCCACTTCGTGAAGGCATCGATGTGATGATCGCGGCCAATCGTCGCGCGAACCTCACCCATCGGCGTACGGCCGAACTCGCCGCCCCAAATGACGAGCGTGTCTTTGAGCAGGCCGCTGCGTTTGAGGTCCAGAATGAGCGCCGCAGATGCTTGATCGACATCCAGGCAGACTTTTTCGAAGTCGTTATTGAGATTTTCGCCCGGCCCGCCATGACTGTCCCAGTTCGTGTGATAAAGCTGCACGAACCGCACGCCGCGCTCGACAAGGCGGCGAGCCAACAAGCAGTTCGTCGCGAACGATGGCGTTCCCGGCTTAACGCCGTACAAATCCAGCGTTTCCTGCGACTCCTGCGACAGATCCATCAGCTCCGGAGCACTCGTCTGCATCCGAAACGCCATCTCATACGCGTTGATCCGCGTCAAAATCTCCGGATCGCCCGTTTGTTCCAGCCGCTCCTTATTGAGTTCGCCCACAGTGTCGTAAAAATCACGCTCGGCTGCCGGGGTCACGCCGCTCGGACTTTTCAAATACAAAATTGGATCGCCTTTGCTGCGGAACGGCACGCCCTGAAACGACGTCGGCAAGAAACCGCTCGCCCACAGCGATGCACCGCCCCGCGGCCCGCGAGGACCGGATTGGAGCACCACGAATCCAGGCAAATTCTGCGATTCACTCCCCAAACCGTAAGTGACCCAAGCCCCCATCGCCGGCCGCCCGGGCGCGGGGAAGCCCGTGTTCATGAACAGCTTGGCCGGGCCGTGATTGAACACATCCGTCGTCAATCCTTGCAGCCAACAGACGTCATCCACGATCTGCCGCTGATGAGGAAACATCTCGCTGAGCGTGATCCCGCACTCGCCGACCCGCTCGAACTTTCGCACACTGCCCATCAGCGTTTCGTTGCCCTTGAGGAACGCGAAACGCTTGCCTTCCAGCATGCTCTTCGGCGGCGGCTTGCCGTGCAACTCCCGCAACTTCGGCTTATCGTCGAACAGTTCCAACTGGCTCGGCGCACCGGCCATGAACAGGTAGATGACGTTTTTCACCTTCCCCGGAAAATGCCCCGAACGCGGCATCAATGGATTGGCCGGGTCGATTTTCACCGAGGGAGTCGGCGCCGCAATTCCATCCCGCGCCAAAAGCTGGTTCAACGCAATCGCGCCCACGCCGACGCCACATTGCCCAAAAAAATGCCGTCGCGTCTGCGACCGCAGATCATGGATTTCAGATTTGGGATTTGGGATTTGTTTGGTCATTGGTCATTCGTGCTTCGTCATTCTCGTGTGATAAACGCAT
The DNA here is from genome assembly GCA_036496265.1 of Pirellulaceae bacterium. Classification (GTDB taxonomy): domain Bacteria; phylum Planctomycetota; class Planctomycetia; order Pirellulales; family Pirellulaceae; genus CAYLLN01. The sequence goes on along the minus strand of DASXLL010000156.1, from coordinate 14,606 downwards.
CCGTATTCAAAATCGCCCGACAAACCAAAACCAGTGCCGCCGGCCCAAACGGATCGTTCTCAGCGGCCAAATCTGCCGACAACAACGCCTTCGCACGATCCGCCTCATCCTTCAAATCCGCCAACTGCCGATCATAAAATCCGTGCAAAGTCCCCAACTCACTCGCCGACGGCTCTCGACACAGCGTCAACAAATACGCCCGCCGCAGGCGCGTCTCGAGATTAGCCGAAGGCAACGCTCGCATTACCCTCGCTGCCAAACCCTGAGCAAGCTCCACAAACGCCTCGTCGTTTGCCACTGTCAGTGCCTGCAGCGGCGTATTGCTCCGTCCCCGCCGCGTGCAGACGGTTTGGAAGTCGGGGGCATCGAACGTGGTAAACAGCGGATGCGGCGCGCTGCGGAAAAACAGGGTGTACATCCCACGACGAAACCGAGCCGGCCCGGTGTCCGCCGCCCATTTCTTTTGCGTCTGCGTAAACGCGTAAACCCCTTCGGGTTGCGGCGGCTTCACACTCGGGCCGCCAATCGTTGGGTCGAGCAATCCGCTGGCCGACAACGCCGCATCACGAACAATCTCCGCATCGAACCGAACCCGTTCCTGACGGGCCAGGAGTAGATTGCGGGGGTCTTTGTCTTTCAGGTCAGCGCGGAAATTCGACGATTGCCGGTATGTGTTACTCGTGACGATCAGGCGGTGCATTTCTTTGAGGGACCATTTTTGCCGAATGAATTCAGCAGCGAGCCAATCGAGCAGTTCCGGATGCGTCGGCGGCGAACCCTGCGTGCCGAAATCTTCCTCGGTTTCCACCAGGCCGCGGCCGAAGTAATGCATCCAGACGCGGTTCATTTGGACGCGGGGAGTGAGTGGGTTTTCGGGGCTCACGAGCCACTTGGCCAGGTCGAGGCGATTTCGTTTTTCCGACGGTGCAAGCTTCGGCGGCACCGCGTCGAGCACATCGGGCACAAGCGGGCCGGTTTCTTTATCTGGGCGGAGAAAATCGCCGCGGAGGCAGACATACGTTTCTCGCGGCTTGTCCAACTCCTTCCAGACCATGAGGTCGGCAATGTCGGGCGAACCACCGCCGCGACGTCCGCGACCAGACTTTCCGGCGGCTTCAGCTTTGGTAAACGAATCAGAAACAAGCAACGACTGCTCTCGCGAACGCTTATCGCTCGGCAGACGCAGGGCAGCCAGCAGCGGTTCATCGATCGCGACGGGCTTGGCGGGAGTTTTATCAATCACGTCGAGGGCAAAGCGACCAATCAGATAGTCGGCGTTGGCATTGTGAAAAAGCTTGATTTCCAGCGGCTGGCCGGCTTCGATTTCGACGGGCTTTTCAAAGAGGAACACCGCTTCGTGATCATCGTTGAGCTTTGCGGTTTGGCCGTAGCCGACGTTAATGGCCCAGCCGGACTTGGAATCGTCATCGATGGCGGCGGTGGCGGGGAAACTGGGCTGCTCGTGATCTGTGTACGCGGTTTTGAAGTCGAGTTCTTTGCCGGCCAAGGACACCGTGAAGTCGGTCAGGACGAAATTGCCGTTGCCAGCGCGGCCGGGGCCTTTGCGAGGGAGGGAGGGATGCGTGAGCGTTCGCAGGCGGACGGCGGCAATTTGCTGCAGGCCGGTTTTGACGACCACGCGGTAGGTGTCATTATCGGAACCTTTGTTGTCGGAGAGGAGCGAATTGTCGCTGAGGAGGTCGAAGCCCGCGTTGGATTCGGTGCCATATTCGACGTATTGAACGGGTTTCCATTGGGCATCGGCGGCGTCTTGCTGGGCGTCTAGTTTTTCGAGGCGAGCAAGTTCTTCCTTCTCCCACGCGGCCAATTGCTCCGGCGTCGGTGCCGACGGCTGCGGCGGCGTTACCGGGCGGCCAAAGATTTCGCCGCGTGTGACTGGAATCGTTGCCCCGCGGTTGTTGATGTCGGTGCCGTTGTTGAAGAAAGCGAAGAGCTCGTAATATTCGCGATGTTGAATCGGATCGAATTTGTGCGTGTGACACTGGCAGCAGCCGACGGTGAGGCCGAGCCAAACAGCGCCAGTCGTATTCACACGATCGACGACGGCTTCGTGGCGGAATTGTTCCTTGTCCGTCCCGCCTTCTTCGTTGATGAGCGTATTGCGGTGAAAGGCCGTGGCGACGAGTTGACTTTTGGTGGGTTTGGGCAGCAAATCACCGGCGAGTTGCTCGATCGTGAATTGATCGAACGGCATATCATCGTTGAGAGCTTTGATGACCCAGTCACGATAGGGCCACATTTGGCGTTCGCTGTCGATCGAATAGCCGTTGCTATCGGCATAGCGGGCCTGGTCGAGCCAATGGCGGCCCCAGCGCTCGCCGAAATGAGGGGAAGAGAGCAGGCGCTCGACGAGCGCTGTGTATGTTTCTTTGCCGGAACGAAACGCCTCGACCTCCTCGGGCGTCGGCAGTAACCCCGTCAGATCCAGCGAAACGCGGCGTATGCGTGTCGCGGCATCTGCTTCGGGCGACGGTGAGATGCCGTCTTGCTCGAGACGGGAGAGAATAAAGCGGTCGATGGGATTTTGAGCCCAGGATTCATTCTTGACGACGGGAGGCTGAACGGGGGCGAGCGGGAGAAAAGCCCAATGGCCTTCGTATTCGGCGCCTTGCTCGATCCAGCGGCGGAGGATGGCGATTTGGTCGTCGGTCAGATGCGGCTTCTTGCTCGCCGGCGGCGGCATCCGCTCGTCAGGGTCCGTTGAGGTGACGCGTTTGATGAGCGTGCTCTGATCTGGCTTGCCGGGCACGATCGCCGCGTAGCCGCCGAGGTCGGCGGTGGCGCCTTCGCGGTTATCGAGGCGCAGGTCAGCTTCGCGGTGCTTAGGATCGGGACCGTGGCAGTAGAAGCAGTTGCCGGAGAGGATCGGCCTGACATCTTGGTTGAACTTCACCTTGTCGGGAATATCGGCGACGACTTGCTGAGCAAACAGCAGCCCGCCTGCCAAAACAGCGAAGATTTTCAGAAAACCCAGTTGCATTCCACGCCCCTGCCTTCGTGCATCAGAAGTTACTTATGGTAGCACGGATTTCCGGGAAGTAGGCAATCTTGCCCATACGGTTTTTAGGCTGGCCAGAGACACCACGAGGTTATTGCTGCAGCGCGTAGAGCAACACATTGGCGCCGAGGCGGGCGGCGTCGGCTGGCGTGTAGCCTTTGCAGTCGAGAGAGACGCCTTTTTCGAGCGCACAACTAATATCGAACGGCGAAAGGATTACGGCGTAGCGGCCATCGATTTCGAGGCCTTCGAGAAGCGGTGTGGTTTTGACGAGTTTTGTCGTCAGAGGATCTTGGTCGCCGCGGATTTGCGGGTCGCGGAGCTCGACTGACTTTAACGAGAAGCCGTGGTATTCGTCGCTGAACATGGGGTGGCTGGGTGGAATGCGCGCGAACGTGGCGTCGGGATAAATGGCCTTCATTTCCGCCCGCAGCGAGTCGGCAAATTCCTTATTGGCGCAAATGGCGTCGGCGAAGATGAAACCGCCGCGATCGAGATAATCTTTGATCGCCTTGCGCTCGGCTGCTGAGAAGCGAAATGCCCGCCGGCCGTGCATGAAGACGAGGGGGTATTCAAAGAGCTTGGGATCGCTCGGCGGAATGACGCGCTTCTCGTAATCGACGCGCTGCACGAGTTGCTGCTTTTCCATGACGGTCAACAAATTGTTCAGCGCCGCCGGTGCGTCGTCCGCGCCGCCATTGTGGCCCAGCTTCGGCACGACTAGCGCGCCGCGGGGGCTTTGGGCGCCAGGTTTGGCCGTGGCGATCTGCGGGCGATCGAGCTTTTCCTTGAGCTCGCGGCCGGTCGCATAGGCCAAGACATTGCTGCCGATGCGGGCGACTTGCTCGATTTCGTCTTTGACGGCCCTGGGGTAATCGCTCTCGCGATAGGGATGCGCCAGCTCCCAATAACACGACAAGCTGCGCGGGCAATAGACGACACTGGTCCGGCAGCAGGCATCGAGGCCCCAGAGCCAGAAATCCGGGTCCTTGGGCAAGTGATTGGGATCGACTTTTTCTTGGGCGTACCACACGGCATGATCGGGCGGCAGCTTTCGCAAGTCGCTGTCGGGGAAAATATTGCGCATTAGCTCGCGAAAACTGCGGTCGAAGGCGTCGCCGTTGCAGCCGTTGCCGTTGCAGGCTTCGGCAAAGAGAAAACCGCCGTTTTCGAGATATTCCTTGAGGACCCGTCGCTGCTCGGCGTTGAGGTCGAGCGCTTGTGAGCCGCTGAGAAAGAGGACCGGCGCTTCGAGCAAATCGGAGGCTGTGACTTGAAGCTGCTCGCGGGGGCCGCGGCGGGTGAAATCGATAGTCTGCCAGGACAAATCTCGCTGCCATTTCTTTTCGACCCGCATTGTGAGGTTTTGTACTGCGCGGCGATGATGATCCCAATCGGCGGTTCCAGCGCCCGCACCCGTGTGATGTTGCAGCTTGGCGATGACAACGGGGCGGCGACCTTTCGAGAGGAATAGGAGTGCGAAGGCGGTGCCGATCTCCGGCTGATTCTCGCCGCCGCCAGTGCCCGTCCAGGAATGATTTAATTTGTCTTGGTACTCAACGAGGACCTGGCAACCTTCGCGATACCAATCGTGCAATTCAACCGTGCCGCCCGGGCGGCGCGTCGCAAAAAACCGCTGTCCGGAAAGGCGGCCGACACGCTCCAGCGCATACAGGTAATAGAGCCACCAGTTCGTTTCGTTGGGATTGCGTTCAACCGAAAAGTGCTGACCCATCCATTCCAGTGCATGCACGAGCGGATCTTGCTCCGGCTCATTGCCGCAGCACTGCACGCGTCCATCCGCGACGCTCGCGCTGCCGCTCTGGAGCCGATCGCGAAGGATGATTAGCGAAGAAATGCCGGCGCTAGTCATGCTGCCCGACAGTCTTCGATCGTCGAGCTGATAGCTGAAACCGCCGCTGGCCGCCTGCATGTCCTTTTGCGTCCAATAATTGAGGGCCAGTTGCCAGGTTTGATCTGACACTTTGATGCCGGCACGTTCCGCCTCGTGCAGGGCGAGGATCGCGAACTGCGTGGCGCTGTTATCGGCGCTCGGCTCATCGCCGTAGTAGCGCCAGCCGCCTTTTTGCTTGCCTTCGGTGCGAAGTTGCCGGCCCTCGAGCCATGTCGCCCGCTGTCTAATCTGTAGGGCATATTTTTTGGGGTTGGCCTGGGCAAACATGAGTAGGCTGACGGCAACCGAATAAATTCGGTTCGGCTCCGGCGCTTTTTCCAAGTAAGCCAATGCTTTTTTGACGCTCTCGTCGTCCGTCGTGCGGCCGCAATTAAGCAGCGCCAGCGTGCAGAGCGATGTAATGCCTCCCGGCTCATTCAGCGCTTCCGACCAGCCACCGCTGGGCCGCTGCTGCTTTTCCAGAAAAGCAATGCCGTTTTTGATCGCGTTGTTGACCTGGTCGGCGGTCACATCGGCACGGCTCGGTGCAACGACGACAACGAATAGGAACAGAGTCAGGCCGACAAGTCTCACGCGGTGGCGCGGTGGCGCGAAACAAACGGTGGCTTCTGGGCATTCCTCTGCGCTTCTGCGACTCTGCGTGAGCATTGGATCGTCCGTGTGTTGATCAAGCATCTGGCAAGCTGGCCGCGGCGCAGATGCGTCTATCCATTATCTTAATCCCTAGTCCCACTCACTAGCCCTAGCCACGCTCCTGCATGTCCACTGCGACACCCCCACCGCCGAAACCCAAGTCTCTGGGCGACATTCTGCAAGAATTCGCCCAGCACCGGCAGCTCATGCAGCAAGAGCTGCAAAAGGTGATTGTCGGGCAAACAGAGGTGATTGAGCAGCTTTTTGCGGCCATCTTTACGCGAGGACATTGCCTGCTCGAAGGCGTGCCCGGCCTCGCCAAAACGCTCATGGTCAGCACGCTGGCACGAATTCTCGACGTTAGTTTCAAGCGGATTCAGTTTACGCCCGATTTGATGCCCAGTGACATCACGGGCACCAACGTGCTGGAAGAAGACGAAGCCGGCAAGCGGAATTTTCGCTTCGTCGAAGGCCCCGTCTTCACCAATATTCTGCTGGCGGACGAAATCAACCGCACGCCGCCGAAGACGCAGGCGGCTTTGCTCCAGGCAATGCAAGAACGTGAAGTAACTGTCGGCCGCCAGACCTACGACCTTCCCGACCCCTTCTTCACCATCGCCACACAAAACCCGATCGAGCAGGAAGGCACCTACCCGCTGCCCGAAGCCCAGCTTGACCGGTTCATGTTCAACATCAAAGTCGGCTACCCCACAGCCGATGAGGAAGAAAAGATCCTCACGCAGACGACGCGAACCGAAAAAGTCGAGGTGCGGAAAATTCTGTCGTCGCGGGCAATCGTTAACCTGCAAAAACTCGTCCACTCGGTCGCCGTCAGCGAGTACATCGTCAAATACGTCTCGCGTCTCGTGCGCGCCACGCGGCCGAAGGATGAAACAGCGCCCCAGTTCGTCAAAGAGCTCGTCGATTGGGGCGCGGGTCCCCGCGCCGGCCAGAATCTCATCAACGGCGGCAAAGCCCTCGCCGCCATGGACGGCCGCTTCTCTGTTGCAATCGACGACATCAAAAAAATAGCCATTCCTGTCCTCCGCCACCGCCTCAGCACAAATTTTCAGGCCCAAGCCGAAGGCATGACCACGGAGGACGTGATCCTGCGGCTATTGAAAGAAGTCAAAGAGCCGGAGGTGTCCAAGTTTGCCTGAAATGCTGGTGGAATTAACAAAATTGACCAATTCGCGCGAACCAAACTAGAATTTGAGTGGTCATCACTTTCTTGGTCTCAACGAAACCCGACGAGTACTTTGTAGATGTTCGTAGTCCCAAATATTATTGGCTCGCCTTTTCATCGGATTCAAGCTCTTATGTCGGTCGAAATCTACGAGCTCCCTGAGTCGGAACAAGAAAACTGCGAGCCGTTTGAATGTGCTCTAGTCGGCCAAATCCACGGCGAACGCCCGGTGTTTGTAACCTTGGAAATTAGTAGCGCGGATGCAAAATACGCTTCTCTGTCGTTGTCATTCAAAGAACCGTTGCTGATGCCAACATTTTGGCAAGAAATCTCGCCCGAAATAAGTGATGATGAAGAACTATCCAGAGAGCTTGGTGGCAATGCGTGGGAGAAAGTTTTGCCGGAAGCGATTTGGAAAAAGCTGAACGTTTTCCTCGGGAAGGAAGTGAATTTGACCGTGGAGGCAATGTTCTCAATTGAGCGAAAGGAAATTCCTCAGGACAGTTTAGTTTCGTCAATGATCGGTCTCAGGACCGTCGCCGGAGAAGAACAGTTTCTTCTAACTGGTGCCCAGTTCGCTGTTCGAGGTTTTCCCGATGACACTGTTTCCTGGTATTTGAAGCCTGGAACGAGCAATCGCACCGTGTCCGGGCAGCTTATTCGACAAAGATCAGAGCAATTTTCCGCGGAATCGCTTAGCGATGCGATTCAAATACTACAGACCAGGTTCAATCAAGTGATTCGCGCTCAGAGCAACCTAAAAACCCATGCTATTGCTTAGTGCCGTAGCAATCGGCGGCCCTTTTTATCAGCGAGAAGATATTTGTGCTGCGAGGCGCAAGCGTGCCGCCGTTGCCGAAGCTCATCCAGCGTTAGTCGAAACTTCGGGCATGGAGCTTGCGCACTTCCTTCAACAACAGCTCCGGATATCACAACTCGAAGATGAGCTGTCACGCGTAAATGAGTATCGCCGATTTGCCAGTCCGACACGCACGTTACAGAACCACAAAGCGATCCTAGAAATGACCGCAGAGGTTTTTCCAAATGCAAATGTCTCCGTCCTGGAAGAATCCGACCCGGAAATTGAAAACGATGAACATTTTGCGGTTTCGGTGAGGACGCCTGGCACAGTTGATGAAGTGGTAGCACTGCATGGTGAATGGCACCGGCGACTTCGCCAGGTTGCACCCGAAACCGCCAGTTTTTATTGCTTGTTGCTCGACATTGATGATTAAGCCTCGCGATTTGATGGAATTGGCGGAACGTCTTGCAGCTATTGGCGCGGAGGCTGAAGGACGTGCTGCAGTCAGTCGGGCATACTACAGTGCCTTCCACCATGCCAAATCCTTGCTGGAAGACAAATGCGGCTTGAAGTTGCCAAATAGTGCTGAGGCGCACAAGAAGGTTTGTTTTTGCCTCGAAGCGTCGAAGAACAACGAACTTATCGACATTGCGGATCGGCTTCATACCCTCCGGCGCTCGCGGAATCATGCCGATTATGATCTGACCGAGTCCCGGTTTGTTAAAATCCCGAACGTACAGACGCAAATGACAACCGCCAAGAAAATCGTCGCCGACATTGACGCCGCTGCCCTTCGAATGGTCGATTTCCGTCAGGAAGTGCGCCGATACGCGAGCGAGGTGCTTAAACTTGCCCTCCGTTGAAAAGTATCTCAAACCCGAAGTCATCAACCAAATCAAACGCCTCGACCTGCGCGCCCAGTTCGTCGTCAAAGGCTTCCTCCAAGGGCTCCATGCAAGTCCGTTTCATGGCTTCTCGGTGGAGTTTTCGGAACACCGCCGCTATTCCCACGGCGACGACCCCAAGGATATCGACTGGCTCGTATTCGCCAAAACCGACAAGTACTACGTCAAAAAGTTCGAAGCCGAGACGAACATCACGGGCTATCTCTGCATGGACTTGAGCCAGTCGATGGGTTTCACGCACCGCCAGGACCTGACGAAATTCGACTACGCGATTTGCCTGGCTGCGTCACTTTGCTACCTGATGGTGCATCAGCAAGACCCCGTTGGACTCGTCACGTTCGATCAGCACATCAAGGGCGTCATCCCGCCCAAAAGCAAACGCACTCAGCTCGGCAACATCTTGGCTCACCTCGCCAACCTCAAGCCAACCGGCGAAACCGACATCGCCAAGAGCATCATCCAAATCGCCTCGCTGATGCGGCACAAAAGCCTCGTCATGATCTTCTCCGACCTGCTCGCCGAGCCCGGACCGGTATTTCAGTCGCTTCGCCGTCTTCGCCATCGTGGCCATGACGTGATTCTTTTCCACATCCTCGACGAAGCCGAGGTGAATTTCCCCTACGAAGGGATGATCGAGTTCGAGGACCCTGAATCGAAAGAGAAAATCGTTGTCGATGCCAGCAGCTACCGCGACGACTATCACAGCGAGATCGAAGGCTTTCGGGCGCTCTACAAGCAAGAGTGCTTCCAAACCGGCATCGACTATGTGCCGCTCGACACCAGCATGCAGTTCGACAAAGCCCTGCTCGAATACCTAATCAGCCGGCGAAATCGTGGCTGACGGGACGTTTCGCCAGTGTTCACGCACCGTTTCGATGCGCGGTCGGTTTCGTCATTCTTCCTCGACATACATTTCGGGCGATTCCCACGTGAACCGCTGTCGCCTGTTCCGCTCTCCCAAGTGTTTCGGGGCGGGCGGGGTCGGCTCGGGCGGCGAAAGCACGAGCGTCGTCGTTTCTGCCGCAGCCGGTTGAACATCGAGCGGCGGTTCGGCAAGCCCCGGAGGGCGATAAACAAGCACCTGGAAGGTTTCGGGAGCCGCTCGACGCTCGACGCGCGGCTTCGGTGGTAACGGCAGTGGCTTGGGCTGAGGCTTGGCTAGTGGAATTTCGGGCAGCGGAGTCTCCGCCAGCGGCCAAAAATCGGGCAGCTTTAGGTCGGGCAGTCGAATCTCAGTCGATTGCACGACCGATTGAAATCGCCGCTGCCAGGCTTCGCTAGTGTCGAACCAAGGGTCGGCAGCCGGTTTTGGCTTCCGCTTGCGTTTTGGCTTCTCCGGCAGAGGATGCACGGGATCAAACATCAACTCTTCCGCGGCCGCCATTTGCAGCAGCGGATTCGGATCAACCTCCGGCGTAATTCGCACGGGCGGCAACTCGACCGGTTCGGCAGCCGGTGTCGGCGGCGGCAATTCCACGACAACCGTTCGCGACTTGCGTTTGCGAACGCTGCCATCCCGCGACGGCAACAATCGCACCGCTCCGCCGCAGTCTTCAAAGATGTCCGTAATATGCTCGTGGCACGTGAACATGATCACCTGGTGCCCCTGTTTTGAAAACTCGCAGAGCACCTTGGCCGCGCAGCGAACACGGTCGGTGTCGAAATTCACCAGCACGTCATCCAGCACCAGCGGCAGCATTGCCCCGCGCCGGGCGAATGAGCCTAACAGCGCCAGCCGCAAGCCGATAAACACCGCCTCCCGCGTCCCGCGACTCAGCAAATCCAGCGACAACGACTCGCCTTTATCATTCTCAACCAGCAAATTCTGGCGATCCAGCGGCATCCACACGCGTTGATAGTGGCCATCGGTCAGGCGAACCAGGTATTGCGAGGCCTCGCGCAGCGTTTCCGGCTGACGATCCGTCTCATACCGCTGCCGTACCATTTCCAAAAGCCGGCTGATGACCGCCAGAATCTTCCACCGCCGCTTCGCATCCGTTAGCTGCGTTTCGACGACGCCAAGTTCCAGCGTCGCATGCGCCATTTGCCGGTCCGACGCCAGCGACTGCATTTCGTGCGTGCAGGCCCCGCGGCGCTCATGCACCTGTGCCAGTCGGGCTCGCGTATCGGCTAACTGTTTCTGCCGCTGATCCCAGCGATTTTTAATATCGCGGCCTTCTTTGAAGACCCCGCCGACGATTTCCTCACTATAGGTGCTGGCCAGTGACGTCTGAATGCGGATTGTCAATTCGCCTTGCTGCCGCTTCAGATCAGCCACGCGGCCCGCATCTGCCGCTGCCTGCCGAAAACCTTTTTCATCTTCCACACCCGCCAGGGTCAGCAAGGCATGCCGCGACCGGCTGCATTTTCGCAGCACGGCGATGGCTTTATCGCGCGACCGCACCAGCTTCCGAAGCTGCTTATCGACACTCTCCCGCAGTGCCAGCGTTTCCTTCTCCTTCGCCACCGCTTGAATCAGCTCCCGAATTTTGGCGATCGGCTGATCGCTGAGACATGTATGCCGCACATCATCCAGAATCTGCTGGAGGCGATTGTTAACGACGAGCAGCTCACGTTCCCGTTGATCCAGCTCGTCTTTACGAGCATCTCGACGGCGGCGTAGCTCCAGCACTTGCTCGTTGCTTTTGACGACCTGCTTCACTTTCGGCGGGGCGAAATCTTCCGGTAATCCGACGCTCTTCAGCGCGGCTTTCCAGCGATGGCGAGCATCTTTCACCGCGTCATGAGCGCCCGTCAGCCGATTTTTCGCTGCCAAATGCCGCTGCTCAGCCGTTTCGCGTTCGGTGCGGACCGGAATGAGGCGTTCAAGGTCTCGCATCTCCACTTCCGCCTCGCGCAGCCGTGCATCCAGCGATCCGCTCGACGCCGGCAACTCGGCATCCAGCTCATCCCGCTCGCGCTTCGCCTCCACAAGCTGCATCCGTAGCTGCTCAAGTTGGCGATAGCTGTCGGTAACGCTTTCCTCACCTTGGCGTTCGAGAAAGAGCTTGGCCACAATGCTGCCGCCCGTCACGAGCAAGCCGAACATCGTCCACTGCCAGGCTCCGAAGATCCAGTCATACATCCCGCCGAAAATGCCGACCAAAATCAGCATCACGCCCAGCGAGAAAAACAAGCCCAAGAGTGCCGTGATTCGGATCGGCGCCTCTTCGGCCGAGCCAATGTCGCCGGTATCGACCTCCAGCTCCTGCCGCCGCCGCGTCAGCTTATCGAGCCGCTCCTCGGCTTCGATCCGCTTTCGTAACAGCGCAACCTTTGTTCCCGCTTCCTGAATCGCATGATTCAGATCAGGCACTTGTTTCGTCCGGCTCACCTGCTCGTAATGTGCCGTCGCCGCGTCGAGCGCCCGTTTTGCCTCATCCGCTTCGTGCTTCGCCTGCTCCAGCTTCTCCGTTTCTTCCTTGATAAGCTGAGCCGGCTTTTTCAGCACCGCCATCGTCTCGCGGGGCAGCTCGTCGAGTGAACCCGTGCCGCCACGAAAGCCAGTGATCGCCGCTTCGATGTCAGCGTCCAACTTCGCGACTTCTTCGCGCAGCTTTGTGACCTGATTCTCAAGGCCGATGATCCACTGCGATTGATCGTGCAGCGACTCAATGCGGCCGGCGTGCGATAGCAGAACTTTGTTGATTTCAACGGAATCGGAGTCTTTTTTCAGCTGCTCGCGCTTCGCGGATAGCCGCTTCAGCCGCTTCCGGCCGGTGTTCAGGCGCTGATTGATCGAATCCAACCGCTCGACCGATCGTTCGGGCAGCGGCTTCACATCTTTCAGGATTTCTAGCTGCCGCTGAATGTCGGTTCTGATATTCCATGGGCCTTCGACATCGAGTGCGGCTTTCAAAACGTGCGACGACGCTTCCGTATCGACAATCTGCTTATCAAGTTGCTTTGCCTCGTCGATCAAATTGGCCCGCTGCGTGATCAGTTCTTTCCACCGTCGCGTTTTTCGGCCCAAATCTTCGATTTGCTCGCGTAGTTTTTCGCGGCGGGCAATAAGCTGCGGGATTTGACTCGTTGCTTTTTCTTCGCTGGCCAACAGTCGTTCGCGAGCGGCTTGGACTTCGCGAATCACATCGATGAGTGAGACGCGATCGAGTCCGCTGGTTAGCCGATACAGATAATCGGCCGCCGCCGTATCATCCAGCGACCCCAGCTCCTGAATCTCGCGCAAGCCGACATTGAACACATTGTTGTAGGTCGGTTCATCAACGCCGGCGAGTAACCCTTCAAGCTGCGTCGTATCGCGCGTCTCGCCGCGGTCGTCGATGATCTCCACCGCGCCCAAATTGTCAATCAGATCATCTGCCGCCCCATGCCGCGTGATCATGAACGAGCCAAATTCGTTCGCCGCGCGCATGCTGCCGCCCGGCCGACCGCCATATACCGGCGGCAAATACCGCTTCCGCCGCTCGGGCGTAAAGCCGTAGAGCATCGCTCGCACGAACTGCATCAGCGTCGTCTTGCCCGCCTCGTTCGGTCCATAAATGACCGTCGCATGATCGGACAGGTCCTCCAGGGTCAAACCCTTCCAGACGCCAAAGCCTTCAATATCAATATGTTTAATTCTCACGTGGCAACTCCCTTTGCCTAACTCCTCGTTCCCACGCTCTGCGTGGGAACGCAAGTCCTAGACGCTCCGCGTCTTTTTTTCCTCACAAATCTCTTTCACCGGCGCCGAGCAACTGGGCCCCAGTCAATCCCGCCTCATCCAACACCGACCGATACTCCTCGTCCGTCCACTGCACGAGCGACGCCAGTGCCGGACAACGCTGATGATCGGGAATCTCGGCCCCCAGCCGCAACTCGCTGGGCGACAGGGCCGACATTGTCTTCAAGTTCCGCAAAAAGTCGCCGAGCATCGATTCTTCTTCGAACCACGCCGCTGGCAACTCCGGCTGATCCAGCTCGATCGACTGAGTCCAAAACACGGGCTTATTGTTCGCTAAGAAAAAATCCTTCCGCAGCCAATCTTGCCACTCCGCCGCCAGATCGCGCCGGCCAGCCGGCCCGGCCAGATGATCGCCGCCTCGTAGCTTCCAGGTAACAATTAGCGGTCGTGAATCAGCCTCGGCCCGAAGCTGTTTGACTCGGTCCGCCAGCAGTTTCTTCACCGTATCGAGCGTCGCATCATCCTCAATCGCGACCCGCTCCGTATGCCAGCGAATCGCATCGGTCGGGACGAACTGGGTGCGAATCGTCCGTTCCGCCGAAATGTGAACCAGCGTCGCCCCGTGCGGCCCCATATCTTCCGGCGATCGCCCCTGGGGACTGCCGGCATAATGCACAATTCGCTCGGCGGTGCCCGCTGTCATCCGCTGCGCCTGCCCGCCGAGCGCCCAATAATCCACCATTTGCTCGGCCAGCCGCTGCGTATCGGCATTGCCATTGGCAACCACAATCGTCGGCAATCCGTCCTCATCCGTGCGAAATTCGCCAACCTGAAACGACGCCGTCCCATGCCAACTGCGGCCCACAATATTCGCCACCGGCCGTTCGCCGCGAAAATGCGATAGCTCCTCGGGTTCGGTCACGGAAAACTGCCGCACTCGGTCCGGCAACGCTGCCGCCGCCGGCCAATCATGCGGCTGCTCCAACTTGCCGCACGCCCAATAGACCGAAACGTTCTGTGCGTTGAGCCGATCGAAATTATCGAGAAGGAACGCGATTGCGCGCGCACTGGGGCGCGACAAATCAACCAAATCGCCGTTCAAAACGACGAAATCAACCCGCTCCTCGATCGCCGCATCAAACACCTTCTGCGCAGCGGTGAACGGCGCATCGATCAAAAGATCCGCCAGCGGATCAGGTATTTCCGTCAAACCAGCCAACGGCTGATCCAGCAGAAACCCGCCGGCGTGCAAAAATCGAAAATGTTGGCCCGACATCAGCACCTCCCTGGCTCGATGCACGCGCGTTTTCAGCGCGGGGCTGCGAAAAACATCATTGACCGGGTAATGTACATAGGACCGGCGAAACGACAAACGGCAGTAGGGTGGGCTATGTCCACCGCAAACAGCGCGGCCGAAAACTTGCTAGCACGAGTTATGACGCAATATGCAACGTGATTTCACCCAACTCGCCTGGTCTCCCCAGATCGCGGAAGACCTCCGTCGGATCGTGCGGCTGGC
>DASXLL010000155.1:0-4226 GCA_036496265.1 Pirellulaceae bacterium | reverse complement strand
CAGCGAGCGAATTGTGTTGAATGTTCTTGGCCGCCTGTCTGGAATCGCGACGCTCACTCGCCAATACGTCGATGCTGTCGCCGGCACGAAGGCCCGGATTTACGACACACGGAAAACCACGCCCGGCTGGCGGCGGCTGGAAAAATACGCCGTCCACTGCGGCGGCGGCCACAATCATCGTACCGGTCTCTTCGATGCGATTCTGATTAAAGACAATCATCTGGCGCTTGGCCGTGAGGAAGGTGGCGCGTCAGCGTTTTCGCCCGCAGAAGCCGTTCGCACAGCTCGCGACTTCCTCGCTCAACAAATTGCGGGCGACGTGCCGCGTGGCGCTCCCGATCCGGCGATGATGGTTGAGGTCGAAGTCGATTCGCTGGAGCAACTGCGGCAGGTGTTGCCGGAAAAACCCGACATCGTGCTCCTAGACAATATGGACATTGACCAACTCCGCGAAGCGGTCAAAATCCGTGACAGTGGCGAGTCAAACGCCGAACTCGAAGCGTCCGGCGGCATTAATCTACAAACGGTCGCTGCCGTCGCCGCCACCGGCGTCGAACGCATCAGCTCCGGCGCGCTGACGCATTCGGCCGTCAGCCTTGATGTCGGACTCGATTGGCTATGACTTAACTGGGCGCAGGTTTGCTCCCGACGGATGGGATGGATTGCTATATTGCAGAGCGGGCGAACCTTTGAATGGCAGCGTGGTCTTGAGGTCAGAGCAAAGAGAACATGAAAAGCGTACGTGTCGGAATCATGGGAGCGACCGGTTACACAGCTTTGGAGCTGATCAAGCTGCTGCTGCGCCATCCAGGCGCGAAGATCGAGGTGTTGACGAGCCGCCAAGAAGGTCGGCCGCAGGTGAGCGCGATTCATCCGTCGTTGACGGGGCGGCTGGATTTGTGCTTGGAGGATGTCGGGCCGGAAGTGGTCGCTGAGCGGTGTGAGTGTGCTTTCTTATGCTTGCCGCATGCGGCTTCGGCTGAGTCGGCGAAGGCGCTGCTGGCCCGCGGCGTTCGCGTGATCGATTTTTCAGCCGATTATCGGCTGGATGACGCGGCGACCTATCGGAAGTGGTATGAGCACGAACATCCAGACCCGGAACGGCTTGGCAAAACGCCGTACGGCCTCCCTGAACTGTTTCGGTCGCAAATTCCCGATGCGAAACTAGTCGCCAATCCCGGCTGTTATCCAACGAGCGCGATTTTGCCACTGGCGCCGCTGCTGAAAGCCGGCCTGGTTGAGTCCGACGACATCATCATCGATAGCAAGAGTGGCGTTTCGGGGGCCGGGCGGACGCCAAAGTTGAATACTTTGTATCCTGAGTGCAACGAGAGCATCTCGGCTTACAGCGTCGGCAAGCATCGGCATCAGCCGGAGATCGAGCAGATTCTTGGCCGGGCCACCGGCATGTCGGTCCAAGTCATCTTCACGCCGCACTTGACGCCGATGGACCGCGGGATTCTGTCAGCGATTTATGCACGGCCGACGCGAAGTATGACGGAATCGGAAGTGCTCAGTTGCTTGCGTGAATTCTACGCGGGCCAGCCGTTCATCCGCGTCGTCAATCACCTGCCAGCGACGAAGGACACGGCTTACACGAACTTTGTGGATATCACAGCCCGCATCGTGCGTAATCGCGTGCTGTTGATTTGCGCCGAAGACAATCTCATTAAAGGCGCGAGTGGGGCGGCGGTGCAGAATTTCAATTTGATGTTTGGGTTTGAGGAGACAATGGGGCTTTTATAGCTTGCCGAATCTCGAATCAAGCTGAACCGACATATCCAATTTCAACAATCACGATGATTAACATTCCCCTCGGTTTTCGTTTCGCCGGCGTGCACGCTGGGATCAAGAAGAACCCTAACAAGGAAGACTTAACGCTGGTGCATTGCCCCGGTGGGGCGGTGACGGCGGGGGTTTATACGACGAACTTGGTGTATGCGGCGCCGGTGGCGTTGGATCGAGAGCGGACGCCGGCGGCGGAGATGCGCGTCGTGGTGGTGAATTCGGGGAATGCGAATGCGTGTACGGGCGAGCGAGGGCTGGCGGATGCGCGGGCGATGGCTCGGCTGGCGGCGGAGGCGGTGGGGGCGAAGGAGCAGCAGACGCTGGTGATGTCCACGGGAGTGATTGGGCATTTTCTGCCGATGGAGAAGATCGCGGCGGGCGTCAAAGCGGCGGCTGAGAAACTCGGCACGGATGAAGGGGCGTTTGCGGCGGCGGCGAGGGGAATTTTGACGACGGACAAGGGGATGAAGGTTGCGAGCCGAGAGTTGCGAGTTGGAGGCGCGATGATTCGGCTGGCGGGGATGTGCAAAGGGGCGGGGATGATCGGGCCGAAGATGGCGACGATGTTGTGTGTGGTGACGACGGACGCGGCTTTGACGCCAGAGACAGCGCAAAAGGCGTTGCAGACGGCAGTTGACGACAGCTTCAATTGCATTAGCGTCGAAGGGCATATGAGCACGAATGATACGGTGCTGCTGATGGCGAGTGGGGCGGCGGGAGGGCAGGGTTCAGGGTTCAGGGTTCAGGAGACGCAAGTCAGAACCAACGGCCGCTGATGGGCAATGACCTCGCTGCATTTCAAACGGCTTTGAATGAGTTGTGTGTTGAACTGGCGCGGCAGATTCCGGATGACGGCGAGGGGGCGTCGCACTTGATTACGATCGAGGTGCGAGGTTGCAAGTCGCGTGATGAGGCCCGCAAAATTGCTCGGACGGTGGCGGATAGCGCGCTGGTGAAAACAGCGGTTGCGGGTGGTGATCCGAATTGGGGACGGATTGTTTCAGCGGCCGGCTATGCGGGCGTTCCGTTCGATCCGGCTGGCGTCGATTTAAGCGTGAACGGTCATTTGCTTTACGAGCGTGGGGCGCCGATCGCTTTTGATGCGAAGACGGTTTCGACGGCGCTCAAAAGCAGTCGAGAGACAAGCGTGGTGCTGACTTTTCGGGAAGGCGGCGAGTCGATTAGGTTTTGGACGAGTGATTTGAACGTTGAGTATGTGAAGTTCAATGCGGATTACACGACGTAAGGATAAGAACGACGCGGAGCGTCGGGGAGCGCGTTCCCCACGCAGAGCGTGGGAACGAGGGCGAAGGGAACGAGGGCGTTAGGGCAAGGTCAGGGTTTGGCCGTCGGCGCGGTTGCCGAGGCGCATGTAGTTGGTGACGTCGATGTTGTAGCTGAAGACGCGGACAGAGCCGTCGCAGAGGACGCCGTTGAAGCCAGCAGGATGGGCGCTGCCAAAGACGAGGATTTTGTCCTGGCGCTGGTCCATTCTCGGCGGGAAGCGGATTTGGTTGTTGTTGCCGGTGGTGCGGTTGTTGGTGGTCCGCGTGTGGTCGTTGTCCCATCCCGAATAGATGTTTTCGTTGTCGCCACCTTCCACGCCGTTGAGATAGAAGGGCGCGCCCATTTGCTTTTCGCCGACCATCAGCGTGTTGGATGTGCCGTCGGTGATTTCGGCGAGGCGCACGGCGCTGCGGGCGAACGAAATACCCGTGTAAGTCATGGGAGGAGCGATCGGCGGAATGGGAATGCCGCTGCCCTGCAAGTCTTCCTGGTCACCGGCGCAGACGGCGTAGTCAATCTTGCAGCCAATCGACACATGTTCGAAATTCTGCTCCGCAGTGTTGGAGGTAATCGGGTAGATACCTGGCTTGCGGCGGGAGGGGCAATAAAAGAACTTGATCGGGATGCCGACCATCGCCGCGAGATCGGCCTTCTTCGGTTGGCCGGTTTTACCTTTGGCAATGTTATAAATCGCGTTCTGCTCGCAATACGGCAGAATGTTGAACGTCCACCCGCCCGGCTGATCAATTCCGTAACCCAAATCGGGATCGCCGACCCAGCCGTAGCCGAAACCGTCGGTCGGCAGGGTCGTGAGCATGTCGTGGTGGTTCTGAAACGCCAGGCCGAACTGCTTGAGGTTGTTCTGGCATTGCATGCGGCGGGCGGATTCGCGAGCGGCTTGGACGGCGGGCAGAAGTAGCGCGACGAGAACGCCGATGATGGCGATGACGACGAGGAGTTCGACGAGTGTGAAACCAGGGCGGCGTAAAGTCATCGCAACACCTGTTAGGTCTGGAAGAGGGCAGCGGCGCTTATATGAGGCATGTTTTGGATTGGGATGTCAAGCAGAATTTTGGAGTCTGGCTGGTTTCAGGTCTCAAGTTCCAGTTTCAGGTTTCAAATTGATTGGAGTTGAGAGCTGAGGTTCAGCG
>DASXLL010000154.1:0-22096 GCA_036496265.1 Pirellulaceae bacterium | reverse complement strand
CACGGCAGCACTTAGACGTTGCCGAGCAATTCCTGAATACGGCGCAGAATTGTAGAGACAAAAAATTGTGGATTCCATTTGCCGACAATCTTTTCAGTGCGGCCGAGCTTGGGGCAAGGCTGCTTTGTTTTGCCTGGACTTTCAGGAAATCGTAAAGAGCAAAGGACATGGCATAGTTAGAAGCAAATTCAACTTGCAGCGAAAAATCGGCAACGTCGATGCTGCCCATTCGACAGCCCTCAATCGCCTCTGGGATATGAGGCAGACGGGGCGATACCTGGAGGCTGAAATCACATTCAGTGACGAGGACGCTGATTCATTGCTGGCGGACGTTCGGGGGTTGATCGAAAAAGCACATTCACGAGCACAACGGTGATCGTCAGCAGCCAGAGGCACAGAGAACACAGAGGAGTAAATTCGGCGGAACTGGCCGCACGTTGGGCTGTGATATAAGTCGAAAACACAGCCAGCCCTGGGCGGGACGGAAAGCTGCTGATGGGCCAAAACGTGGATAGCGGAGAGCTTGGCGCACAAATAAAGAAAGCCGCAGCTCGGTCTGAGTCAGCGGCTAACGAAGTGCCCCGCGTTGGACTCGAACCAACAACCTATTGATTAAGAGTCAATTGCTCTGCCAGTTGAGCTAGCGGGGCTTTTTTGCCCAGAGGGGAACCAATCAAGCTAACAAATTCGCGGGGGTTCACAAGGGCGGAGGGCGCGTGCTAGAGGGGCGAAGTCAGGCACCAGAGAGCCACGCAGTTAGCGAAAGCAGCGAGCGGGCGAAGTGGGACGGGTGAGTGGTTGGTTTCGCCGCAGCGGAAAGGGAGGATTTGAGTTAAGGCCCAGACCGGCGAAGGGCCTCGCCGGGCTACTTTAAGATTCGGCGTGAGACGTTTGCCAAGCTGCGGGAAAAAGCGGACCTGTTGCTTTACCCCCATTGGGCCGCAAACTAAACTTTCATGATGAGCACGATTACGGCGATTCTTGAGCCCGACAAGGATGGCAGCGTTCATCTGCCGCTGCCGCCGGAATTGCGAAACGCGCCGGTGAAGGTGACCGCCACACTGGAAGCGGCTCCAGCCGGTGCACGACCGCAGTTTGGTTGCCTGGCGGGGAAAATCGAATTGCTGCCCGGGTTTGACGATCCGGTGGAAGAGTTTCGGGAATATATGGGATGAGGCTGCTGCTCGACAGCCATGCGTTTCTCTGGTTTTGCGAAGGGAACTCGCGATTGAGCGCCGTGGCTCGGGCTGCGATCGAAGATCCAAATAACGAGAAATCCGTCAGCCTCGTCACAGCATGGGAAGTGGCAATCAAGCTCGGGCTGGGCAAGCTGAAGTTGCAAATTCCCTTTGAGGAGCTGTTCCCAGGAGCACTTGTCGCTAACGGATTTAGAGTCTTGACGCCCGATTTTCGCCACTTTCGCGAGTTGTTGACTTTGCCGCTGCATCATCGTGATCCGTTCGATTGTCTGCTGATCGCGCAAGCCAAGCTGGACGGCTTGACTATCGTCTCGACGGATCCTGACCTGCCGCCGTATGGCGTCTCCATGCTTTGGTGAAGAGTTCGTGATTAGGCCGGCTGTCTCACAAGCGATCGAGGCATCAGACGAGTAAAGGCACGGCGGTGGGCCGGCGATCGCTGCGCGAGATTGTCCCACTCTAGGGCCGCTGGATAAGTCGAGAAAAGGCAGCAGGTGGGATTTGCAGTGACGTGGCAGGCTGGAAGCCTGCCCCACGTTAGATGCGGCAGGCTGAAGCCTACCCTACGTTAGGCGAGGAGCTCTTTGACGACGCGGCCGTGGACGTCGGTGAGGCGGTAGTCGCGGCCTTGGAAGCGGTGGGTGAGGCGGGTGTGGTCGAAGCCGAGGAGGTGGAGGATGGTGGCTTGGAGGTCGTGGATGTGGACCTTGTCTTTGACGACGCCGAAGCCGAGCTCGTCGGTTTCGCCGTGGCTGCAGCCGCCGCGGGCGCCGCCGCCGGCCATCCACATGGTGAAGCAATCGGGATAATGATCGCGGCCGAGGACGTTGCCCTTGCTGGTGCGGCCTTCACGGAAGGGAGTGCGGCCGAATTCGCCGCCCCAGATGAGGAGCGTCGAGTCGAGGAGGCCGCGCTGCTTGAGATCCTTGATGAGGGCGGCGATCGGTTGATCCATGGTCTTGCACTTTTTCGTCAGGCCGTCGCGGATGTCTTGATCGGGGCCGGTGCCGTGAAAATCCCAGCCCCAGTCGAAGAGCTGGACGAAGCGGACGCCTTGCTCGATCAGCCGGCGGGCGAGGAGGCAGTTGTTGGCGAGGCTGGCCTGGCCGGGCTGAGCGCCGTAAGCCGCGAGGGTTTCTTTTGATTCGCGGGTGATGTCCATGACTTCGGGTACGGAGACCTGCATGCGATAGGCGAGCTCGTATTGGGCGATGCGGGTGGCGGTTTCGGGATGGCCGAGCTCTTGGGCTTGCAGCTCGTTGAGGTCGCGGAGAGCGTCGAGGCTTTTGCGTCGGAGGTCGCGGTCCATGCCGGGCGGGTCGGAGGCGAAGAGCACGGGGTCGCCTTTGCTGCGGCATTGCACTCCTTGATAGACCGAGGGGAGAAAGCCGCTGCCAAAGCTGTTTTTGCCGCCGTTGGGCTGGACGCCGCTGCTGATCAGCACAACGTAGCCGGGAAGGTCTTCGTTTTCGCTGCCGAGGCCATAGGTGAGCCAGGCACCCAGGGCGGGGCGGCCGGAGCGGGGGGAGCCGGTGTAAATGAGGAGCTCAGCCGGGGCGTGGTTGAATTGCTCGGTGTGCATGGAGTGGACCATGCACATTTCGTCGGCGATGTCGTGGAAATGGGGGACGGCATCGCTCATCCATTGGCGGCCTTCGCCATATTGAGCGAATTTTCGCGGAGTGCCGAGGAGCTTGGGGACTCCGGTGGTGAAGGCGAAGGTGCGGCCTTTGAGAAAACTGTCGGGGCAATCTTCGCCGTCGCGCTTCACGAGCTCGGGTTTGTAGTCCCACATGTCCAAATTGGGCGGCGAGCCGGTCATGTGGAGGTAGATGACTTGCTTGGCCTTGGCGGGGAAATGGGGCTGGCGGGGGGTGAGGGGATTGATGACGGAGGCGAGGGCGGCGTTGGCAGAATCGCGGCCTGCAGGCGGGGTGTCGGCTGCGATGCCGTCGCGGCCGAGCAGCGACGAGAGGGCGATGGCGCCGATGCCGAGCTGGCTTTGCTGAAGGAAGTGACGGCGGGTGAGGTGCTGAAGATGATCGGTTGTCATGAGTCAAATCGGCTAAAGCGTGCCGCTGAATAAGCCGCTGATCGGCAGGTGAATTTTGGGAAAGGCGAGGGGCGCCAGCTCGTCGGTTGATTGATACGCGCGAGGATCCATGTATCGCCCGCGCTTGGGCTGGCGGAAGACTTCGACGCAAAAGTCGGGAATGTTAACGACCCAGTAGTCTTTGATTCCCGCTTGGGCGTAAAGTTCGGCCATCTCGCCCAAATCTTCGGCCAGGCTGCTGTCGGCGACTTCGATAACTAGCAGGATGTCGCGCGGCTGCGGGTGTTGCTTGCCATAGTGTTTGGCTTTGGCCCAGACAACATCGGGTTCTGGAGCGCTGTCGAAAGCGGGGATTTCGATTGGATTTTGAATTCGAACCGTAACTTGCCGCCCATCTGTGTTGGTAAAACTCCAGCGAGCAAGACGGTCAACGGCTTCAGCATGCGTCGGTCCGGGCGGTGTCACTTCGCGCAGCTCCCCATAGATAAGCTCGATGCGCCGCTTGCCGAGCGGATGGAAGGCGTCCTCCGCAATCATGCGGTTATAGTCCGCTACCGACAGTTTTAAGGCGGTGCTGGTGCTCATAAAGTGCTTCCCTGAAATCATTGTACTGACATCATTTTATCAGGGTTGAAGTTATCGCTTCATGAACATTTCGTCGAGATTTAGCAGCACGTTGGAGACGACCGTCCAGGCGGCGAGCTCGGCGGGGTTGGAGTGCTCGGGGGCGGCACCGATGGGTTCGGTCGCCATTTTTTTTGCGGCCGCTTCGTCGGCAAAGAAATCGATCAGCGATTGCTCGTACAGTTTCACGATTCGTTGTATTTCAAAGTCTTGCGGCGGGCGGGAGAGGCAGGTTCTGAACGCGAATTCGATGCGCTCGGCGGGGCTGGCGCCCCGAGAGGCGGCGATTCGTCGCGCGAGCGATTGGGCGGCTTCGAGATAGACGGGGTCGTTGAGGGTGACGAGAGCCTGCAGCGGCGTATTGGTGCGGTCGCGGCGGAGCGTGCAAACTTCGCGGTTGGGTGCGTCGAACGTCGCCATCGAGGGATACGGATTCGATCGCCGCCAGGTCGTATAGAGCGCCCGGCGGAATTTGTCGTCGCCGGTGCTGGCTTGCCAATCGACGGCGCTGCCGAACGCGGCGTTGAGGCCGAGCGTTGGCTGCGGCGGCTTGACCGGCGGGCCGTACATTTTGGCGGAAAGTAGGCCGCTGACGGCGAGGGCCTGGTCGCGGATCATTTCGGCCGATAGCCGGACGCGCGGCCCGCGGGCGAGGAGGCGGTTGTCGGGGTCGCGGGCGAGCAGGTCGGGCGTGACTTTGGACGACTGGCGATAGGCGGCTGACGTGACGAGGAGCTTCAAGAAAGCTTTTTGATCCCAATTGAGGCGAATCAGCTCGGTCGCGAGCCAGTCGAGGAGCTCCGGGTGCGATGGCAGTTCGCCTTGGGATCCGAAATCTTCGCTGGTGGCGACGAGACCGATGCCAAAAATCTGCTCCCAGAAGCGGTTGACGAAAACGCGGGCGGTGAGGGGGTTGTTTTCGTCGATCAGCCAGTGGGCGAGGTCAAGGCGGGTGGGTGCGGAGTGAGTGGTGAGTGGTGAGTGGTGAGTGGTGGAGGCAGCCGAACCCCTCGCTGACGCTTCGGGTTGGTATAGCGGCAGTGACGGGAAACAGCTGGGCGTTTCGGCAGTTACTTCGTCGCCTGGATCGAGGTAATTTCCGCGATATTGCAGCTTGGTGACTCGCCGCTTGGCTTCGGGTAGCTCGCGCATGATGGGCACGGTCGAGGCGGGCTTCATGTCGGCCAGTTGCTTTTTGACCTGAGCTAGTTTTTGGCGCTGTGGACGCCGCAGGGGAGCGACGGCGAGGTAATGCTTTTTCAACTCGCCCTGTTGTGCTTCCGTTCGGTCGTCGGCCGAGGTGGTGAGGATTTTTAAGATTGCTTCCGGCGTAACCAAAAGCTCGACTTCGTCGCCCGGGAACTCTTGTTCCCATTTTTGCTGGCCTGCGAGGAGTTCGGTCGATTCTTTGGCCAGAGCGGCATCGAGCTTCTTGATTTCGGCTTGCCACGTGGCCTTTTGCCGCTCTTGCTCTTTTGTGAACTGCGACAGGATCGGGCTTTCGTCCTTCTTGTCGGCGTCTTCGGTATTGTTGAAGAAGGCGAAGAAGCGGAAATATTCTTGTTGCGTGATCGGATCGAACTTGTGGCTGTGACACTGAGCGCAGGCCATTGTGGTGCCCATCCAGACGGCCATCGTCGTGTTGACGCGATCGACGACCGCGACGTTGCGGAATTCCTCGTCTTGTGTGCCGCCTTCGTTGTTGGTCAGCGTGTTGCGATGAAAGGCTGTCGCGGTGAGCTGCTCTTCCGTCGGTTTGGGCAGCAAATCGCCGCCGATCTGCTCGATCGTGAATTGATCGAGCGGCTTATTAGCGTTCAGCGAGCGGATGACGTAATCGCGAAACGGCCAAATCGTTCGCGCGGGGTCGTCGGCGTAGCCGGCGGAATCGGCGTAGCGGGCCAAGTCGAGCCAGGCGTGGGCCCAGTGCTCGCCGTAACGAGGTGAATCGAGAAGCTTGTCGATGTAGGCGAAATATAATTTTTCCCACTCTGCGTCTGTGCCCGTTCCCGCCTCGCTCGAAACGGAGGGGGAGAGGGGGAGAGGGGGAGAGGGGGAGACAAAAATCTGGATGTCCTCGGCGGTCGGAGGCAAGCCCGTCAGGTCGAGCGCGGCGCGGCGAAGAAGCGCGTGGCGATCTGCTTCGGGCGAGGGAGAAAGGCCTTCGCGCTCCAGGCGCTGCAAAATGAAATAGTCGATTTCATTGCGGGGCCAGTTGCCGTTGTTCACTGCCGGCAGCGGCGGTCGGACTGGTTTCACATACGACCAATGTTGGGCATACTCCGCGCCTTGCTCGATCCAGCGTTTGAGTAAGTCGATTTCGCGTGAGGTTAGCTTTTTGCCGCTCTCTTTCGGCGGCATGCGCTCGTCGTCGTCGGTCGAAAGAATTCGTTTGATCAGCTCGCTTTTTTCCGGATGGCCGGGGACGATTGCGGCGTAGCCGCCGAGATCGGCGATTGCATCGTCGCGCACATCCAACCGCAGGCCATCGGTGCCGCCCTTGCGTTCCTTGGAATCGGGGCCGTGGCACTTGGCGCATTGGTTGGACAGAATTGGCCGGATGTCGCGGTTGAAATCGACCTTGGCCGTTACTGACTCAGTAGCCAGCGCGGGCGCAATGAGCCCGGCCACAGCGGCAGCGGCAAGAGCGACAGCGGAAACAAGGACAGCGGGGCGCGGCATCGACAGAGGGCGGGTAAATCGAGCGACTTGGGAGGGCCGGCGCTGACAATAGGCCGCACGAGCGGTAATGGGCCGGGCCGCACGAGCGGCAACTCCAAGATACCAAAACTGCGCGCGAAATGCCCCAATTTGCTCGATTCGTGAAAAAGCATCGCGAATTGACAGATTTGGCCGCGACTGCTGCAATTTGGTCGTGTTTATTTGGGTGGGTTTTATATCGTTTCGAGTGAGAAATTGAACCTTCGTGCGGAGAACCGTATTGTGAATCGCCGGCACCTGCTGCTCCTGGTTATCAGCGCGTCGTTTTTGGCCTCACTCTGGGCTGTGCGGAACGGATATTCAGCCGAGACCAATTGGCCGCAATGGCGGGGTCCACTCGGCACCGGTGAGGCCCCTGCGGGCAAGCCGACGATTAAGTGGGACGAGAAAACGAACATTCAGTGGCAAGTTCGCATTCCCGGTGACGGCACGTCCACGCCAATCATTTGGAAAGACCAGATCTTTGTTCAAACGGCGGTGCCTTCCAAAGGGGAAAGCAGCGCGCCGGCGGCTCAGTCCAATGACTTCCGGAAGGGCAAGGGAGGGCCTGATGGCAAGGGTCCGCCGCCGGGCAAAGGGCCGCCGGGGAAAGGCGGCTTCGGCGGCAAAGGTGGTAAAGGCCCGCCCGGCGCTAAAGGCGGTCCGCCGCCAACCGAAGTTTATCAATTCGCTTTGATGTCGATTGATCGTAACTCGGGCAAAACGCTGTGGTCCAAAATTTGTCGCGAGGCGGTGCCACATGAAGGCTTCAAGCCAGGCGATGGGAGCTTTGCGGCGTCCTCCGCGATCACCGACGGCGAGCACGTGTATGCGTTTTTCGGTTCGCGCGGTCTTTACTGTTATGACCTGGCCGGCAATCTGAAGTGGGAAAAAGATCTCGGCCAGCAGCATCCGCGCAACGGCTTCGGCGAAGGGGCCACGCCGGCTCTGTTCGGTAATACGATCGTAGTTCAATGGGACCACGATGGGGGCCCCGGCTTTGTCGCGGCCATCGATAAGCGGAGCGGCCAAGAGCTCTGGCGCACAGCCCGAAATGAAAAGACCGTTTGGTCCACGCCTGTCATCGTCGAGCACAATGGCAAGGCCCAGGCAGTGTTAAGTGCGACCAATAGCATTCGTAGCTACGATCTGGCGACCGGCAAGGAAGTCTGGGAGTCAGAGGGTCTGACGACGAATGTCATTCCCACTGGCTTCACGCGCGACGACCTCGTGTATCTCACCAGCGGCTACGAAGGCAATAAGTTGCTGGCGATTAAACTGGGCAGCAGCGGCGATGCGAATAAATCGATCGCCTGGCGGTACGACCGCGACACGCCGTATGTTCCCTCGCCACTACTCTCGGGTCATCGGCTGTATTTTTTGAAGCGGAATGACAATATTCTGACGTGCCTCGACAGCCGGACGGGCAAGCCACACTACACGGGTCAGCGAGTGGAAGGGCTGGGGACGGTGTACGCTTCGCCGGTTGCTGCGGGCGGCAATGTGTATATCGTCGATCGCGATGGGAACACAGTTGTGATCAAGGATGCCGACAAGTTGGAAGTTGTCAGCACGAACCTGCTCAACGATCCGACGGATGCATCGCCGGCTGTTGTGGGGAATCAGTTATTTCTTCGGAGCCGGAAGAATCTGTATTGCATTGGGGAGAAGTAGGGTCACAACCGTAGCCAGTCGAGCAGGCGGGGATAGTCGGCGAGTGATGTGAGCAAGAAATCGGCTTGCTCTTTATTCGGATGAGACGCTGCGGGGTGCGGATGCGTGAGCAAGACGGTGCGGCAGCCGGCGGCGCGGCCGCATTCGATGTCGAATCGAAAATCGCCGATGATGACGACTTCCGTCGGAGAAGCAGCCCAGAGTCGGCAGGCTTCTTCGACTGGCCAGGGATGGGGCTTTACGGGCCCATCGTCGCGGGTGAAGAGAGCGTCGATCGGAATGGCCAGCTTTTCGACAGTTACGACCGTGATATGCCGGCTGTTCCGCGTCGCGATCGCGAGTTTCACGCCGCGGGCGTGCAGTTTTTCGATC
Organism: Pirellulaceae bacterium; assembly: GCA_036496265.1. Taxonomy (GTDB): domain Bacteria; phylum Planctomycetota; class Planctomycetia; order Pirellulales; family Pirellulaceae; genus CAYLLN01. The sequence goes on along the minus strand of DASXLL010000154.1, from coordinate 13,474 downwards.
AGCTCGCGGCAACCGGGCAAGAGAGTCGCCCGCTGGGCCCCTGCTAGCTCGTGGCGGTGCAAAATCTCGTTGCACCGCGCCGCATGTTTCGGATCGAGCCGCGCCAGGGCTTCCAAAATGGGCATTTCTGGCGGCAATTCCATCTCGCGCCGCATGGCGTCGAAATCGAGTCGCGAATCGACCAGTGTGCCGTCGAGATCGAAGACGATTCCTGTGACCATGCCAGCATTATGACTGACAACCCATAAGAAGGCAGCCGCTCTTGCCGCGAAGAAGCGAGAGGGGTCGGGAGTCAATTGCGGCAACATTCATCCAAATGGATTGCCGAAACCGCAATTGACTCCCGACCCCTTAGTCTGCCCAGCTCGTCAGCCGCTCTTGTCCCGGATGGGCCCGCTTGCTAGTCTTCGCGACCCGATAAATCGCAAGCTGCGGTTGCGCGCGTTTATGGTCCGTTTATCATCAAAGCTAGACGCAATATGGTGGGCACAGCCCACCCTACGATGCGTGTGCTTGCTCGCCCTTATGACAGCCGCCGCCGGCTGCCGGATGGTGGCGCAGGGCCGCAACGTCGATGGCGTGCGCTACTTCCAGCAGGGGCAGTATCAATACGCACTGAACCGCTTCGATACGGCGCTGACGATCGATCCGCAGAACGCCGACACGTTTTACAACAAGGCGGCCGTCTATCACCGCATGGGGCTGGCCAATCGCGACACGAATGTTTTGACGCAAGCCGAGTCGCTCTATAACCAGTGCCTCAACATCAACCCGAATCACGTCGATTGCCATCGTGGCCTCGCCGTGCTGCTCGCCGAAACGGGCCGCACGGACAAGGCTTTCACGCTCTTGCGGAATTGGACGGTTCAAAGTCCTCAGAATGCCGACGCCCGGGTTGAACTCGCCCGGCTCTACGAAGAATCGGGCGACTCTGGTTCTGCAACGACGGCGTTGAACGAAGCCCTCGCCCTTGACATGCGCAACTGGCGCGCCCACGCCGCCCTCGGCCGCATCAAAGAGCAAGCGGGTGATTTCCCGCAGGCCCTGCAGAACTATCAACTCGCGTATTCCATCAATCGTTATCAGCCGGAGCTGCAGCAGCATATTGCGATGTTGCAGTCGCGGGTGAATCCGATTCAAGCCGCTGCGCCCAACGCGATCAACGCAACGCCGGGCACACGGAGTGCGGGTCTGATACCATTCCGGCGGTATTAAGAGTTGCGAAACGGCGACGTGCTGACAATGTCGGCTTCTGCGGTTGGTCCACCCGCCTCGCCTTTAACGCAAAGCCGCAAAGGACGCTAAGAGCGCAAAGGATGAGCAGCAGGGTCGGCGCGGGGCCGCAATCAAAAATGGATTAAAGCCAGGTGACAGAAAGATGGGGGACAGAAAAATGCAGGAAGCAAGGCAGAGAACGTAACAATAAATGACGGGCAAAAAAGCTTGCCGAGGGACCGTTTTGAGTAACGCGCACTTCAACGCGATATTTTGTTTTCACGTCGCAGTTCTTCGAAGAATTCGCGGGCTGGTCTTGTTCTGCCGGCGCGAATATCCGCTTCCCCTTCCGCCAACAATCGGGCGAGATTCGTCAATTTCAAATGCCGTTCGAAAGTTGCCGCATCCATAATGACGAGATCGGCCTTACCCTTATTGGTAACAACGACTGGGCGACCTGTTTTCCGAATGTGCTTTACGATCTCCATAGGTTCGGATTGCAGTTCGGCAATCGTGCGAATGTCTTCGGTAATGCTGATTGACATCGTTTTTAGTCCTCGTTGCAATTCTACCACGCTCACAGCGTTTTTAGATATTCAAGAACGGCCAGTCTTTCATCCTCATTCAGCACGTCCGCAAAATCATGTCCCGCGGCTGATTTGCCGAAGCCGCGAGTATCGAAGTATTGCCTGCGCTGCCAGCCGGCGGTGATGCTGGACGGCAAATCGTCGGAGACTTCAATCGCAGGCCCGAGGCGATCTGGGTCGAACATCTCGCCTGCGCGCGTCCAAACAATGGGCCGCGCTTTGGGATGCAAAACGTGCCAGAGCGTGGGCACGCTGCCGTTGTGAAAATACGGGCCGGTGGCCCAGATGCCGTCGAGGGGCGGGGCGATGTAGCCTGGGGGCTGGGTGATGTTGGGCAGGTTGCCGAAATGGGCGAACCAGCTTTGGCCGTAGGCGTCGCGGTGCGTTGCGCTCAGGGCATCGAGTCGCACGCGGTCGGTGCCGACTTCTTCGATGGGGACCATCTTTTCAGGGTAAGCGCCGCCGGCGCCGTACGTGCCATGGCAATCGGCGCAGACGCGATTGAATGCTGCGCGGCCGCGCTCGGAAAGCGCTCTGTCGATCGCAAACGGATATTTCGGTGGCTCGATCGATTCGATGTAGGCCAGGACGTCCTCGAAATCGTGTTCCCATTCGCGAAATTTCTCCGGCCCATTCTGCGGAATGAGCATGAATTGCATGAGGCCGCGTGCGCTTTTGGCGGCGAAGCCATCGATATACATCATCTTTTTCCGCTTCAGATGCCACCACGGCGGGGCGTCCATGTCGTGATGCACCATCGGTGGAATCGGCCGCTCTTTGTGCAACGTCAAATCTGCGTCGCGATAGGCCATGAGGAGCACGCCGAACATGACTGCGTTGGTCGTGCCGTTCGTTGTGCCCAGCGGAACGACGGCGCTGCCGAGGTCCATTCGTGAAAATGGTTTTTGCAGCTTGGCTTTTGCCAGCCGGGTTTCTTCGGTCAGCGTCTGCAGGGCTAGCCGCGAATTTGGCGATCCTGGCCAGACGCCAGGAACGCCACGGAGGGCGTTCCCTACAGAAGGCGGGCATTCGGGGATCGTCCCGCCGTGGCAGGCGAAGCAGTTCATCGTCCAAGTGCCGGCCGCATCGACCGCGTACTGCAATGGTTTTGCCGGATCGTCCGGCCGCGGTGTCAGGCCATACCGCGTGAACGCCATCGTTCGCCGCTCCTCGGCGGTTGCTTGCTCAGCTTGCGAGCGCAATGGCTCCGGCCATTGTTTCCAGGCGGCAGCGAACGTTTCGCCATCGAAATCGGGCGAGAGGTAGGCTTTTTCGACGAGGAAACGGTAGCCGCGAGCGGCGGGGGAGTCGCGGGCGTCGGGTTCAGCCGCAGGCACGAGTTGCGCGACAACGCTGACTAGAATTAAAAAAGCGAAGCGGTCCATCGGCGGAAAGCTAAAGTCAAAACGAGTCGCTACATGGTTCAGTACTTAGTACAGAGTACTTGGTCATGGCCGCCCGCGGCCGAAACGGCGGCAACTATTTCTTCACGATACAGGCCGATCAACTTAATTTACCGCAACTTCGCTGAACGCATCACACTATGGACACAAAATGCGTCATGTCACCGGGCCGTGGGGCTTTTTCCGCGGTGGGATGAAGCCGCTGGCTAGCGCCGCGAGCATGGAGACCCAGAACAGAATGAATTCGGGCCGGCGAGGGTCGTGGAAATCGAGCAGGTGTCGCGGCGGAACTATTGGCGCCCTTGCGGCCTTAGCCCCTTTGTCTGGGGGCGGTGTCTCTTCGCTTACTGGCGCGTCGTCTTTGACTGGCGCATTCTCATTGGCCGGCACTTCGTCTTTGTCCTGCTTCTCTTGATGCTTGATCTTGAAAATCCATTTATGTTCAAGCCAATCATCGTAGCTATCGGCCAGCGCCAACCGTTTCGCTTCCACCGGCGGCGAGCCGGGCCAGGTTGACCAGTCGGAATTGCATCCCCAATCGAGCAATAGCTTCATGCCGATCACAAGCACGAGCAAATAAGCGGCGATCTCGAACCTTGGGAACTTTTCCAGGAGCTTGATGACCAAGCCGGCTGCGAACCGCAGTGCGACCATGCCGAGCAAGGCACCTGCAAATACAACCCACAGTTTGGGATGATAATTCGTCGGATCCTTTGGGGCTCCAATGAGCGCAATAGCAGCCAGAATTGAATCAACCGCAAACGCAATGTCTGTCAGTCCGATGCTGCCCACTGTTGGCCAGAAGTTTGCGTATCCCGACGAATTCTTGCCGTCGCCCTTTATATAAACAGGCACACGCTCCTTGATGTCCGCTTCTTGCTTTTCCGGGGGCAATTCTTTTCCCGTTGCATGAACAATGTGCGGATGCCCTTGCTCGTCTAGCACAATGTGCTCGTCGTCGTCCTTCTTGGCTTCGAAAAACAGGTGCCGCACCGCGATATATACGAGATAGCCGCCGCCAAAGAGTTTAACGATGGTATAGCGCAGCAAAAGCGCTGCGCCGAAGATCGCGGCGAAGCGAAACACAAAGGCCAACAACATGCCGATGTTCAGGGCACGGCCCTGTTCATCCTTTTTGAGCCGCTTGGCCAAGAGTCCCAGCACCAGCGCGTTGTCGATTGACAACGCTCCTTCGAGGATTGCGAGAAACCCGATGATCAAAAGATCGGGCGTCTCGAACGACTGGCTCGTAAGGAACTCAAAGATCGCGTTCATGAATTGGCAGGTCGTGAGGTGGGCTGTGCCCACCGTCGCTGAGTTAACGAAGGAGGTGGGCACAGCCCACCCTACGGGATTGAAGCATAACCTACCGGCGGGTCGCGAAACCGCCTATGGCTCATAGCCGAGGTTGGGCGAGAGCCAGCGCTCGATTTCCGCGAGCGGCATGTTTTTGCGGCGGGCGTAGTCTTCGACCTGGTCGCGGGTGATGCGGTCGAGGGCGAAATAGCGGGCGTCTGGATGAGCGAAATAGAGGCCGCAGACGCTGGCGGCGGGCCACATGGCATAGGTTTCGGTGAGCTTGATGCCGGTGTTCTTCTCGGCATCGAGCAGGTTGAATAAAGTTGGTTTTTCGGTGTGATCGGGCTGCGACGGATAGCCGGGCGCTGGGCGAATGCCGCGGTATTTCTCGGCTATTAGCTCTTCGTTTGTAAGCCGCTCGTCTTGGCCAAAATTCCAATCGCGGCGGGCCTTTTCGTGCAGCAGCTCGGCAAACGCTTCGGCGAGGCGGTCGGCGAGTGCCTTTACCAGAATGGAATTATCGATTTCATGCCGCGCGTCGAAGCGGGCGCACAAATCGTCGCAACCGATGCCTGTCGTGACGGCGAACGCGCCGATGTAGTCCTGGCGGCCGCTTTCCGCAGGCGCGACGTAATCGGCGAGGGCGCGGAAGTCTTTTTGGCCTTGGCGTTCCCACTGTTGGCGAAGCGTGTGGAGGCGAATCTCAGATTTGGGATTTGGGATTTGGGATTTATCAGAACCCTGAACCCTGAATCCTGAACACTCTGTTCGGACGATAATGTCATCTCCCTCGCTGTTGGCGGGCCAGAAACCATATACGCCGTTCGCCGTGAGCAGGCGCTCGTCGATGATTCGCCGGAGCATCTCTTGGCCTTCGTCGAAGAGTTGGCGGGCGTGAGGGCCGACGGTGGGATCGTCAAAAATCCGCGGATACTTGCCTTTCATCTCATAGGTGAGAAAGAAGGGGGACCAGTCGATGTATTTGGCGATTTCGGCCAGCGAATAGTCTTTCAGTACGCGCACGCCGGTGAACGACGGCGTCGGTATATCCACCGTTTGCCAATCCGTCTGAAACTTTCGCGCGCGGGCATCGGCAAATGGCATGAGCTTTACATTCCGCTGCTCGTACGACGCGGCCAATTGCCGCTGCAGCTCGCGGTTTTCTTTGACAAGGTCGCCGCGGCGGTTGTCGCTCATCAGTCGATCGACAACGCCGACGCATCGCGAGGCATCGAGCACATGCACGATCGGCTGTTCATACTGCGGCGCGATTTTGACGGCTGTGTGTTTGGCGCTCGTCGTAGCTCCACCGATCAACAGCGGCAGGCTCATCCGCCGCCGCTGCATTTCTTTGGCGACGTGAACCATCTCGTCGAGACTGGGCGTAATGAGCCCAGACAAGCCGACGATATCGACGCCCTTTTCGGCAGCCGTCTCCAAAATCTTCTCGGTCGAAACCATTACGCCGAGATCGATCACTTCGTAGTTATTACAGCCGAGCACCACGCCGACGATGTTCTTGCCGATGTCGTGAACATCGCCTTTGACCGTTGCGAGGAGCACCTTGCCGCGGGCGCTTTGCACGGCACCACCGAGCGCGGCCTTTTCCGCCTCCATGAACGGCAGCAGATAGCCGACGGCTTTCTTCATCACACGGGCCGACTTGACCACTTGCGGCAAAAACATCTTGCCGGCGCCGAACAGATCGCCCACGACCTGCATGCCGGCCATCAGCGGGCCTTCAATGATCGAGAGGCAGCGATCGTAATGCGGGCGGGCTTCTTCGACATCTTCTTCGATGAACTTGTCGATGCCTTTGACGAGCGCGTGCTTGAGGCGGTCTTGGACCGTCGTCTCGCGCCAGGCCAAATCTTCGGTCGCCGCCGCTTTGCCTTTGCCCTTCACCTGCTCGGCGAGTTTGATCAGCCGATCGGTGGCATCCGGCCGCCGATTGAGCAGCGCGTCCTCGACATGCTCCAAAAGATCCTTGGGGATCTCCTCGTAAACGGCGAGTTGCCCCGCGTTGACGATGCCCATGTCCATGCCGGCGCGGATCGCGTGATACAAAAACGCCGAGTGCATGGCCTCGCGGACGAGGTCGTTGCCGCGGAATGAGAAGCTGATATTGCTCACGCCGCCACTGATCTTGCAGCCGGGGCAAACTTGCTTGATCTGCTGCGTGGCCTCGATGAAATTAATTGCGTAGTTGTTGTGCTCGTCGATCCCGGTCGCGACGGTAAGAATGTTCGGGTCGAAGATAATGTCTTCGGGCGCAAAGCCGACCTGCTCGGTCAGCAGCTTGAACGCCCGCTGGCAAATTCGCACCTTTTCGGCGATTTCGACTGCTTGCCCCTGCTCGTCGAACGCCATCACGACGACTGCGGCGCCGTAGCGATGCACGAGCGCGGCCCGCCGCAAAAACTCGGCCTCGCCGTCCTTCAAACTGATGGAATTGACGATTCCCTTGCCTTGCAAGCATTTCAGTCCGGCTTCGATGACAGTCCATTTGGAGCTATCGACCATCACGGGCACTTTTGCGACTGTGTCGTCGCCGGCGATCAGCCGCAGGAAGCGCGTCATCGCGGCTTCGCCATCGAGGAGCGCATCGTCCATGTTGATGTCGATCACCGCCGCTCCGCCGGCCACTTGCTGCCGCGCAACTTCGACCGCTTCCTCGAATTTGCCGTCGCGAATCAGCCGGGCGAACGCCTTGCTGCCGGTGACGTTTGTCCGCTCGCCGATCATCACGAAGTTGCTGTCGGGCCGCTGCGTGAAGGGCAATGTGCCGCTCAAGCGCAGCCAGTGGTCCGTAGTAGGCACAGTCCCTGTGCCGTTGTCACGGGACGGCACACGGAGTGTGCCTACTACCTGTGGCTGATTGCGTTTCACTCGGTCCGCGATCGCCGCGATATGATCGGGCGTCGTGCCGCAGCAGCCGCCGATGATGTTGAGCCAACCGTTGTCGGCCCATTCGCCGAGCATTTGAGCCATGGCGGCCGGGCCGAGATCGTATTGGCCCATTTCGTTCGGCAGCCCGGCGTTGGGATAGCAACTGATTGGCCGTGACGCGACTTTGGAAAGCTCCTCGATATGCGGTCGCATCAACTCTGGCCCGAGCGCGCAATTCATGCCGACGGCGAGGAGTGGAATGTGCGAGATCGCGTTCCAATATGCCTCGACCGATTGCCCGCTGACGAATGTCACGCCACCGCGATCGAACGTGCCCGATGCGATGACCGGCAGCCGGCGGCCGGTCGTTTCGAAATACTGTTCGATGGCAAACAGGCACGCCTTGAGATTCAGCGTGTCGATCACCGTCTCGATGATCAGCAAATCAGACCCGGCTTCGATCAGCGCCGCGGCCTGCTCGCCGTACGAGTCTGCCATGTCGTCGAACGATACGCCGCGCCAGGCCGGATCATCGACCCGCGTCGAGATGGCCATCTGTTTCGCCGTTGGCCCGATCGACCCGGCGACAAAGCGGGGTTTATCCGGCGTTCGCTCGTTGAACTCATCCACAGCCGCCCGAGCGCACCGCACCGCCGCAGTATTGATCTCCCGAACTAACTCGCGCGGTAGCTGAAATTCCTCCATGCCGACGAAGCTGGCACCGAATGTGTTCGTCTCGACGATGTCCGCCCCGGCTGCCAGATATTTGCGATGAATCTCGGTGATATCCGCCGATCGCGTCAGGCAGAGAATGTCGCTGAATCGTCCTAAGTCCTTGTGGTGACTGGAGAAACGTTCGCCACGAACGTCGGATTCAGTGAGCCGTAGGGCCTGGATCATCGTGCCCATCGCGCCGTCGAGCACGAGAATTCGCTCATTTAACAGCGATTCGAGCTGGATGTAGGCGGCGGTGGGCGACGGGCTGGGCATTGCAAGCTTGGACACAAGGAGAGCAGTCTTCGTTCACTATCCTAGACAGCCCGATTTTCGTGGGATAGGCATCTTGCCTGCCTCATCTCGTTGGAAATGCAATGCTGTTGCCCAGATTCCCGCCTCTGCCACGACGCCGCGTCCGCCCCGCAAACTTTGCCCAGTCTTCAAGATCGTTACAACCTGAACCGATAAAGGACGAGCGGCTCTCGTCGCCGCGACCAATGCGCGCCAGCATTGGCCCAATCGCTGGGAAAGGATTCCCGCATGTACACCGTTTCCGAAGATCGCCCTCGCGGGACATCCGCCGACCAACGCAGCCGCGAGTTTCCGGTTCTCTTCCATTTGATGGATGTTAGCCGGCCGCGGGCGAAACAGTCGCCAACAATTGACTCGGCCAATTTGCTGAACGCCGTCGATCAGCTTCGCTGGCCGCCCGCGGATGACGGCGCAACTGCACCGCGAGCAACGCTCGCTCCCGAACCTGTTACGACTAGTAACGCATTGCCACCAGCCATCGAGACACCGTCAGTTATCGAAATTGCTCCCGCCGCGCTGGAAACGACCGTCGCCATTTCAGAACCTGCCAGTACGACAACCGATGACGTCGCCGCTACCGAAAGCGCGCCTCCCGAAGAGGCCGCCGAGGCCCCGAGGCCGGCGCCACCTTCGCCGGCGCTCGTAACGCTGCGAAAGAAGCCCAAGACTTCTGCCAGCGAAGATTGGTTCGCCTCGCACGGCAAATATATTGCGGTCGCGTTTGTGTTGGCGCTCGTCGCGACGATCTATTTCGCCCGCGTCAATCGCGAACCAAGCTCGGTTGCCAAACAGGAAACAACGTCGCAGCCGCCACTGATCGACTCGACTCCTGCCGTTGCCGCGGGAAGCCAGCCCGTACGGTCGGAACCAGCAATTTCGACCGTACAGACTGTCTCCGCGGCAGCTCCGGCCTCCCCCTCGCCCGTCGAGTTGCGGGCACCACAGCTTGTTGAGCCGGCATCCGACAAGTCCAAAGACAACTTGTTTGAATTCGCCGCCGCCAAGGGCGCTGACGATCGCATTGCCGCTCGCGCCGATGATCCTTCAAAATCAACGGCCCCGGCGCTAACTGCGCCCGCGTTGACCACACCCTCTCAGTCGGCCGCGCCGGAGGTCATCGCGACACCTGCGCCGCAAGCGGCCGCGTCCACCGCACCGGTCGAAGCCGCGGCTTACCCGGTTACATCCTCGCCGGCCACGCATTATCCCGTTTCGATTCCGCCCGCCGCGTCTTACCCCGCGACTTCACCGGCTCAACCGAGTGCTCCCGTTCTTGCGCCGCCCGGTGGGGCTAGTTATCAGCAGCAGTCGCAATATGGGGCGCCCGGCGGTGGTGGCTATCAGCCGCAATCGCAATACGGCCCGCCGACCGGTGGCGGCTATCAGCCGCAGTCGCAATATGGCCCACCCGCCGGACCTCCAACTGACTATCGCAGCCAATATCCGGTAACGCCCGCTTCCGTGCCGCAGCAGCAACCAGCCGCGCAGGCTTGGAACGCCGGTCAGCCGGCCCCGTATCCGTCCTACGACACCACCGCACGCGGACCACGCAATGAGCGCACTGGATCAGGCACTTACTAAGGCGTACGCCAAAACCGTGAGCGGGCCCGCGGCTGTCAGAACGGCGGCGACTGCGTCGCTGCGCCGCGCGCCTGCCGCTTCTCCGTCGGCTTCGTCGGGAAGCGCCGTCGAGCGAATCTATCACGAGGGCGCGCTCTATCGAGTGGAAGCCCCGGCCAGCGTCAAAAGCGCGCCGTCGAAAGTCCAGCCGCCGCATCTGAAGACGCTGCCGCCCACTTCGCCGCGGCGCTCGATTCGCCGTTCGCTGCAGCGCTTAGCAGCCTCGCAGCCCGTTATCAGTCCGACGGAAGTTCACGATTCGCCGCGGATTGCTCGCAAAGTCATCATCCGCCACATTTCGCATCCCGCAGCCCCGCCGCCGCTGGGCCTTTTGCGTGCCGCCGGCGCATTTAACACGCAAGCGGAGCTCTCGCCAGAGATTTTCTCCGACGAGCCGCTGCCACCTGCCGCGCCGCCGAAACCGGACACGGCGCCGCTGAACGTCGCGATCGCAACGACTTCGGCCATTGAGATTCACGGCGATTGGGACCACGCGGCCGCATTCGCGCCGCTCACGCTTATCAGCAGCCAGGACGAGACCGAATCGTCCTGGGCTGTCGTGTCGGTTGAACTCGACTCGCTCGATGAACTCGAAGAAACGGCCCGCCGCGCCGCCGCGATTGCAAATTCAGCGACGGAAGTAAGGCCGTTCGCTGCCAAGACGCTCGATGACGAGGAACCGCAACCTCGTTTTCGCATTGACGCGGCTCATTCGCCGATCAAGTCCGGGCCACACGCCAAGTTCTCGATCACCAAGGCTGAAGACAAGATTGTCGACGATTTGGCGGCCGATTCACCAGCGCTTGATGCATTGCAGCCTGACCTGCAGGAGCCCGAATCGTCGGCGCCCGAGGCTGAACATCTTACCTTTGCCGATCTTCCGTCCGAGCCGCTGGCCAGCGACCTGATTCCTCCGGCAGGAACCCACGAAACGACCGATAAAGCGGGGGCAACATCAGCAGAGGGTGCAAAATCTACGTCTCCAGCCGCGCCACTTTGGGAAGTCGATCGCTTCCACTGGCCGCGGACCTGCGAGAAGCTGTTCACCGACGAGCAGGGCTATCTGTCGCAAGCCGGCAATAAGCTCCAAGCGGCGGTCCAAGACGGCCTCCGTGTTCTGGCCATCACCGGAACGCGCCGTGGCGAAGGGCGCACGACACTTGCGCTTTGCCTGGCACGGGCCGCCGCTCAAGCCGGCATTCAGGTTGCAGTCATGGATGCCGACTTCGCCCGCCCGCAGCTGGCTTCCAAAATCGCCCTCGAAGTCGCTTACGGCTGGCAAGACGCCGCCCTTGGCCGCATCCCGCTCAGCGAGGCCGCCATCAAATCGCTTCACGACGGTGTCACCGCATTGCCGCTCGAATCGGCGCTCGTCACCCGCGGCCTGTCGTTGGCCGATCCGCGGGTCACCGCCACGATCCGTGCTGCAGCCGCCACGTTCGAGCTGCTCATCCTCGATCTCGGCCCGATCGGCCCCGGGGAGAATCTTGCCTTTCCGCCCGGCGAACCTTCGCCGCTCGATGCCGCCATTGTCGTCCGCGATTTGCGCTTTGCGACCGCAACGGAGAGCGGCATACTCTGCGAAACGCTTCAAGACAGCGGCATCGAAGCCGTCGGCATCGCTGAGAATTTTGTTATTGAGGACGAGTTGCCTGTCACGTCGGTCTAAACCCGTGAGGCAGACGTCTTGTCTGCCATGCGATCGAACCCATGTACGAATCCTACTGGCAACTCGACAGCCGGCCGTTCGAGCACACGAGCGACGAACGGTTTCATTTCGCGGCGCAATCGCAACGCGGCGCGCTGCTCAAGCTGCGCTATGTGCTCGAAAATCGCCGCGGCGCGGCCGTCTTGGCGGGCGAATCGGGCCTGGGAAAAACATTTCTCGTTCAAAAGCTGTTCGCCGAGCTCAATGATAACCTTGCTCCGCGCATCCATCTCGTTTTTCCGCAAATGCCGCCGGACCAACTGCTGACCTATCTAGCGGATCAGCTCACGGGCCAATATTCAGCACTCACGGCCACGATCGATCAAAGCGTCCGCCGGATCGAAAAATCTCTGGCAGTCAATAGCGAAGCCGGCAAACATGCTCTGATCGCTATCGACGAAGCCCATTTACTCGCTTCCAGCCAGTCCCTCGAAGCAATCCGCCTGCTGATGAACTTTGAGCGCGACGGTCAGCCGCTGGCGACGTTTCTACTGACCGGGCAAACCGGTCTGGTCCTCGCCGTGCGCCGGCTGCCCGCTCTCGACGAGCGGATCGCCGTCACTTGCATCCTCAATCGCCTCACTGCCGCTGAAACGAAGCTCTACATCGACCACCGCCTCACTGCCGCCGGCTCCAAGCGAACGATCTTCGATCTTTCCGCCATTGAAACAATTCACCAACTGGCAAACGGCATCCCCCGCCGCATCAACCGGCTCTGTGACCTCGCCCTTCTTGTTGGCTATGGCGAGGAGCTGCGCACCATCAACGGCGATCACGTCGAGTCGATTCACGAAGAGCTTCTTGGCAACGCGGCTGCGGCGTAACACTGTAGGGAACGGCCTCTGTGCCGCTCCACCGTTTGCCAAGCGTTTGCCACGGACTCGGAACGCCACGGAGGGCGTTCCCTACAGGCATCGGTGGAACATTTCGCGGCTATAGTAGCTGGATGAGTCTCCGCGCTGCTGCCGCAAAGATCCTCCGCGACTGGCCCCTCCTCGCCGCGCTCGGCATTTGCCTCTTTGCCGCCGCGCTCCGCATTCCACCCCTTCGCGAAAGCCTCTGGCTCGACGAACTGCATACCGCCTGGTGTGCCCTCGGACCACTCGACGAAGTCGCCCGCCGCGCCGCCATCGGCAATCAAGGACCGCTGTTCTATTGGCTCGAATGGCTGTCGATCGTCATTTTTGGCGAAAGCGAGCTCTCGTTCCGTTTGCCAAGTCTTGTCGCGGGAATTCTGTTGCCTCTTTTTCTGTTTTTGGTCGCGCGGCGATGGAAAGCTGATATTGCCGGTTTGGTGGCAGCCGGGATCACTGCCGTTGATCCGCTGTCGATTTTTTATTCCACCGAGGCGAGGCCCTACGCGCTGGTCCAACTTCTCGCCGTGGTCTTTATGGCCGTCACGGCGCAGGTCGCGGATCGGCCGAGCGTCAAATCGCGCTTGGCATGGGTTCTGTTGGCTGTAACTCTTTTTCATCTGCACTATACCTCAGCCCTGATCGTTGTCGCCGCTGTCATTTATTTGGCGAGCATCAATCTCATCCGTCAAAAGCGGTTTACCTTTCCACTGGCCAGCCTGGTTGTCGATTTGCCACTTGTCGTTCTGCTGTGCAGCCTCGCCATTCCAAATGTGCGTCACATTTTGGCACATCGATCCAATTGGGCCGCGTTCGTGCAGCAACTTCCACTAGGCGACGCCATTCAATGGACACCGCTGCCTATTTGGG
>DASXLL010000153.1:0-58747 GCA_036496265.1 Pirellulaceae bacterium | reverse complement strand
AATGGGGAGAAAGTCGGAACCGTTTCGGGAGTGCGTTTGCTCCCAAGTAGAGGCAAACAAACGTTGGGCGTTCACGCTCGTCGAGTTGCTCGTGGTGATCGCCATTATCGGCGTTCTTGTCGCGCTGTTATTGCCGGCCGTCCAATCGGCCCGCGAATCGGCTCGCCGTATGCAGTGCAGTAACAACATCAAGCAAATTGGTCTAGCGCTGCACAATTTTCACGACACGAATTTGGCTCTGCCGCCCGGAGGCGTCGCTACGTCAACCGCCCCGACCGTGGCCCATACCAAATTCAGCATTCCCACCAACGTCATTCACGGCTGGGGAGTATTCATCTATCCCTACATGGAGCAGAAGAGTTTGTCAGATCAGTACCACTGGAACCAGAACTGGTCTCATGCATCGAACCTCGTCATCCAGCAGACCTATGTGAATGGCCTGATCTGCCCCTCCTCGCCCGTGCCAAAACGAATCGATACCAAGGCAACGACTCCGGTTGTATCGATGGATTATGGCATTATGAACGGTCTTAATAGCCCGTCCACGACGCTGTTTCCGCTGGGCCTCATCGACGGCAACACGAACATGGCTTCGCAGGGTGTCATGGGCGTGAATACGGCGGTGCGCTTTGCCGAGATCACCGACGGCCTATCCAACACTTTCTGGGTTTGCGAGGACGCCGGCCGGCCGCAAATGTATCGCGCCAATCACCAGCGAATTGGCACCAGCCGGGTCAGTGGCGCGTCCATGATCGACCGCGACAACGAATTCGTCTTGCACGGCTACAACGCGGCCGGCACGGTGACCCCCGGGCCCTGTTTCATGAATTGCTTTAACGACAACGAAGTGTATTCATTCCATCCCGCCGGCGCGATGCTGCTGATGGGCGACGGGGCGGTCAAATTCGCGTCCAGCACGATGCAGTTTCGCGTCTTTGCCGCCATGATCAGCAAGCAGGCCGGCGAGAGCACTTCGATTGAGTAATTCCGTTTCGGCCGGTCTTGGATTAATCTATTCGGCTGCGAAGTCGGCGCTGGTTCGCTGATTTCGTTGGGCGGTTTATGCGCGTTTGGCCGCCCGCGCAGTCACTCCGGACCTTCATCATGACGTTCGTTTCTGGAGATGCTACCTATGCATCATTCAATCACCGGTCGCCGCAGAGGGTTCACCCTCGTCGAACTGCTCGTCGTCATTGCCATCATCGGCGTACTCGTCGCCCTGCTTCTGCCGGCCGTACAAGCGGCGCGCGAATCCGCTCGCCGCTCGCAATGCCAGAATAATCTCAAGCAAATGGGCATCGGCCTGCACAACTATCACGATACGTTTCTCGTGCTGCCGTTCGGCTGGAGCGACCGCGGGGCCGGCTGGAGCACGATGCTTCTGCCCTACATCGAGCAGAAGCCGCTTTATGACACGCTCGGCTTCAACGAAGCCGATAACTGGGATTCGGCCAACTCGGCCAATCAGCGGGCGTGCGGCACCTACATCAACGTGTTTCGCTGCCCCAGCATGGCCGTTATTCCCAAGCACATCACGAACCAAAGTATTCCCGACCGCGTGCCGACTTCCTACCGCGGCGTCGCCTCTTCCACCGCCGATTCCGATGACCAAAGCACCTCCAAGGTCGGTCGTTGGATGGAGGAAAAAGACCTGGAGGGACTTTTCTTCGGTTGCAGCCGCATCCGCTTCGCCGAAATCACCGATGGCACGTCAAACACCTTCGCCGTCGGCGAATCGCGGTTCGATACATTTTCGCAAGACGGCAACGAAATGGATTTCTGGTATATCGGCTCCCCGCAAATCGATCCCTGCAGTTGCGTTCCCTCCGTCAACACCAGCAGTGCCACCGAGTTCAGCGAATTCTGCGGCTCAACTGGCGTTCCGTTCAACGCCCGCGTCATCCCCACCACCAGCGGCTACGTCAAGGAGCTGTCATTTACCAGCCTGCACCCCAATGGCGCTCAATTCGTGCTGGCCGACGGCTCGGTTCGCTTCGTGCCGTTCTCCATTAATCAAACGACCTATCAGGCTCTCGGTAGCCGAAACAACGGCGAAGTGCTCGCCGATTTCTAAACCGGGCCTCCAACCTCCAGCAGCCGGGAACCCACCAGCTCCCGGGGCGCCGCCAGCCACTCTCGATTTCAATTCCCGCCAACACAACCGTCGTTTTCGACCATGCGATTCCTCTTGCCGCTCCTCACAACCCTGGCGTTGTTCTCCCTGCCCGGCTGCGGCAAATCTGGCTATGCCGAGCTCGGCCTTGTCGATGTCAGCGGCGCAGTCACGCTCGATAACAAGCCGCTGGCCGGCGCGAAAGTCGCCTTCGAAGGCGACGACAAACGCAGCGCGATCGGCACGACCGACTCCAGCGGCAAGTACGCGCTGATGTACGACAGCCAAACCCGCGGCACGACCCCGGGAGCAAAAATCGTCCGCATCACGACAGCCGAAGTTGGCGAAGGCGGCGGCGCTGCCGAAGGTGCCGTCGTTGCCAAAGAATCCCTTCCCGCCCGCTACAACCAGAAATCCGAACTCAAAGCCGACGTTTCCGCCGCCAACAAGACCTTCAATTTCGACCTAAAATCTGCCCCGTAGCAATTCTCGTTGCTGCCGCCCAATTTAGGCTAAAATGGCGATGAGGAGAATCGCGATGAAAGCCGTCAAAGCAATCTACGAAAAGGGCCGCATCAAGCTGTCGGAAAAGCCAACCGAGTCCGGACCGACGGAAGTCTTGGTTGTCTTTCCAGAGCCGGCAGACGATCCGTGGGAAGCGATTCTGAATGATCCCACACCGCGGCCGGCGTTTACCAAGTTTGTCGAGGAATGCAAACGGGAGATTGCGGCTGGTAAGACAAAACCGTTGAATCTCGACGATCTATGAAATCGCAAACGCTGCGCAGCTTCTGGAAGTGTTATCACAGCTTACCACAGGCGATTCGGAAGGAAGCTCGGAAGGCGTATCGACTTTTTCGCACCAATCCAAAACATCCAAGTCTTCATTTCCATCGTTTGCAGCGTGAGCAAGACTGTTGGTCGGTCCGCGTGACGCAGGATTTCCGCGCTGTCGGCATTGTTGAGCGTGGTGAAATCAACTGGATTTGGATCGGCAGCCACGAAGACTTCGATAAGGCTTTTCCAAAGTGAGCTCGACTTACCACTCACTCCGCCCTTTCCACTTCCTCAATCGCCGCCATCAGCCGCTCGCGAATCTGCGTCAGCCGCAGCTCGTCAATGATTTTGGTTCCGTGGCTTTCATCGGTCACATAAAACACGTCCACGACCTGATCCAGGTGCGTGCCGATCTTGGCGGTGCTGACGGAAAGGCCAAGCTCAAACAGCGTCCGCGTAATTGCGTAAAGCAGGCCCATTTTGTCATACGCAAACGCGGCGATGATCGTGAATCGATCTGCGGTTGTGTTGTCGATCGTCACCCGTGTCGGCAGATGTTGCACCGCCGCCGACTTCGCGCTATCACGCTGCTGCCATAGCTTGCGAAACACGGGCGTTTTACCGGCGTTCGCCGTTAAGGCCGATTCCAGCGCCCGGCAGATTTCATCGATTCGCGATTGCGGCGGCTCGCCGGCATAATCCAGATCCGCCGCATAGAACACATCCAACACGACGCCGTCCGGCAGCGTGTTGATGTCCGCTGACAATATCTGCTGCCGACTGCTCGTCAGTGCGCCGGTCAATTTATGAAAAATGCCCGGCGTAATGTCTTCATACGCCCCGACCGTGTATTCCACGGCCTTGTGATTCGACGAATACTTGCCCCACGCCACCGCCTGACGCCGCGGCAACTTTCTCACGCGGTCCAGTTTTTCCACCAACTCCGCTGGCGGCCAACCAAACAAGCAGCTCGCCGGCAGCCCAAGAATCTCCGTCTCGAACCATGCCAGTCCTTCCCGCCGCCGCGCCAGCGACAGGACCTCGTCGCGCCGCCGCCGAATCCGCTCGCTGGCCGCCACTGCCGGAGAGTGGCTCGTCAATAGCTGCAGCGTGTGCTCATACAGGTCCGTCAAGAGTTGCTGCTTCCACTCATTGAGCACTCCCGGCCCCACCGCGGCCAAATCCGCCAGGGTTAGCACATACAGCATTTTCAAAACTTCTGGCGATCCGACCTCCACCGCGAATTGCACCACCACGCTCTCGTCGTGAATATCCTGCTGCTGGGCCAAATGGCTCATCCGCAAATGCTTCAGCACCAAAAATCGCACCGTCTCGGCTTCATGCGGCGGCAAATCGAGACGCGCGGTCGTTTTTTCCGTCATCCGCGCCCCCAGAATGCTGTGATCCTCCGCATGCCCCTTGCCCAAATCGTGCAGCAAGGCCGCCAGGTGCAGCGTTCCCTTCTGACGGATCGACCGATACACGTCCCCCGGCACGCCCGAATCGTTTTGCAGCCGCGTCAAATACTCCACCACGCGAATCGAATGCTCATCCACGGTGAAGCGGTGATAGGCGTTGAACTGCAACAGCCCCCGCGCGTGCGTCATGTCCGGAATCACGTGTTCCAGCAGCCGCAATTCGTGCAGTTTCCTGAGCAACTCGCCCAGCCGCGCCGGCCGCGCCAAGAGCGACATGAATCGTTCCCTCGCTTCCCGCGGCAGCGCTTCGTCGGCCGCTGCCGGCTCGCGATTGAGCATCGCCGTGCGAATCGCCTGCCACGTTTCGTGCTCGATCCGCTTGTCATACAAATTCGCCAGGTCCAAGAGCCGTAGCGCTTCCGCGAGGTTGCTCCGCACTTTCGCCAGCCCGCGGCCGGTGGCTGAAATTGTCGTCGGCCCCACGCGAAAATCGCCCTCGAACTGGTGACTGATCAGCGGATAGACAAACCACCACCACGCCCGCCGCGAATAGGCCCCCGCCGCCAGATGCGCCGCGATTTCCCGCACGGCGCTCGTATGCTGAAAATACTCCCGCATAAACTGCTCGACGGGTAGCAGTCCCTTCACCTCCGGATAATGCCGCATTCCCGCGATTCGCAATTGCTCCGCCCGCTCCAGCACATCCTCCGCCTTGCCATGCTGAAAGTGCAGATCGTTGCGAACCCACAACAAAAAGTCGCGGGCCTCCCGTAATCGCCGCTGCTCGTCCTTCGTCAACCACCCCGCCTCGGTCAGGGCATCGAAATCATTTTCGCCATAGCGAATGAAGCCGACCCAGCGGATGAACTGCAAATCGCGCAGGCCCCCGCGCGACCGCTTCACATTCGGCTCGAGCAAAAACACCGTCTCGCCAAATTTCCCCCGCTCTTCTCGCCGCGCCTCGTCGGTCTTTGCCAACAGCCGCCGCCAGTTCCGCTTCGTCAGCCAGCGAAACCGCCGATCGAACGCATCAAACAGCGGCTGATCTCCCGCGATCGATCGTGACTCGCACAGCGACGTCAAAATCGTCGCGTCTGACAGCGCCATATCGCACGCTTCGCTCGCCGTGCGGGCCGCAAACCCGATATCCAGTCCCGTGTCGTACAAATTCTGCGAAAATCGCCGGATCACCTTTTCGATCACCTCGCGCTTCCGCGGCGCGTGCAGCAGCATCACATCCAAATCCGAATACGGCGCCATCGCTCGGCGGCCAAATCCGCTATGCGCGATCACCGCTGTGGCGGCCTCCGCTTCGGCCCGTGCCGCGGGTGACAAATCGGACAGCGCATCGCGGAACAGATCGACGACAATCCCTTCCAGCAAATCCGTGAAGTGTGCACAAACCTGCACGCCCGGTGAGCCACTTTCATGCTGCTTCCGCAGTTTTTCCCGGTCCGCCGCAATGGCTTCCCTGGCCACCAGTACCGCCGGGCTAATTTTCGGCATCGTGCCCGAGGCAGAAGGGCTAGGCCGCAAATCGGGACGAGGTTCCATCCGATCCTTTGAGCGCTAAAGTTTGAAAAAAATCTTCCGGCAGCGTGTTATAAGTTTCGATTGGGGCGTGGTTTGCGAATTAGCCCCGCGCTAAACTTTAGCGGTTCTGGCCCTCGTGCCCAAGCTCTGCTTGAGCACGCAAGTCCCGAAGCTCGGCTTCGCCCCTCGCTTTGTGGACACTTAGCCATCTGCTGCACTGACAGTCTCCGCGCATTAAGCTGACTTCATTGCCTCACGGCCCACTCCACACCGCAAGACAAGTATGAGCGACTTGGTCCTCTCCAGGCGAATGCTGCTCAAGGCAACTGCTGCCGCGACCGCCGCACTAACTAACATGGCTCGCCCTCAGCGAGCAATCGCCTCATGCGACCAAGCCGCTACTCAGTTTCAAATCGCCTGCATGACGCTGCCTTATAGCCAGTATCCGCTGGCGCGGGCGCTCGAAGGCATCAAATCCGCCGGCTTTCAGTTCGTCGCTTGGGGCACGAACCACCGCGAAGTCGGCGAAAGCAAGCCGGTGCCGGTCATCGCAGCGGATGCTCCGCCAAATAAAGCGAAGGAGTTGGCGGATCGTTGCCGCGATATGGGACTCACGCCCGTTTTGATGTTTTCCAGCATCTATCCGGAAGCCTCAAACGGCGTCGAAGTCCTGACGCACCGCCTCCAGCAAGCTGCCGCCGCCAAAATCCCGCACGTTCTAACCTTTGGCCACACGGATGGCCAAAATCGCAGAATCTGGGTCGAGCGATTCAAACAGCTCGGACCGATCGCTCGCGATCTGGGTGTGTTGCTCGTCGTCAAACAGCATGGTGAGACCGGCCAGGTCACCGGCGAAATTGTCCGCGAAGTGGACGATGCCGGCATTCGGGTCAACTACGACGCCGGCAACGTCATGGATTACACCAAGGGCCAGGTCAACCCGCTCGACGACATCAAAACCTGCGCCGAACTGATTCACAGCTTCTGCATCAAGGACCACCGAATGTTTCCCGTCAATCAAGACTGCGGCCCCGGCCTCGGCGAGATTGACCACTATCGCCTTCTCGCCAACGTCGCCCACACCGGCCGTGAAATGCCCCTCGCCTGCGAAAACATCTCCGCCCCCAAAATCCGGCCCACCGATCCCGCCCAACTCGACTCTCTCGCCCGCCGCGCCCGCGAGTTTTTGGAGCTCGTCACCACCGCGATTACAACGTAGGGTGGGACCAGCGAGCGCCGGCCCACCATTCACTCGTTCCCACGCTCCGCATGGGAACACCAGTCCTCGACGCTCCGCGTCGTTCTTCCATTCTCGTGCCCAAGCTCCGCTTGGGCACGCCCACCTCGAAGCTCTGCTCGCAGCCCTCGCCTCACTGCCATACCCAATCAGCCGTCCTTACCGCACTTCCCAGCGCTCTCCCATCTCACAATTATTTCCGAAATTCTCGCCCGGTTTTTCTCCGATTTTGCAATATATCTATAGGGACGCACTCCGCGCTCCATTCATCCTTCGCTCGGCGCTAACATCAAAACCAATGTTAGCCCTCGATCCAAAAGTGTTAGCCGCACAACCCCAAGCCAACCAATCACTTCCGACAATCCCCTAACACTCCTCCAAAAAGTTTTTTATCCCAAATGTTAGCGCCCCGCCAAGCGACTCGCCTAAACAGTTGCGATCTCACAACGCCCTCAGTCTAATGGACAATGCCTACCTGACCGCCTTCCCACCTACGAATAAGCCCATGGACCGCGAAACCCTCCTCCGGTCATCCCGCCGCCATTTTTTGGCCCAGCAATCCCTCGGCATCGGCTCCCTCGCCCTCGCCTGGCTGCTGAACGAGGACGAACTGCGGGCCGCACCTTCAAAAGGAACACCTCAGAAGCCGAACCTGGAGAAGCCGACCTACGACCTGCGTCCCAAGCCCTCCGATCAGCCGGCCAAAGCCACGGCCATGATCTCGATCTTCATGCAGGGCGGGCCCAGCCACGTCGATCTCTTCGATCCCAAGCCTGAGCTAACGAAACATCACCTGCAAAACTACAAGGGCGACATCAAATACGACAACGCCGCCGAATCCAGCGCCAAGCTCTTCGGAAGTCCGTGGAAGTTCGCCCAGCACGGCCAGTGCGGCATGGAACTGTCCGAGCTCGTCCCTTGCCTGGCCGAAGTCGCCGACGACATCACCCTCGTCCGCTCGATGCACACCGGCGTCAACAACCACGGCCAATCGATCAATGCCCTCAACGGCGGCCGCTCCACCAACGGCCGTCCCGTCCTCGGCTCCTGGCTCACCTACGCCCTCGGCAGCGAAAGCCAGGACCTCCCGGCTTACGTCGTCCTCAGCGACCCGACCGGCCTGCCCGTCCTCGGCGTCGATAACTGGTCGTGCGGCTGGCTGCCGTCGCTCTATCAAGGCACTGTTGTTCGCTCGCAAGAGCCGCGAATTCTCAACCTCGATCCGCCACCCTCGATTCCGCCCAAAGCCCAACAAAACTTTCTCAATTACCTCCAGCAACTGAATCAGGATCATCTGAAAGAGCGCCCCGGCGAAACCGACCTCGCCGCCCGTATCGAAAGCTACAAGCTCGCCGCCAAGATGCAGACCGCCGCCAAAGAAGCCCTCGACATCTCGCAAGAGACGCAAGCGACGCATCGGCTGTACGGCATCGATAATCCCGACACGAAAGCTTGGGGTGAGCGCTGCCTCATCGCCCGCCGACTCGTCGAACGCGGCGTGCGGTTCGTGCAAATCCCCTGCGGCAATCAGCACTGGGATCACCACGGCGGCATCGAAAAGGCCCTGCCGCTCCGCTGCAAGCAATCCGACCGCCCCACCGCCGCCCTCGTCAAAGACCTCAAGCAGCGCGGCCTCTTACAAACGACGCTCGTCCACTGGGGCGGCGAGATGGGCCGCCTCCCCGTCGTCCAGAACGAAAAGAACATCGGCCGTGACCACAACACCTACGGCTTCTCCGTCTGGCTCGCCGGCGGCGGCCTCAAAAGCGGCTACATCCACGGCGCCACCGACGAATTCGGCCACAAAGCCGTCGAAAACATCGTCAACCACTACGACTTCCACGCCACGCTGCTGCATCTGTTTGGTTTGGAGCAGGAGCGGACAACGTTTCAGCGCGCGAGTGGACTAGGATCATTAATCGACGGCCAACCGGCGCGAGTGGTGACCGAATGGCTTGCATGAATTCCAATTAGCCGGGACCAAACTTGGTCCCGGAATTTTTGTGAAGTAGTAACTTATTCCCGATAGGATGGAGGTCACTCACTGCTGATCTGAGAATCGCATCGTGATTCGCCGCTTACTATTCATCACGAGCTTTCCGTTTTTAGTCGGAACGATGTACTGCGCGTGGTGCTTGCACCGGTTCTCACCATCGACATTTATTCACGACAAATCGTTTCCGCGAGCGTGGCCCTATCCTGATTGGCTATTGCTGGATCTAAATGATTACTTCAACAAGCTGTACCCTGCGCCAGCTGGGTTCATAAAGTTGCATAGCGAAATAGAGCGCGTACAAATATCCGTTATCGTCGTCGAACTTTTGTTAATCGCTTGCGGCGTAACACTGGCGATGCCTGAAGTCTGGCGAGTATTTTCGAGTGTTTTCAGCCGTCACAAGCAGCAATTTACTTCGCTTTTGAGGATGTCAGGCCTGAAACCACTGCGCTTATTCCGGCCCCGCTTCAGTCTCCGCATACTGCTGATCGTTATCGCGATTGCTCCGCCATTCATCGCGTTGTTACTGCACCCATGGCTTACTTCCATCTGGATAGACGTCCCCTACTATATTGGCTTCACTTGCGTTCCACTTTTTATTTTGCTTTGGACTGCGGTCACCTTGTTGGCTACCTTTCTCAAAACAGTTGGCTACTAAATTGCAACGGAAGTCGAATAACATGAAAAGTAACCGCCACTTAATGCTCACGGTTGTTTCGACCACTTTCTTCGTGCTGGTCGTCGCCGCCAGTGCCCAACAACCCGAAAAGCCCCCAACCAACATCCTCATCCTGGTCGGCCCCAGCGCCCACCCGCCCGGCTCCCACGAAGTCGCCGCCGGCGGCCGCCTCGTCGCGCATTGCTTGGAGCACGCGGAAAACGTTCCGAATATCAAGGCCGAAGTCATCACCGCCTGGCCCGATGACCGGATGAAGTTGCAAAAATACGCCTCAGTCGTTTTCACCGGCGATCGCTTCCCGCCGGAAGAAATGGAGGATCGCGACCGGATCATGGCGGATTTGGCGACGATGATGGATCACGGCTGCGGCCTCGTCTGCTTTCACTACGCCACGGGACTCGGCGCAACCCACGTCAAACCCGACGGCGATCATCCGCTGCTTCGCTGGATGGGCGGCTATTTTGCGACCAAATGTGCCCATCATCAATCGATCGCCCGCATCTTCGACGCCGCCACGATCGAACCGACGAAAGCCGATCATCCCGTCCTCCACGGCTGGAAGCCCTTCACCGTCCGCGACGAACCCTACATCAACAACTACTTCGGTCCCAATGGCCTCGCACCGAATGTCACCGCGCTGGCCACCTCGCAGCTCCCGCCCGAATCGCCCAAAACCGAAATCGTCGCCTGGGCCGTCAGCCGAGCCGACGGCGGCCGCGGCGCCGGCATCGTCATGCCGCATTTTTACAAGAACTGGCAGAACGAAGACCTCCGCCGCCTCATCATGAACGCCATCGTCTGGTCCGCCCACCGCGACGTTCCCGCCGACGGCGTCAAAACGCCCTCGCCCAACCTCGTCCAATTCGAACCTGCCGCCGTCGAGCCACCACCGCCAGCCGCCAAAGCAAAGAAATAGAACTCAGACTTGCCAAGCTTCGATTGCAACCCTGGTTTTCGGCAGACTCTCGACCAGCCGGAATAATTTCAAATCATTGCGATTAGCACGACAATATGCACTGCCATACTGAGAAATGCTGCAACACCAACCCAATGAAAAATGTCGTATCGATCGCGATCAAACAAGTCGATTAACGCGCAAATCAGCGCAGCGATCGGCACAGCGCCCATTGCGACAAGACTCACAACAAACAGCGATGAAAATTCAACCATGGTAGGGTTGAGACCAACCATTGCCAAACATGAAATCACATGAGCAAAAGCGGCCAAGCCTAGAACCGCCCACCAGCGCAGCGGCTCGCGTACGCCGACCATGACCGCGCCTATTGTAATTGCCATAATCAAATTGATTACAAAATCCGGCAAATGCGCAGGCCCTCGTCCCGATTGCAGATAAGGCCGCACGACAGCCAGCAGCAACTTGATTCCTAGCACCACCAATAACCAATGCCCAACCTGCACCGGAAAGCCGAACTGCCCTGTTACCGTTCGCCCTATCGCCAACAGTCCACCGGCGAGTACTGCGCCATAGGCAGGCGCAAAGATTTGACTAACGACGTG
Source organism: Pirellulaceae bacterium (assembly GCA_036496265.1). Lineage (GTDB taxonomy): Bacteria > Planctomycetota > Planctomycetia > Pirellulales > Pirellulaceae > CAYLLN01. Next base: position 47,476 of record DASXLL010000153.1, on the reverse strand, counting down.
ACTAGCTCTTTGTTTCTCCCAGTCTCTCCGATTTGTTTCCTCCTCGACACTTACACTTGTCTCGGCGATCTTACTTCGAAACTGCGGCTCGTTTGCTTGCCGATAAGCCAGTACGACGCCAGTCGTAGCCATCCATAACAAAAGATGGGCTATTGTCAGCCGATTTCGAGTCTTGGGTGTGCCTGGGGAAGTCTCGCTCGCGTCAAACACTGGTGTTCTTTTCACAAATACCCACGAGAGGACTTGAACAGAAGGAAGGAAAGGAAGCAAAGAGTAGAAGCGATTCACAATGGCTCACGTTGCTCGTATTCGCCTTGCGGCGGCCGAGTCAGCTCGCCGACCCATTTACCGGCCGTTTCATTGATGAAGTCATCCGATAGATACTCGCCTTCTTCGTCGTCCAATATCGGCTGCACATGAACAACGACACGGTATGACGCCGAGGCCTTTTCGACGGGAATCGCGAGATGCAAAATGCGATCCTGATCGGACCGCTCGGTAAGCTCGAACATTTTCATGATGGGAAATGTTCCGACTAAGTTCCGCGAGCAAAACGGCTACTTCGCCGCCTCGACTTTGATCAGCTCGAACTCTTCCGGATTCCGAGCCAGATAGATGTGGTCGTAGAGAGCAGCTTGGCCGTCGACGGGCGAGAAGGCGAGGCCGGTGAGAGTGAACTCGCCGAAATCGACGAAGAGGTCGCGCGTGACGAGCTCGAACTTGGCGGGGATTTTGTCAGCGATTTGCAGCGAGGCGCCGAACGGCTCTTCGCTGGTGCCGGCATGGTAGCGGAACTTAGCACCTTCGCGTCCCGCTCCGCTTGCCGGACCGAATTTTCCGTCGTGAGCCAGTTGCAGACAGATGGTATTGCCCTGAGCCTTCTGCCAGGCGAACGTGATGTAGCGATATTCGCCCGGACCGGGATTCTCGCGGATTTTGACACCGAGGCTCGACAGCTTGGCGTTGAACCGTTGATCGGGCGTTACGCGCATTGCGTATTTGCCCGTATAGGCCTGCCGCTGATCGGGAATCGCGCGGCCGTTGCCTTCGTTGAGCATCGCAATGAACTTTTCGTCGTCCTCAAACACTTCCTTGGGCTGCTCGAGACTCGGTTTTTCGCCAGCCGCAACGTTGATCGCCACCTCGATCGAATTGCTTTTGACCGACTTGACCGTGAGCGGCGCGGTGTATGCCACGAGCTTGGCGTTTTTGAGCTCGCCGGGCTTCGCGCTCGACGCAAAATTGAGCGGCAACTCGAAATCGTTCTTGTCACCGGCTATGAGTGCATGGGGCGCGGCGGCGCCCTTTGGCAATCCGTCGAGCGTCACGAGAACCGGTTGGTTATATCCGGGCGAGCGATTGATCTTGCCGATCAGTTTGCCCGTATCGCCCAAGCCGGCCTTGCCCTCGGCTTTTTTGTCACTGGTCAAAGCCAATGTGAACGGCGCGACTGGCGAGAGCGTTCGCACCGGTGCGGCGACCGAGCTGACAACGCTCTTGCCATCCTTGGACAGCGATTCCGCAACCAGCACCAACTCCCACGGCTGCTTGGGTAAATCGCTGGGAACGAGAATGTTGACTGTCACGTCGTTCTTGTCCGGTCCGAATGTCGGATCGCCCTCGAGTCGTAACGTGCGATCGACATCATCGACGGTTCGATCGGGCTGGCCCTGCGTTTTGACCGTTTTTGTTGGCATCGGCTGTGACGTGAGCAGCTTCAGGCGGACTTTGTCCTTGCTGCCGGCGGCGCGCGTGAATTGCACATGAGCCGCGAGCTTACCGCCGAGATAGAGTTCATCCTTTTCGCCCGCCAGCCAAGCGAGCGTGACTGGCGACGGCCGCGTGATGGCCAGGCCAAGCTCGCGGCGAATTCGCGGCTGATATTTGGCGCCGGGAACATCGCCGAATATGGCGGCCCGCACGAGCGATGGCTTCGCTTCAACCGCGCGGCCGATTAGCTTTGCGAGCGCCGCCTGCGGAGAGACGTCTTGGGCCGATAATGTCAAAAGTCCAATCGTCGCGTTGGCCGGAATGACATTGCCTTGTAGTGCGATTTCTGAGAACTGATCGTCGAGCGATAGTTCGATCGGGCCGGTGTAATTGGCGCGCGTCACTTGAATGGGAACAACTTGCGAAGAGCCGGCCGGAATGTTAATCTTGTCGGTCGCCAACGAGAGTGAAAACTCAGGTTTGCTCTGGTCGCGGACGACAATGCGATAGACGTATTCATCGCCGCCGCGGCCGAGCAGGTCCTTGAGAGCGATCTGCAGCTTGGTAATGCCAGCCGGCACCGTGTAATCGACCATCGGATCGCTGCTGCCGGGCCGATCGTCGCCGCTGGCGACTTGCTCGCCGTCTTCCTTGCGTATGGTCAAGACACCGTCGAGCGGCGAGCCGAACTGGCGGGCGACGACATCAAACCGCAGCTTCTGCTTCGGCGACACAGCAATGATGTATTTGTCTTCCTCGCCGACCGTCGATAGCCTTCCGCTAATGGCGACGGGAGCAGTTGGAAGCTCAGGCAGCGATTCTTGGTCAACCCCGGCGTCCACGCCAGGTTCGCGCCGCGTGGACGCGGCGGTTAACCGATTGGGGGTTTCGACTAACTCAGGAAAATCGCTCACGGCCACTCGCGGCTCAGCGCCCGTCAGTCGTTCCGCGACTGGAATCGGTGCAACGGTCTCGCCGGGGACAGTCCATTCGACGGCATTGAGCTCAGCACTGGCCCGGACGTTAGTCGAAACACATTCGATCGTCTGCTTGCCGCCCAGCGCGACGCCGAGCGGAAATGCCAAGTCGGCATATTGCAGATCGCCAATTTTCAGCCGGAAGAAACCGCTGCCGGCGGGGCGAAACAACTCGTCGTGGAGCTCGATCGTGTAGTCGCCGTCGGCCGGCAGCGTCATTTCGATCCGCGCGTCGCCGCCGATGACGCTGCGCGGTGGACTCCAGGCAATTTGCGTACCCCGGTTGTCGTCGAGCCGCAAAACAGGCTTCAAACCCGAACCGAGTCGCATCGCCTCGACATCGATGATTACCCGCTGCCCTTTTTTTCCGGTCAATTTCGTCTGGACGACTTCCGCACCGCCCACATTGCCGCTAAGCGCGATTGGCAAGTCGCCAACCGTCGGCCTGAATGCCTTTTGCGGCAGCCGATCGACGCCGAGGACAACTGGACTGGAAATCCCCCCCGCATCAGCCACGCGAACGGCATACAACCCCGGCAGCGTGCCTTTGTCCAGCTCGATTTCCAGCTCCACCCGATTTGGCTTGGCTCCCGGCTTGACCTTTTGCCCTGCAATTCTGGCTTCGCTCAAAAGCTGCAGATCAGCGGTGAGATCCGTACCCGTGATGACCAGCGTCGTCGGCTGACCGATTTGCAGGCCGCGCGGAGATATGTTCGTGATCGATGGCGCGGCTACGGCAGCTGTTGCCAGTGTTAATAGCGTGGTTGTCGAAAATGTACTCGTCCAGACAAGAACGAACCGATAGCCGCGAGCGTTGCGCCCGTTCATACATTCTATTCCTTGTTCAAACTGCCAACTTCAATCGTACCGCGCGAGAATCACGGTGTGGCGGGAGCGGGGGCTGGTGGGGCGGGAGTTGGCGGGGCTGGCTCAACAACTGGCTCGGCGGCCGGTGCGGGCGCAGGGGCCGGAGTTGCAGGTGCTGGGGCTGGAGTCGGAGCCGTTGGTTCAGCAAACGGATCGGCGGCAGGCGGAGCCGGGGCGGGTGCGGCCGGTACGGGCGGGGCAGCTGGTGTCGTGGGAGCATCAGCAAAGGGATCAGCAGCAGGCGGCACTGGTGCCGGGGCGGGTGTGGCGGGTGTGGCGGGTGCCGGGGCGGGTGTTGTCGGAGCGTCAGCAAAGGGATCAGCTGCCGGCGGAGCGGGGGTGGGTGCCGGCGCGGGCGCGGCGGGCGCCACCGGCGCTTCCGCAAATGGATCAGCAGCGGGAGCTGGAGCAGGCAGCGCGGAAGGTGTGGCTGCCGGGCGCGGCGTAGCCGGCGCTTCGGCAAATGGATCCGCTGCGGGAACGGGAGCGGGTGTGGCTGGCGCTTCGGCTGGCAATGGCGCCTCGGCGGGTGTGGCGAACGGATCAGCCGCGGGAGGGGGCGAGACGGGAGCGGGAGTCAGCGGCGCGGGCGCAGGCAATGCGGCGGGCGGCGCGGGTGGTGCAGCGAACGGATCCGTGGTATCTGGCCGGCCAACCGGCGGTGGCGGAGGCAGGCTTGGCGCTCCGCCGCGGCGCAAAACCTCGGCTTCCGCTTGTTTGACTTGTTCGTAGCGAGCGCGGTCCTGTGCGGATTGTTTGTTATGAATAGCAAGTCGGGCGACGCGGCGGTGATCCTCTAGCAGCATTCGATCGCTGCCCTGAATGCGTTCCAAAGAGCGGCCGACCGGATAGGGCTCACCGCCGAGCAGTTCGAGCTCGGCGCCCTTGCGAAAATCGTCGGCCGCCTCGGTGGGACGGCCGTAACGGTTCAAGACCAGACCACGGTAATAAAAAGCCCGCGGGTCGCGGCTGCCACTTTTGATGGCGGCGTTCAGCGAGTTGAACGCCTCGGTTAGGTTCCCGGAAAAATAGGCATGAACGCCGCGGCCATAGAGGTCTTCGAGCATCGCATCTTGCCCGAAAGCCAGGCCGGATAACGACAGCATGGCGACTGCAATGAGGGAAAAAACGAGTTTCGCCATGAGGACGACGCTCCTGCTGTTAATCCAATGGGTATAGAACTGCGGCAGTCGCCACAGTCGAAAACCGGTCGAGAGCCTGGCCGGCCACTTCCACAAAAAGGCGTAAGTACGCGGCTGACCGGCATTTATGTTAGTTACCGCTGATAGCGTTCGCAAGCAACCGATAGGGTCGAGCGTCCAGATATTACGAAACATTGCCCCCGGCGTGCGGGGTACTTTACGATAATTGCTTTGCGTCCAGGTGGTCTGTTGCTAACCCCCGGGGTCTTTGCAGATGCGCACTACGGTTTTTGCGGCGTTTTTCTTGGTTTATTCGGCTGCTGCACTGCCGGCTGGCGACATTTCGGCAACGCTGGCAAAGCTCGATGAACAATTCGTGGCGGCTTGGAATGACGAGGGAATTCAGCCGGCCGCCGGGGTCGATGATGCCCGCTATCTGCGGCGCATCTATCTCGACATCGCCGGCACGCTGCCGACGCCGGAGCGCGTGCGCGAGTTTTTGCTTGATCCGAGCGGCGATAAGCGATCGCGAGCAGTGGATCAGCTTTTGGACAGTCCCGAATATGCGGTGCGTTGGGCCAATTATTGGAATGCCCTGCTGATGGGCCGCACGCTCGAATCGGCGAACATCGATCAAAACGGGTTCAAGATGTGGCTACGCGATGAATTCGCGAAGAACGCCAAGTGGGACGAAATTGTTACCACGCTGATCACGGCGGAAGGCTGGAACACGAATCGCAAGCCGAACAACGTCGATACGAGCCCGAGCGACCTGCAGGAGCGGTATGCACCGGCGGTGAACTGGTTCTTGAAATATTGGATGTCGATGCCGGAGCTGTCGAGCGCGACAAGCAAGATTTTTCTGGGCGTGCAACTGCAATGTGCTCAATGCCACGATCACAAGACGGAGAAGTGGACGCAGAACGACTACAAGCAGTTCACGGCGTTCTTCGTGAAGACATGGCCGACCTATTTTGACAAGGGTGGCGTGATCGGCACGACGCGGGTCGAGGTGAACGAGCATGCATTCGTTCCGCCGATAACTGCGAAGAACGAGCAGTATCTGGCATCGTACAAGGATTATGTGAAATCGACGCCCAAGTTGCTCGATGGGCACGAAGCCGGCACGTTCGGCAGCCGGCGGAAGGAATTGGCCAAGTGGATCACGGCCAAGGACAACCCGTATTTCACCAAGGCGTTTGTGAACCGAATGTGGGGCTTGTTTTTGGGGCGCGGTTTCGTTGAGCCGATCGACGATTTTCGGCCGAGCAATCCGGCGACGCTGCCCGAGGCATTGGAGACGCTGGCGGCTGATTTCTCGGCTCATGATTACGATATTCGGCATTTGATACGGGTGGTCTGTGCGTCGAAGCCGTACAACCAGGCGTGCCAGGCCGTGGATGAGGCGCGGAAGACGGAGCCGGATTTGTGGTCGCGGTATCCGATGAAGCAGCTTGAGGTGGAGGTGCTGCTCGAAGAGGTGCTGCAGGCGACCGGCTCGAAGGAGCATTTGGCGAAGCTCAGCAATCAAGGCCTGGAGCTGATTCGCCTGTCGTTCGCCCGGCAGTTCGTCACGCAGATCAGCAACGACGATTCGTCGGAGACGACCAATTTCGACGAGACGATTCCGCGGGCGCTGATGATGCTCAATGGGCCGCTGTTCTGCGGTACGACGCGGACGATCGATGGCCTGGCGGAACAGACGCTGCAAACGAAGCTCAGCGACGATCGTGATCGGATTGACCAACTATATCTAATGACGCTATCGCGGCTGCCAACCGATAAAGAAGCCGAGCGGTGGCTGAAGTTTGTGGCAACCGAGAACGCCGTGGTGACGACTGCGGCTCCCGCCGACAACGACATGAAAGTCAGCGGCCTTGCGGCGGCCATGCCGAGCATGCGGATCGTCACCGCGCCGCCCGGTACTGATTTTTCCGAGCTGATCAAAAACGCCAAGAGCGGGGCCGATTTCAAAGTTCTTTATACGAAGATGCGGAATAACGCGGATGCCGCTCTCTATATCCGCGCGCTGCGTGAATTCTCCGCCGAAGCGCCGTTCCGCGCCTTGGCGCAGGAAGGCGGCGGGAAAACAGCCAAAGAGCAAGCCTATGAAGATCTGCACTGGGCGCTTTTGAATTGCAGCGAGTTTTTGACGAATCATTGATAGCGTGCTGGAGTCGAATGGAGAATAATTGATGGTTGAGATTGTTGGGCAGACGCCCGGAGAGACCAAGCCGCGGATTGTTGAATTTAACAAGGATGGAAATAGGGTATCCATTTGGATTCATCCACCTGATTCCGCCGAAACCAGCGGCTGGCAAGCAGTAGTTGGGCTCCATGAATTGCGAGCGGCGTTAAAAGACGAGGGAGTCATCGGGGACCCCTGATGGCTCGGAGAGGAAAGAAGTATGAGTTCTGCAAACGTTGAAAAAAGACTGGAAGCATTGGAAGCCGAAGTTATCGCACTCAAACGACAAGTGAACGGCGCCCAAGATAAAAAGAGCAACTGGCTCGACGTAGCCTGGGGCGCATTTGCCAACGACCCGTTGTACGTGGAGGCCATGCGGCTCGGCGCCGAGTGGCGCAGAAAGGAAAACGAAAAGAGTTTGCGGCAGCCGAAAAAAGCAAAGAAGAAGCGGAAGAATGTTCGTTCTTGATTCCGATTATCTGTCGCTGATTCATCTAGCGGAAAGCAGGTTGGGCGGACACTTGCGCCGCCGCATGAGCGAAATCGGCACCACGGAGTTCGCGACAACAATTGCCAATTTCGACGAACAGACACGCGGTTGGATGGCCGTCGCAGCACGAGCTAGACGAAACGCTGAATTGATCGATGCTTACCGACGGCTGGAACGCCATCTGCGAGTTTATTGTTCGATGCCGGTGCTAAGCTTCGATGAAAACGCTGCTGTCCGCTATCAATCGCTCAAAGCTGCCAAAATCAAGGTTGGCACGATGGATTTGCGGATAGCTGCTATCGTGCTCAGCCAGAACGCAACACTTTTGTCACGGAACCTTGTTGATTTTCGGCGAGTGCCCGGATTGAAATTGGAGGACTGGACCGTTGATTTTGAAAAGCTGGAGTCGAGTAATGACTAATTCTGAAAAATGCTCAGGTCCCTCTGCTGCCCTCGGTCGCCGTTCGTTCATTGCCGGTGGCCTCGGAGCGGCGCTGAGCGCCGCTGTGCCGCGGTGGCAGCTTCGGGCGGCGGAGCAGGCGGCGGTCGCCGGAAAAAAAGGCAAAGGCAAAACGTGCATCTTGCTGTGGATGAACGGCGGGCCGAGCCATATCGATACGTTCGATCCGAAGCCGGGGGCGAAAACGGGTGGCGACTTCAAGGCGATCGATACGCGAATCAAAGGAGTCAAGTTCTCCGAGCATTTGCCGCGAGTTGCGGAGCAGGCCGACAAGCTGGCGGTGATTCGCTCGATGACGGCCAAAGAAGGAAACCACGACCGGGCCGTGTATTTGATGCATACCGGCTACGCCCCTTCGACGACGCTGCAGCATCCGAGCCTCGGCGCATGGGTCAGCCATGAACTCGGCGACGAGTCGGCGGAGTTGCCGAATTTCGTAAGCATTCGCGGGGCGTCTGTTGGCTCGGGCTTTTTGGGCGTTCAGCATGGCCCGTTTTCAATTCAAAAGCCGGGCGAAGGCGTCCGCAATCTGCCGCTCGCCAAAGATGTCGATGCGGGACGATTTAGCCGCCGGCTGGAAGCACTAGCGGCACTACAGAACGATTTTCGCGATCAAACGGGCCGCCGCGAGATTGCCTCGCACGACGTGGTGTATCAGAAGGCGGTGCGGCTGATGCGCTCGCCGCTGGCCAAGGCATTCGACGTCAAGGATGAGCCGCAGGAGCTGCAAAAGAAATACGGCGATAGTGATTTTGGCCGCGGCTGCTTGATGGCGCGGCGGCTGGTCGAGGCGGGAGTGAAGTTTATCGAGGTCACGCTCGACGGCTGGGACACACATCTGGACAATTTCACGCGCGTCAGCTCGCTGTGCCGCGATCTGGATCCGGGCATGTCCACGCTGATTGCCGATTTAAGCGAGCGGAAGCTGCTGGACGATACGCTCGTTATCTGGATGGGCGAATTCGGGCGCACGCCGGTCATCAATCCGGCGCAGGGCCGCGACCATTTCCCGGCTGCCTGGTCAGCCGTGCTCGCTGGCGGCGGCTCGCGGCCTGGAATTGCTTATGGCAGCACGGATGCAGAAGGGGCCAACGTCGAGCGCGATCCGGTGCAAGTGCCGGATTTGTTCGCGACGATTGCCACGCTCGTCGGCATGGACCCCAAGCGCGAGGAGATGAGCCCCGTGGGGCGGCCGATTGCCATTTCGGACGGCGGGAAAATCATTCGGCCGCTGATCGCGGGTTGAATTCTAAATAGCCGGGACCAAACTTGGTCCCGGAATTTGGCGGTGGATAACGAACTCGCGGCGCTCCGGGAGCAGGTTTGCTCCCGGCTAAAGGCTGCTTTGGGCGTTTACGGTTTTGTTGACCGCCTCTATGTTTAAAGGATGCGTTATCGCCATGTTTGCATCGAATCGCTGGGCTATGCTATTCCCGCCGAAATCATCAGCAGCGACGATATCGAGCGGCGACTTGCACCGCGCTATTCGCGATTGAAATTGCCCGAAGGCCGCTTGGAGCTGATGAGCGGCATTCGCGAGCGGCGGCTCTGGCCGCGCGGCACGCGGCCAAGCGACCACAGCATCGTGAGTGGGCGAAAGGCGATCGAAACGTCGGGAATTGACCCGCAGCAGATCGGCTGCCTGATCCATGGCTCCGTCTGCCGCGATCAGCTTGAACCGGCGACGGCTTGCCGAGTGCATCACGCGCTTGGCTTGCCCGAAAATTGCCTCGTGTATGACGTTTCCAATGCTTGCCTGGGACTGCTGAACGGCATTTTGCAAATTGCCAACTTGATTGAGTTGGGCCAGATACGCGCCGGATTAGTTGTGGGCGCCGAAGACAGCCGGACGCTATTGGAAAGCACGATCGACGAACTAAATCGCGATCAATCGCTGACGCGCGAAACCGTGAAGCCGGCGTTTGCGTCGCTGACGATTGGATCGGCGAGCGCGGCGGTGCTGCTGACTCACGAGAGCATTAGTCGGACGAAGAATCGCCTGGTAGCTGCTGCCGCTCGCGCGCATACGACGCATCACGAGCTATGTGCCGGAGGCCACGCGGCCGGCAGCGGAATTGGCTCGCAGATCTTGATGCAGACCGATTCGGAGCAGCTATTGGCTGAAGGCTTAGCCGCCGGCATTGAGACGTTCAGTCAGTTTTTGAAGGCCAGTGCGTGGGACCGGGAGCGAATTGACAAAACGATCTGCCATCAAGTCGGCGGCACGCATCGCCGCATGATGCTCGAATCGCTTGGCCTGACCCCCGAGCGCGATTACGCGACATTTCCCTGGCTCGGCAACACCGGCTCGGTCGCCCTGCCGATCACGCTGGCTTTAGCGATCGAAGGTGGCTTCATCGACGAGCAAGAACACGTCGCGCTCCTAGGCATCGGCAGCGGGATCAATTGCGTGATGCTGGCAGTCGATTGGCAGCGCAGCTTGCAGCCGTCAAAAAATGGTGTGTCGCGGCCGCATTTCGCCGAACGATCGATTATGACCGCGTCCGACGCAGCAAACTGAAATCCAGGTCGATCGTGTGCGTGTGCTTGGGATCGGGATTGCGCTCTTTTAGCAGCGGCGAGTAAGCATCGACGTAAATCTTGTTTTCCGCGGGCACGAATTTCATTGTCCGCAGCCACCCCAGTCCGCCCTTATCTAGGTTCTGATAGTCGGTCAGGATTTCGATCACCTGCCCGCCCGCGTCGTTCTTGCTGACGAGCAGATTCACGCCACCCACATGTCCGCAAGCGACCATAAAAATGTTCGACTGCTTGCTCACCAGCTTGTCCCACATTTGCTGGCCGCTGTTGGCGGATGAATCGACCTTGGCCTGACTGGTCGTCCGGCCTTGCAGATTGAGGTAGCTGTGGGTCGCCACAATCACGTTGTGAGCCGGATGCTTTTGGCAAATCTCGGCGGCCCAAGTTAGCATCTCGTCGCGCGGTGCGAATTCCAAGCTGAGCACCAGAAAATCGCGGTCCGCCGCGCGAAACGTGCAGTAATTGTTGTCGTTTGACATACCCGCGTGGCCGCCATACCACGGCTCTTTGCGAAACCGCTCGACGCCAAAGTATTTGTTGTACAGCGTGCTGTCGCGGGTGATGACCTTGTCTTTGACGACCAGGTCGTGATTGCCGGGCACGGAACTATAAGGCACGACGCCGTCGAGAATACGTGCCGCTTCGTCCGCCCGCCGCCATTCGCCCTCAACATGCGCATTTTGCACAATATCGCCCAAGCAGACGACAAACTTGATATTGTCGGCCTTGGCCCGCTCGCGAATCCACATCGTCTGAGCGACGAACGTTTCCGGATATTTTTCGCTATAGAATTGCGTATCCGGAAGCAGCACGACGGTGAAGACTTCGTCACTCGCCGTCGCAGCCGGCTCATTTGCTTGCCCGTTGATTGCGCCGCCAAGCGCCAGCAGAAAAATTGTTACGCACCAGCGGCGATTGAGGGCAGATAGCATGTTGAAATTGTTTCCTGTATGCAGATTTCGAGTTGGCCTATAGATATTCAATACGTCCGCGCATCTGCTCCGCACTCACGGTTCGCCAAAGGTGCATGAGTCGCAAGACAATTTGCCCGATTGAGCGATGCTCCGGCGGACAATACGCAATGCCTGGATGGTCGGAATTCTCCGCCGCAATGCGAAGGAAGTCCTGGTCATGAGTGACAAGAGCGCGCTCAGATTTGACCGCGTGGTCGAATTGCGTTTTGTCTGCAACTCCTAGCAGTTCGGCATCCGTCGAAGTAGTCACATCGACTCCGCGCATTACCAATCCCTGGGCAATGGCATGGGCTACGCTCTCGTCCAGGTGAAACTTGAGTTCCATTGCCCCGTCACTCAGCCCGCAGTAGCGATTTGAGACTTCAAATGGCGGAACTGCTCATCCGCGGCTCGAATCTCATCGTCGATTTGAGCACGGTGATCATGATAATACGACAAGGCGGCGTACACCTGTGCCAGCGTGAGGTGTGGAAAGTTGCTCACAATTTCGTCGGCCGACATGCCCTGCTCAGTCATCAGCACGATCTGACTCACCCGAATACGACTGCCATCAATGCGAGGAACTCCTCCGCAAGTGCCTGGTGTGGCGATAATGTGAGCGGCGATGGTATTTGTCGACGGTGCCATGGAATGATTATACCGCGCGGATCAGGACGATGCGCAATCACGGTGTGCCAGGGAGTTTGTCACCACCATTCGCCTGTTGGCCGTGCGTAAACTGGCTGATCACAGCTGCGTCGAAGTAATTAATACTCATGCCAGCATCGACGATCAGCGATTGAGCGTTGATGCCGCTGGAACGTGGGCTGAGCAGAAACGCCGCGACGTTGGCCGCTTCTTGCGTTTGCACGGCCGATTTGCGGGGGATTATTTGCTCGGCGTAGAGGTACGAATCGACGTAGCCGGGAATGCCCGCGGAGGCACTCGTCTTTAATAGGCCCGGCGCGACGGCATTGAAGCGGATCTGCGAGAATCGGCTGAAGCTCTTGACGAGAAACGCCAGCGACGAATCGAGCGCCGCTTTGATCGGGGCCATGTAGCCATAATTTTCGCTGGCCATACGGGTCGTGGAGATCGAAACGGTGACGACGGAAGCGTCGGGTTCCAGCAAATCCTTTAGCGCGTTGCAGACCGCGATCAGCGAATAGCACGAGATATCGACCGCGCGCAGGAACGCCCGCTTGGGCGTCTCGTGAAACGGTTTCATGCCGCCTTCGTAATCCGCGAAAGCGATGGAATGCAGCAGGCCGGCAAATTTGTGTCCGCGGCCGGCGAGCTCTTCTTTCAGTCGGGTAATCTGGTCTTCGCGCTCGACGTCGCAGACGTGAATCTCCGCCCCGCCGAGGATTTTGCCGACGCTTTGGCGGCGTTCTTCGCTGCGAACAACATAAACGACGGTCGCACCAGCTTCTTCCAGCGTTTTGCCGACGCAATAGGCCACGCTCTTTTTGTTGGCGACGCCGAAGACGAGCAGCTTTTTGCCGGCTAGGCTCAGGAAATCATTGCCGAGAAATTCGTTCATCGAGCTGGCTAAGATGAGTTGCTACTTCGCAGGTGCTACAATCGCGGTCGCCATGAATACTACCATTTTTGCGAATGCGGTTCGAGGTTTAGCAATCGTGCTGGGTGCCGTTTCCGCCGCCAGCGGGCAGACGGACATCGCGAAACGTCAGCCGTGGGTTGGCTCACGGATCGTCGGTTCGCCCGAGCCGCCGCGGCCGTATGTCACCGAGCGGATTTTTCCTTCGCTGGTGTTCAATCAGCCCGTGGAGCTGACGGCGATTCCCGGAACGAATCGGCTCTTGGCGTTGGAAGTCGGTGGCAAGATCTATTCGTTCGAGAATCGGCCGCAAGCCGATGCGGTGTCGCGCGACCTGTTTGGCGACATCAAAGAACGCGATCCGAGTTTCACGCGGCTATTCGGTTGCGCGTTCCATCCACGGTTCGCTGAAAACCACGAGTGCTATATTTCCTACGTTCTTAAAAACGGCGATCCCGATGGGTCCCGAGTCTCGCGGTTCAAAGTGACTGCAAGCGATCCGCCGCGACTGATTCCTGAGAGCGAGGAGGTTGTGCTCCGCTGGTGTGGCGGTGGACACAACGGCGCACATCTGCAATTCGGTCCCGACGGCTATCTGTATATCTCGACCGGCGACGCCGGTAACGCATTTCCGCCCGACGGTCGCAACACGGGACAGGACATTAGCGACCTCGAAAGTTCGATTTTGCGAATCGACGTCGATCATCGCGACAATGGCCTTCCGTATCGTATTCCGCCGGACAATCCGTTCGTAGGTGTGCCGAATGCCCGCGGCGAAGTGTGGGCCTATGGCCTGCGGAATCCGTGGAAAATGTCGTTCGATCCGGCGGATGGCTCGCTGTGGGTGGGCGACGTCGGGTGGGAGAAGTGGGAATTGGTTTATGCGATTGAGCGCGGCGGCAATTACGGCTGGAGTGTTGTTGAGGGACCGCAGTCGGTGCATGAAGAGCGGCCAACGGGTCCGACGCCGATTTTGCCCCCGGCGGTGGCTCACAGTCACATCGAGTCGCGATCCATTACCGGCGGCTATGTCTCGCTCACGTCGCGGCTGCCTGACCTGCGTGGAGCATGGATCTATGGCGACTATGTCACGGGCAAAATCTGGGCCCTGCGGCACGACGGGAACAAAGTGACGTGGCGCGACGAGCTGGTCGATACGCAGTTGCAGCCCGTCAGCTTTGGCCGCGACCAAAACGGCGATGTCTTGATCGTCGATTTTCCCAGTGGCACATTGCACCGACTCATTCCCAATCCGCGCCGTGACGCGAACCAGAATTTTCCGCGGAAGCTGAGCGAGACGGGACTGTTTGCGGATGCGGCGGCGCATCGGCCGGCGGCCGGCGTCGTGCCGTACAGCGTGAATGCTGAGCCGTGGGCCGATGGAACCGTTGCCGAGCGGTTTGTCGCGCTGCCCGGCGACAGTGCGCTCGATACGTTCACCAAGAGCGACGGCATGGTTGGCTACTTCGCCGGCGATTGGCATTTTCCGGATGGCGGCGTGCTGGCAAAAACCATTTCGATCGAATTGGAACCCGGCAACGCGGCTTCCCGGCGGCGGCTGGAAACGCAAATCCTGCACTACGACTTGGATACGTGGAAAGCTTACAACTACCTCTGGAACGACGAGCAGACGGACGCGGTGTTGGCAGACGATGTTGGCAGTGACCGGCAATTGTTCATTCGCGACGCTGACGCTTCCAAAGACCCGCGACGGCAGACTTGGCATCATGCCAGCCGCACGGAGTGCATACTGTGTCATACATCGCGGGTGGGCACGGTCCTCGGTTTTCGGCCCAATCAGCTCGATCGCGCCAATCATTTGACAAACCTCGACGCGATGGGCCTGTTCCTGCAACGGCTGCCTGAAAACCGCGTTCGCCTGCCCAGTCCGCACGACGAGTCCGAGCCGCTCGAAGCGCGGGCCCGGGCTTATCTGCATGTGAACTGCGGCCACTGCCATACCCGCGGCGGCGGCGGAGCGTCGTTTTTCGAGGTGCAGTTTCAGCATTCGCTAGCCAAAACGAGTTTGATTGGCTCGCGGCCGACGCAGGGAACGTTTGGCATCTCGGGCGTAGAGATTGTCGCGCCGGGCGATCCATACCGATCGGTGCTGTATTACCGCATGAGCAAGCTCGGCCATGGGCGGATGCCGCAATTTGGTTCGACGGTTGTCGATTCCGATGGCACAAAATTGATTCGGGAATGGATTCGTTCGCTAAAGCCGGATAACGATGCTAACCGCAAGAGCCTGGCCCGCTTGGATAAAGAGCGAGCGGCGGCGCTGGGCGCTGTCGATCGGGATCGCGCCAGTGAAAGCGATTTCGCGACATTGTTTGCCTCTCCCGACAATGCGCTCGCGCTCGTCGATCTACTCAATCGTTGGAGCGAGCCAGTTTATGACCGCCGGAAGGCCGATATTATTGTGCGTGGATATGCGCAGGCCGATCCTGCGATTCGCGACTTGTTCGAGCGCTTTATTCCGGAAGAAAAGCGGCTGCAGCGGCTGGGAGGCTCGATCAAGCCGGCTGACATTCTCGGCTTGAAAGGCGACGCAGCGCGCGGCAGATCGCTGTTTTTTGAAACGGCCGGCGTGCAATGCAAAAACTGTCATAAGATCGGCGACCAGGGGCAGACGCTCGGCCCGGATTTGACCCAGATTGGCAAGAAGCTCGATAAACCGAAGCTGCTCGAAAACATTTTGGAGCCGTCGAAGACGATCGAGCCGCAGTTTGTGTCGCATCTCGTGGAAACGACTGGCGGCGAAGTGCATACGGGACTCTTGGTTCGCCGCAGCGATACGGAAGTCGTCCTCAAGAAGGCCGATTTGAAGGAAGTGACGATTCCGGCCGCGGAGATCGAGCGCTCGGTGCCGCAGCAGAAGTCGCTGATGCCGGATTTACTCTTACGCGATTTATCGCCACAACAAGCCGCCGATTTGTTAGCGTTTTTGGCCGGGTTGAAGTAGGTCCGTCCTGCCGGGACGGACCTGGCGTCTCGGCCTGCCTCACATCTCGCAAGGTCCCGCCTGGCAGGCGGGACCTACTTGCCAAGCGATTTGGCCACATCGGTGCGATAAGCGCTAATGGCGGGCCAGATGCCGACAAGGATGGCAAGAAAAACGAGCGAGGGCAGCAGGACCGATTCGAGGGGGATGCGGAGACGCTCCGCGGCGTCGCCGGTGGCGCCGAAGATTCGCAAGAGACCGATGGACGGCTCGAGCATGCCGAAGCCGACTTGAACGCCGGTTTGTTGCTCAACCCAGGGGCTCATGGCCCAGCAGCCGGTGTGGCCGCAGAACCAGCCGAGAAAGCCGCCGCCGAGGGCCAGTAGCGTCGCTTCCAGCAGAATGATCGACATGACGGTGCCGCGGCCGGCGCCGAGGGCCCGCATGACGGCGATTTCGCCGCGGCGTTCGCTCATCGAGTTATAGATGCTGACCAGGATGCT
Source organism: Pirellulaceae bacterium (assembly GCA_036496265.1). Taxonomy (GTDB): domain Bacteria; phylum Planctomycetota; class Planctomycetia; order Pirellulales; family Pirellulaceae; genus CAYLLN01. The sequence goes on along the minus strand of DASXLL010000153.1, from coordinate 31,140 downwards.
GATTCCGGAGACCACGCAGATCATCGCAGTGAGCAGCAGCAGCGTCCACTCGATCGGTTTGACAATGAACTCGAAGAGGCCGTAGATGACCGCGACCGGCAGCACGGCTTGGGCTTGCGTGCCTTCATTGATCGCGTTTTCTAGGCCGGGCGCGAATTGGTACGGCACCTTTAATAGTAGCGCCGTGATTTCGCGCTGCTCGACGGGCAGCGGCTCTGGATCGACGGTCTGCTCGACCTTGGCTTTTTTTGCTGCAGCGGCTTTGGACTTTTGCCAGGCTTGAAAGGCCTCCTTGTCATCGAGCTGCGGGCGATCGGCGGCTTTATCCGGCGATTCCTCGCTGAGCGGATTGGCATGATCCGCCATGAGATAGAATCCTTCCATGTTCACGAACACAGCTCGGTCGTTGGGTGTGCCGCTGGGGGCGAGAATGCCAACGACGGCGAATTTCTGCTCGTGCGTGTGCCCTTCAGGATCGCCGTGGCGGGGCGAGATTCCCTGGCCCAGCGAGACATTCAGCTCGCGGGCGACGGTGGCCCCGACGACGGCCTCAAAATAGCCGTGCTCGGGATCGTGCCAATGGAAGTTGCGTCCCTGGGCCATTTCAAACTTGCGATTGTTTTCGATATCCCAGACGAAGTTGTCGAATAGCACGGGCGTCGTGCCAACAACGCGAAAGCGGCCAAAATAGTCGCCCAGGCACAGCGGGATGGCAGTTTCGGTCATCAAGCCGTATTTGCCCTCACGGCCAACTTCGACAGGCGGATGATGCGGCTTTACGCGAGTGTCGGGGATCAAAGCCAGGCCGAGCCGATCGATCGTTCGGCCATCCACGAAGCCTATTATCCCACCAGGATCGGCCGGCAAGAGCTGCGTTGCTTCGTACAGGGCCGCTCGACACTCCACGGCGAACGAATGGGTTTGCAGACGGTCCCGTTCTTCGCGTTTCAGAAATTCCAGGTAGTAAGTGTAAGGAATATTCTCGACCGGCTTGCTGAGATAGAAGACGGTGTTAAGGACGAGTTGCTCCTGCCCACCCTTCGCCCCCACGATCATGTTGTAGCCGAGGCTGGCATTGTTCTTGAACGATTGCGAGACGACGCCGTGGATCGAGAGCACGGCAACGACGAGCATGACGCCCAAGGCCATCGAGAGCATCGTCAAGAGCGAGGCCACGCCGCGCTGTAAAATGCTTCTCAGAGCTATTCGAAAAAGACTCATCGTTGTGGTTCAAAAGCACGAAATTCGAAGCACGAAACAAATTTAAAGCATCAAGCACGAATGACGAAAACGTGTCCGGGATTCTGTTTTGAAAATTCTTCCTTCAATCATTTGTGCTTGTTTCGAATTTCGTGTTTCGGATTTCATGCTTCTAGGTTGCTCTTGGCTCATGCGGGCACCGCCGCCGCCGTTACCAGGTTAATGTCTTCCAGTCGATCGATGCGCTCGAACTGACCGGCCACTTCCATCGAATGCGTGACGATGATCAGCGCGACATTCTCTTCGCGGCAGGTGCCCTTGATTAGATCGACGATTTTTTGCTGATTGCGGGGATCGATGTTGGCGGTCGGCTCGTCGGCTAAAAGGATACTGGGCCGATTGGCCAGCGCGCGGGCGACGGCGACGCGCTGCTGCTCGCCGACGGAGAGGGCCGTCGGCTTGTGCGTCGAGCGATGAGTCAGGCCGACGCGGTCGAGCAATTGCCGGGCGCGGGCCGGATCCTTCCGGCCGCGTGCGAAGGTCATCCCGAGCAACACGTTTTCGAGCGCCGTGAAACCGGGCAGCAAGTTGAAGGTCTGGAACACATAGCCGATCTTCGCGGCGCGGACTTTATCGACACCGGCTTCGGAGAGATTCGCAATGTCGATGCCGTCAATCTTGATTTCGCCCGCGTCAGCCCGCGTGATGCCCGCAATCGTGTGCAAGAGCGTCGTCTTGCCGCAGCCGCTTTTGCCGATGAGCACCATTTGCTCGCCATCGCCGACGGCAAAACGGGGAATATCCAAAATAAGTAGCCGGCCGCCATCCGGCTCTACGTATGACTTTTTGACGCCCGTGAGTTGGAGCATGGCGGGACGATTGCTCGTGATTAGTGCTAGTGGCTAGTACGGAGGCAACGACCGGCAAGTTCGGGCGTCGTTAGCCTATCAGACGGAACTCTTTATTAACGCAAAGACCCAGAGGCGCGAAGACGCAGAGGGATGCAAACCGCAGGAGCAAACGCCGTTTACCCTCTCTTGCGCTTCGGGCTAGTGTGTTCGGGGTTACTTCAGCCCGGCGATAAACCGCTGCAGCCGGGCGTCGAGCATCGCGAAGTCGGTGCCGAAGACGCTGGTAAAATCTTCGAGTCGCTTGGCGGACGGATATTCGGCGAACAGAGGGCGATTGGCTGTTTTGTTGAGCAGCTCAATGTATTTTTTGGGCGATGTTTCGATCAAGTAAAACGAAAGCGCCCAAGCTTCGGCATAGGCCGCTTCGGGGTCACGGGCGAAAAAGCGGTCGGAGGATACCAACTGAGCGATGATGTCAGTGGGCCGGCGCGATTTGGCGAGCGATTGCCAGGTAGTAAGCCGGCCGCGATTGATGCGGTCGCTCTGCGATTGATAAGTCCGCGATTGCCAGACGCCGCGGGCCTCGAACAGGGTGCCGAGGCCTTCGACAAGCCAGCGTGGCGACTGGGCGAAGCGCTGATGGACGCCTGTGTTGAATGCCGTCTGATGGGCCGCTTCGTGGATGATCGTGTCGCTGTTGGTCGTCCAGTCCCACCCAGGACGCGACGCGGCAGCGTCGAACATCATGATGCGATTCGATAGCGGTGAATAGTAGCCGAGCAGGCCAGGGTTTGGCTCGTAGCCTTCGCGTGCAGCCGCCTGCCAGAAATCGACCTGTCGCGGGAAGACGATGGCGACAAGCGGAAATTTTGGCTCAGAAAGCTGCCAGCCGCGGGCGGAGAAATACTGCTGAAACGAACGGTACAACTCTTCGAACCGCGGTGCCCATTGGTCGCGCTTTCCGGCCGGATGCACGACGAGGTAGTGGCCGATTCCGGAGACTTCGAACTGCGGAAACTCGCGGAGCAGCAGGCCGCGCATTTCGGCCTGCGAATAGCCGCGAAAGCTGCCGTCGAGTCGCGAGTAGTTGCTGGCTTCGGTCGGCGCGAACTCGGTGAGTTGGCCATCGCGGGCGAGGAAGAATATTTTTTTCTCCGAAATGGCCAGCGGCATGCCTTCGAGCAGGCGGCCGGCTATTTCCAGCTTGATCAGCGGCTCGGCGGCCGACAGCCAGCCGGCAATGAGGCTGCCGAGGGCGGCGACGAGAATCAAATAAAATAGACGGCGCATTCTGAATTCCGCGGGCGGGTATTTGCTCTACAAACGTAGCCCATCGACTGTCGATCCGTGTCATCCGCGTGCATCCGCGGCCTGTTCCTGGCTGGGGCACGTCAACGGCGATGTGCCGACGTCGTGTATTCGTTAGATTCGATTCATCCGGCCATCATTCCACGTAGATAATCGGCGTATGTTCCTCGGCATCGAAATCGGCGGCACCAAATTGCAGCTTGGCGTCGGAGTCGGCGACGGCCAGATCGTCGATCTTGTGCGGTGCGATGTGGACGCGGCGAAGGGCGCAGCCGGAATTCTGGAGCAAATTAACTCGGCCGCGGCGGAACTCGGGAAAAAGCACCGCATCGAGCGGATCGGGATTGGCTTCGGCGGGCCGATTGATGCGGCCAACGGTTTCACGACGAAGAGCCATCAGATCGCCGGATGGGAACGATTTCCGCTCGCCCGCTGGTGCCAAGAGCACATGGGCCGACCAGCGACGCTCGCCAACGATTGCGACGCGGCGGCTGTTGGTGAGGCTCGTTTCGGCGCGGGCGTCGGCACCGGAAGTGTTTTTTACGCCACGGTCGGAACCGGAATTGGCGGTGGGCTGGTGATTGGCGGGCGGTTGCATGGCGTGGGCCGGCCCGCGGCGGCAGAGATTGGCCATTTGCGCCCGGGATTGAATGCCAATCGGCCTGAAATCACCGTTGAGTCTCTCGCCGCGGGGCCAGCGATCGCCGCGGCAGCGCGCTCACGATTGGCAGACGCCCAAAACGGCAAATCGGACTGCCGGGCCGATCTACTTCGTCGCTGCGGCAACAATCTTGACGAACTTACGGCCAAAACCGTCGCTGCCGCCGCGGCGGAGGGTAATGAAATCGCCCGGCAAGTGCTGGCTCACGCCTGCCAGGCTCTCGGCTGGGCGATCGCACAAGTCATCACGCTTGTCGCGCCGGAAATCGTCGTCGTGGGCGGCGGCGTGTCGCTCATTGGCGAGCCGTTTTTCTTTGTTCCACTGCGCGCTGAAGTTGCCCGCTATGTCTTTCCGCCGCTGGCCGACTCCTACAAGATTGTTCCCGCGGCGCTCGGCGAGTTGGCCGTCGTCCATGGCGCGATCGCACTGGCCGCAGACCAAACGACCGGCGGCGCTGGGCCTACGGCAGCCACTCGGCCTGGCATACAGTAATGGCGATGGATAAGCGCATGATGCCGTTACCTCAGCCGCCTCAACCACCAACCAAGCCGCGAGGTTTTTTCTTGGTCTATCTGGCCGCGTTATTTGGTCTGGTCCTGACGGCGGCGATGACTTTTTTCATTATGGGCACGATCTGGCCGTTCCTGATCGGCTTTGGAGTGCTCGCAATTATCGCGCTGCAGTATGCGGTCTGGGGCTGGTGGTTTGAGAGGATTTATCGGTCCGGCACGATACAGGAGCAAGATGAAGATCACACGTGGAGCAACGAATCGGAATTCCAGCGGCTCAAGGACGCTTATAGAAGATTCCGGTTCCTCCTTGCGAGAATTGCCGGCTTCGTTGCCATTGCCTACGGTGCGATCACGTTTAATGCCTACTTCTTCTTTTTGGGCATTGCCGCCGTGTCGCTGTTCTGGTTATGGGACCGGATGATCAAGGCAGAGCATGCCAAATGGGCATCCATGAAAGATGACGAGGCCAATGACGGCGACGAACCAAATTAGGACGCCACTGAATAGGTTGCATTTTTGCTTTCGGAGTACTCAGAGCGCGACAATTGACGATGGTTTACAGGCGGCTACTTCACGCCGACCGGATCGTAATACTGCGGCTCACTTCCCGCTTTCCATTTGATGTTGCAGCCGATGCTTGGAGTTTGCTGTTCGCTCGGCGCGCGGCCGGCGAGAACGGCTTCGAGCGCGGCGCGGAGGTCTTTGCCGGTGACGGGAATGTTGTTGCCGGGGCGGCTGGCATCAAGCTGGCCGCGATAAACGAGCTTCCTTGATTTGTCCTGTCCTGTTTTGTCATAGAGAAAAAAATCCGGCGTGCAAGCCGCGCCATAGGCTTTGGCAACCTCCTGCGCCTCGTCATAAAGATACGGGAACAGATAACCGCGGGCCTCGGCCTCATGGACCATCTGCTCGGGGGAATCTTGCGGATGCGTCGCCGCGTCGTTGCTGTTGATGCCGACGATCGCCACGCCCTTGGGCATGTAGTCCATCGCCAGCTTGGTGAGTCCATCAGCGACGTGCTTCACGAAGGGGCAGTGGTTGCACATGAAGATCACGAGCAATGCCGGCTTATCGTCAAAGTCGTGCAGGCCGACCATCCGACCATCGACGTTCATCAAATTGAAGTCCGGCGCGGCAGTGCCGATTTTTTTCATCGTGCTGGCAGTTTTGACCATGGTCTGGCTCCTTATAGTCGTTTAACGGGGAGCCATCGGCGACCGCGAATCGCCAAATGCCTTCGCCTTCGGCTATGCGTTAAACGAGGGATTGTTGAGCTGGCAAAGCAAAACTAACAATTTAAGCCGCCAACTCGGGCGGCAAAAGTGGTGCGCCCGAGAGCAAGAATAGCGACGTACCGTGTTTAGCTATAGAGCTGGATCGCTTTGACGATTTCGCCCAGATCATTCGGCACCGCGACGGCGCGATTCGCAAAGCTCGCGCGGCGCACACCGCGGCTGCCGAGCACTTTGTTGAACTGCTCTTGGTCGGTCGTGTGATAGGCCACGGTAGCTGTCGGATCCTTGAGTTGATGACCGGTCAAAATGCAGGCGACGCGCTCATCTGCTCCAATCACGCCTTGGTCGCACAACAGCCGCGCTCCCGCGACGCTCGCGGCGCTGGCCGGCTCGCAACCAAAACCGCCGGCGGCGATTTTCGCCTTGGCATCGAGCATTTCCTGATCGCTCACTTGTCGGACCACCCCGTTCATATCGTGGAGCGCCCGCAGACACTTTCGCAAATTCACCGGCCGGTTGATCTCAATCGCGCTGGCGATCGTCGAAGCCTTCCGTCCCAGTTGATCCAGCTCCGTGAAATAGTGATTCGCGATCGCCATATCCGAGCTGCCACCGTTCCACCGCAGGCCGCGATGCTCGTACAGCTCAAACAGCGTATCCGCGCCCGCAGCGTTGATCACCGCCAGCCGCGGCATCCGATCGATGAGCCCCAGCATCTTCAATTCGGCGAACGCCTTGCCAAATGCGCTGCTGTTGCCCAGATTGCCGCCGGGAACCACGATCCAATCGGGCACCTCCCACCGCAGCGCCTCCAGCACGCGGAACATGATCGTCTTCTGGCCTTCGAGTCGGAACGGGTTGACGCTGTTAACGAGATACATGCCCAGGTCGCGGCAGACTTCCTGCACGCGGACCATCGCGTCGTCGAAATCGCCGGCGATTTGGATCGTGAGCGCGCCGTAATCAAGCGCCTGCGACAGCTTGCCGTAGCTGATTTTTCCCGAGCCGATGAAGATGACGGCCTTCATTAGTCGCGTCACGGCGCAGTACATCGCCAGTGACGCGCTCGTGTTGCCGGTCGAGGCACACGCCGCCCGCTTGGCGCCAATCGCCCGCGCGTGCGTGAACGCGGCTGACATGCCGTTATCTTTGAACGAGCCCGAGGGGTTCATCCCCTCGTACTGCAAGTACAGCCGGCCGCCTTTCAGGCCCACATACGGAGCAACGGACTCGGCATGCTGTAGCAGCGTTTGCCCCTCACCCACCGTCACGACCGAATCGGGTGTCGCGAACGGCAACAGCTCGTGGAACCGATAAATGCCGCTAAACCGCAGTGGCTCGTTCCGCCGGGCCCACATTTCCTCGAAATACTTCAGCGTCTTGGGCGGTTTAGCCTTGTTCCAGTCGTAGGCCACGTCCAAAAGGTCGCCGCATTTAGGGCAAGCGGTGCGGACTTCCTCCACCCCGCACGTATAGCCGCAAGCCGGGCTGATGCAGCGCTGGAAGGCAAAATCGGCCAGTGGCATCGGCAGGAAATGCTTGTGAGGGAAGAGGTTGGGACGTATGGGCAGCGGCTGCGGATTTAGTCTAGGCCGAGTTGGAAAACCGGGCAAGTGAGAAGGGCGTTCGCGTTCTTGGACGAGCCCGGTTCGGCTATATTGCGGGCGGAGCGACGAATAGCAGAACTATGAGCAAAACCAAAACAGTTACCGAGTCGAAGAAGCAACTGGAGCCTGGAAAGTCCGAGCCACCCGACGGCGGCTGGCGGGAAACGGTCGAATCAATCGCGATGGCGGTCATTCTCGCGTTGCTTTTCCGCGGCTTCGTCGCCGAAGCGTTTGTCATTCCCACCGGCTCGATGGCCCCCACGCTCGTTGGCCGGCATAAAGATCTCAAATGTCCCAAATGCGGCACGTGGTATCAGGTGAGTTGCAGCCCCGAGGCCGACAACGAAGTCCTCACCGGGATGCATGTCGTCAACGGCACCTGCTCGGTTTGCCGGTACACGCAGCGGCTCAATCCGCGCGAGAATCCGAACGAAGCTTCGTTCAGTGGCGACCGGATCATCGTCGGCAAGTTTTGTTACGACTTCGAGGAGCCCGAACGCTGGGATGTGATCGTCTTCAAGTTTCCGGGCAATGCGGCTGTCAATTACATCAAACGGCTGGTCGGTCTTCCCGGTGAATATTTGGAGATCGCCGGCGGTAATATCTACACCCGGCAAAAAGGCGACGCCGAAGACAAGCTGCTAATCGCCCGCAAGCCGCCGCCCAAGCTCGATGCTTTGCTGCAAATCGTCGATGACACAGACCACATTCCGCCAGATCTAACCAAGCTCGGCTGGCCCAGCCGCTGGCAAAATTGGCCGCCAGCGGAAAAGAATCAAAGCGGCCAATGGGAGGTCCTCGACGGCGGCCGAGCATTCGCCGTCCGCCCCGCCGGCGAGGCGGAAGCGTGGATTCGTTACCGCCATTTAGTGCCGTCGTATGAAGACTGGAAACTGGTGGACGAACACCACCAGCTCCCGCAAGACATCGCTCAGCGGCGCGGCGAGCTGATTGCCGACTACTATGCCTACAACACAGCCGCTCGCGAGCAAGCGGTTGGCAGCAGAGTTGTGCCAATGTGGCGCTTTCCGCTCACTCAGGGCTACCGCCCGCCGGCAGACATACCGCCCGGTCCGCAACTGGGCGAAGAGCCGCCGCCGGGCGCATTCGGGGAACACTGGGTCGATGATTTGGCCGTGGATTGCACCGCCGATGTGATGAGCAAAAGCGGTGAGTTAACGCTCATGCTCGTCCGTGGCGGCGTGAAGCATCTTTGCCGGATCGACTTGGCTAATGGGCAGGCGACGATGAGCATGGTCGATCCCGGCGGGGAATCGCTAATCTTTTCCGGCGACGACGGCCACAAAATCGCGCAAGTCAAAGCCCAGACGTCGGTCACCGGGCCGGGCAAATATCGTCTCCGGCTGTCAAACTGCGACCATGAAATGCTGCTGTGGGTCAATGGCGCCGTTGTGAAATTCGAGGGGCCGACGCAATACGACTCGGTCGATCTGGTCACGCCGTATTCTTCAGACAAAGAGCCCGGCGATCTGGCGCCGGCTGGGATTGGCACCCACGGTGCGGATGTGCGGCTCTCGAGGCTGCGAATCCTGCGCGACAAATACTACATCGCCACGATGGGCGGCGACGGCAACAACGACTACATCTTCAATCCCGGCGCTGACCGTATTCGCGACATCTTTCGCGACCCATCACAATGGATCGCCCCGCGCGGGTTGTTTGCCGAAAACAATCGCCGCAGCGTCGGATTTCAACTAGAAGATGATCAGTTTTTGCCGCTCGGCGATAACAGCCCACAAAGCTCCGACGGCCGCTATTGGTACGCCCGCGACCGCGATGGCCGCTGGGACGAACATCACTACGTCGAGCGCGACCTGCTCATCGGCAAGGCCCTGCTCATTTACTGGCCGCACACCTGGAACACTCCCATTCCCTTTTTGCCCAAATTCAGCCGAATGGGACCGATTCGCTAACGCGAAGTTCAAAGTTCTGAGTTCAATGTTCAACGTTATTAACTTTGAACCTTGAACTTTGAACCTTGAACTGAAATGTCACGGAGGACCTATGCCAATCCTGGAAGCCGAAGGCTTAATTAAAACGTTCGGCAGTCGCAAAGTCGTCGATGGCGTCGGCTTCTCGGTCGAGGCAGCGGAGATTGTAGGGCTTCTGGGGCCCAATGGCGCGGGAAAAACAACCAGCTTCCGCATGACCTGCGGCATGATCGAGCCGGATGCGGGCCTGGTCGTTCTCAACGGCATCGATGTGACACGCTGGCCCATGTATCGCCGCGCCAAAGAGGGTGGCATGGGCTATTTGGCTCAGGAATCGAGCGTTTTCCGCAAGCTCTCGGTCGAGCAGAATCTCACCGGAGTGATGGAGTTGCTGAACATGGACCGCGCGACGCGCCGGCGACGCTGCGACGAGCTGCTGGAACAATTCGGCATCGCTCGGCTGCGAAAGAGCAAAGCCGGCACGCTCTCGGGCGGCGAACGCCGGCGGCTGGAGATCGCGCGCTGCCTCGTGAACGATCCCGAAATCATCTTGCTCGACGAACCGTTCACGGGCATCGACCCCGTGACGATTGAGAGCATTCAAAAAATCATTCGGGACCTGAAAGCCCGCGGCATTTCCATTCTGATCACCGACCACCAGGTTCGCGAAACGCTGCAAATCACCGACCGCAGCTACGTCGTCGTCAAAGGCCAGGTCCTCGTCCACGGCACACCGCAAGAAGTAATCAACCATCCCAAAGCCCGCGAGCTCTACTTCGGCTCCGCCATCGACGCCGACATCCGCATTTCGGCGTAGTCATTTGTCATTGGTCATTGGTCATTGGTGCTTCGTCATTCGTCATTGCTGTTTGGTTCTTGGTTCTTGGTTCATCGCTTCTTTCACCCCGGCGGCCATCCCATCGGCCGTCCGCCCAAAATATGCAAATGCAAGTGATCAACCGTCTGCCCGGCGTCCGGGCCGCAGTTGACCACGAGCCGATAGCCACCGGTTAAGCCAAGCTGTTGAGCAATTACTGGCACGCGCATCAACAGATGCCCAAGCAGCATCTGATCTTCCGAATCCGGGTCGTTCAACGAGCGAATTTCCTTCTTCGGGATCAGCAACACGTGCTGAGGCGCCTGCGGATTCATATCGTGAAACGCCAAGCAAAAATCATCTTCATACGCGATCTTGGCCGGAATCTCTTTATCGATGATCCGTTTGAAAATCGTTTTGCCGCTCATGGCTCATTCCAAGTGAAAGCTGTGCGATGAAGCTAGCGATGCTAGCGATTTTAATCGCCGCTGGTGATTGTAAACCGCGAAACGGCAGCCGCAACCGCCCGAATATCGCTCTGGTTTTACTAGCAATTCCAGCCTATTATTCGGCCGCGCGCACGATAGCGCGCAACCGCCGTCGTCCCAGTTCTTGGCGGCGAATCGTGACGCATCGTCAAGGAGGACGATCGTGAACACCATCAAATCCGCCGCGTTGCTCGTTGTACTCGTAGGAGTGCTGTACGGCGTCTATGTCGCACTGAGCAAGCCGGACGTCGTCGATCATGCGCATCCCGCCGGTGGCGATTCCGGGCCGCCTCTGATCGAATGGAATTCGCCGGGCGCAATGCCGTCCGCGCCTTCGTCGGCGTCGTACACCGCACCGGCTAGCGACGATCGCTGGTCGCAGCAGCCGAACAGCCAACACGGCGGCAGCAGCGCGCCGAGCCTCGAACCCAATCCCATGCCGCCGCCGAGCAGTGTTGCCGCGCCGGGATTTGCCTCGAACACCAATAGCAGCGGCCTGGCCCAAAGTGCTTACGAAGCTCCAGCGGCTTCGACCAGCGCAACGCCATCAGCCAGCCAGGCCACGGCGACCGACATGACGCCCGCCTCGCCCGCGAGCGCCGCCGCGCCGTCGATTGCCGCGTATGACCTCCGCCGCGACATGGCCGAAGTTGAACAGCTTATCGGAGCAAACCGCTTCAAATCGGCCCTCGCCAAGCTCACGCCTCATTATTTCAATCCCGACCTGTCCGCCGACCAGCGCAGCGTTCTGATATCGTGGCTCGATCCTCTCGCCGCCAAAGTGATTTACTCTCGCGAGCACCTGCTCGCCTCGGCTCATACCGTCCGCAAAGGCGAAACGCTGTTTGACATCGCCCATCAATACAACGTCGAGTATCGCCTGCTGCAGAATATCAACAGCCGCGAAGTCAGCGATCCGCTGATTCTCGTGCCCGCGACCGAGCTCAAGGTCGTTCCCGGCCCGTTTCACGCCGACGTGAATCTCACGAGCGGCGAGCTGACGCTCGTCGTCGGCGACCTTTACGCCGGCCGCTTCCCGTTTACCGTCGGCGATCAGCCGCCGCAGCCCGGCGAATACAAAATAATCGACAAGCGTTCTCAGCAAAAAACCTACCTCGGCTTCGACGGCCGGATGATTCCCGCCAACGATCCGAACAACCCCTACGGCGGCTGGTGGATCAGCCTCGGCGGTGAAGTCGCCATTCACGGCAGCCCCGCCATCCCCGGCGACAAAACCCTCGGCTGCATCTCCCTCAGCCCCCAGGACGCCCAGGACGTTTACGGCATACTCTCCATCAGCTCGGAAGTGAAAATTCGGCGATAATGGCCATTTTTCAGCTGGCCGCTTGCATTCGCCTCACAAGTTTTTCTTTTTACTATTTGGGGGACGACCATCCCATCTCCGAGGCGGCAGACACGAACGTTTAGTCTCTCAGCGCCTGAGAACAATTGTTTCGGATAATTTGCCCGCCGGCGTTCCAGTTGATTTTGTGCCGGTAGGTCAATCCAACGTCGCCGGATCCCCGCCGGCAGCGGTGCCGAGGGCGCGCCAGACGTCGAGGTTGACGTTGTTGGAGATGAAGCGGGCGGAGCCGTCGCAGAAGGCGGCGTTGACGCCGGTGGGATGACGGCTGCGGGCGGCGATGCTTTCTTCGCCGTTGGGGTCGGGGTTGGATGATTTGGGGTTGGGGTGGTTGGTGCAGGGGGGATTGAGGCGAACGGCGGGGGTGCAGGCTTGCTCGGTGATATCGGGGAGGGGGGAGTTGGGAGTGAGCTTCGTTTCGAAGTGGCAGCCGCCGCCCCACCAGCCGAAGCCGCGCAGGTCGCCGCCTTTGCCTTGGACGGTTTCGGAGATCGCGAGCGTGTTGCTGGTGCCGTCGCTGATTTCGGCAATGCGGACGATGGGTTTGAAGGTGTTGTCGTGGGCGATGAAGTTGTAGGGCCCTGGTGAAGAGGTGTCGGTGAGGTTGGGAAAGACGACTTCCAGAAAGGGAGCGCCGCCGAACATGTTAGGAGCGCCGGTGCTTGTCGTGCCGGCGGGGCTGAGGCGGCCGCGGGTGGTGTTGCCGTAGTTGGCCGTATAGTTGTGAAAGGTGACGCCGCTAATCATGCCGGCGACTGCGCTTTTGGTGTCGCTGGGGCAGGTGTAGGTTTTGATTTGCGTCGTGGTAACGGGCAGGTTGATCGCGTTGCCGTAACGAATGCCGGTGGTGGGATATCCGGACATGCCGTCGTTGCTGTAACGATCGCGGAGGGCTTGCTGCTCGACATAGGGGAGGAGCCAAACGAGCCAACTTCCGAAGACGCTGTGGTAATTGCCGGGTGGCATGGCTCGGTACGTGCTCTCGTAATTCGCAACGCCGAGGCCGATCTGCTTGATGTTATTGGCGCATTGCGAGCGGCGCGACGCTTCGCGGGCCGTTTGCACGGCGGGCAAGAGCAGCGCGACAAGGACGCCGATGATGGCGATGACGACGAGGAGCTCGACGAGCGTGAAAGCGGCGGTGAAGGCGGGGCGGGGGCGGGGGCGGGGGAACATGGAGAACTCCTGTTGGCAGAGGTCAGAAGTCGGAGGTCAGAATCAGCCGATTGATGACTACCAACCACTCACTTCCTCACCTCTCACTCATTACTTGGTGACAATGTCGAAATTGAACTTGAATGGTCCTTCCTGTTTCACTTCGATCGTGTGTTGACTCTTGTTGTTCCAATCGGGCGGGACTTTCGCTTTGGGGGATGGGGGCAGCTTGTCACCGGGCATATAGCCGGCGGGCATCGGCGGCGTAGGAACGAAATCTTCGATGGCCACGCGATGCTTGCCGAGGAGCACACCCTCGTGCGCGGGAATGGAATAATTGCCGGCGGTAATCCGGGCACCGCTTTGCAAACCGCCTTCGAAGAGCGGATGAAATTCAATATTGCCTTGATCGAGCGGCGCGCCGTTAAGCGTGACGCGGCCGGAGAGGGCTTTGCGGCCTCGCGGGTTTTCCGCACTACAGCCGAGGCAGAGAACGAGACAAAAATAGAGGCAGATGCAGAGCGCCTGGGCAACGAAGCCGCTGGCGGCTGCACGGAAGAGCACGAAGAAATCGCGGCGATGCACGCTCAACCTCCGGGAGAGGCAAACCGAAGGACGAACAGACGGGCCTGCTGGCTGTCTAATTTAGCGAGTGCGCGAGCCGATTTCCAACCAAAATTCCGATAAAAAACGAGGAATTGGGAGCGTGGAAACCGAGAGAGACCAGCGGAAAGGCGCTTTCGATGGATTGGAAATGGGCCGGCCAAGCAGCAGGCGTTTACAGCGCCGCTAGGATGGCATCCCCCATGGCGCGCGTTGACAAATGGCCGCCTAATTCGGCTGTGCGCGAAGTTGAATTGGTAAGAACGCGGCTCACGGCCCGCCGAATTCGCGCCGCGGCCGCGATGGTCTGGGGATCTCCGAGCCAGTTCAGCATGATGGCGGCGGAAAGAATCATGGCGACTGGATTGGCGATGCTGCGGCCCGCGATGTCAGGCGCGGTGCCGTGTGCGGGTTGAAAGACGGCTGATTGATCGCCGATGTCGGCCGACGGCGCCAGGCCCATTCCGCCGACGAGCGCAGCGGCGAGATCGGAGAGAATATCGCCGAACATGTTTTCGGTAACGATCACATCGAAGGTTTCCGGCCGCTGGATCAGATAGAGGGCGGCGGCATCGACGTAGAGGCGTTCGGTCTGCACGTCTGGGAAATCTTGGGCCACTTCGTCGAAAAGAGCGCGAAAGAACACCATGGAAGGGAGAACGTTGGCCTTATCGACCAAGGTTACTTTCCGCCGTCGCCGCCGGGCTTCCTCAAATGCAGCCCGGAAGAGTCGCTGTGAACCGGCACGCGATATGCGCATTACGTCGTGGACTTCGCTGGCATCCGCTGAGGGCTGCCTGCCCCGCGATGAAAACAAGCCTTCCGTATTTTCGCGCACGATGAGCAAGTCGATATCGCCAGCTTCGTAGCGTTTTAGCGGAGTGTCCACAGCGTGATAAAGGTGGATCGGACGCAGCCCGCAATACAAATCCAATTGCTCGCGCAAATCGATTTGCGGCGCAATCTCGCGGCCGTCGGGCCAGCGGATGTCGGGCAGGCCCATGGCGCCCATGAGGATCGCATCGGCTTGCCGGCAAGCGTCGAGCGTCGCAGCGGGCAGCGGATCACCACCGCGCAGAAATTCGCCGGCCCCGGCCGGCAGTTCCTGAAAGGCAAGGCGAACCGCGGGTGTACCGTCGATCACGGCATTGAGCACGCGAAGAGCTTCTGCCATGACTTCGGGGCCGATGCCATCACCGGGCAACACGGCGATGTCGAATGTCCGCGGCAACAGGCTTGGCGCAGGCGGCGCTGGCAGCGTCGCCGAACGGACGCTGACAGCTTCCGCTACAGATTCAGTATCTTCCATCGTAGATATTGCCGATTACGAGCCGGGGCGTAAATTGAGCTGGACATAGTCAATGCGGGCCGCGCCGCCTTCGATTTGCACGCCGATGATATCGCCGTTGCGAATTTCGACGCCCTCAGTTGTCCGCGTGGTCCATTCCGTGGCCACCGGTTGGTCCTCGGAACCATGCGCGGCGCCGTTGATGAGCAGTTTCAAGCGAACGCCGGACTCGCTGCGATACCGAATCTCGACATCGTATTGTCCGGCAGTCGCCGTGTAGGGCTCGTCGAAACGAGTGCGAATTGCCGCGGGCTTGTCGCTCGACGATACGACACACAGTCGGTGGGATGCGCTGCGATCGTTGGTGTCTTCGACTTTACAGGCATCAAGCTCGCCAAAATTCTCGGCCTCCAAGCGAACACTTTTACGGGCCGCGACGGGCGAACGTCGTTTGTGGTCGCTAATCAAGTGCTTCAGCTTCGCCGGATCGGTTTGTTCATCGCCGGTGGCCAGAAAATAGGCCATGCCGGCGTCGGAAGGATCGGGACGCGTCGAAATCTGCATGCGGTCCCAGAGGAAGCGAACTTTTGGCTCGGCCGAGTCACGCATCCAGAAATAGCCTGCGAACGATTCGGGCGGCGCGGGCTTGCCGTAGGGACTGAGGCTGAGCAATCGATTCTGATCGCTGATTTGCACCCAGTTCACGCCCAAATCAATCACGCTCCGCTTGGTGTGAGTGAAGGAATAGGTCGAGGCGTAGCCATCGTTCCAGCGACTGTGCGAGATGCAATAGACATGGCGGCGTTTTTCGGGCTGAGCCTTCTGCAGGCCCAGGTAGGGCACTTCCATGGGACCAGCCACGATGAAATACAGCGGATTCTCAGCCGTCGATTCGTCGATGGCCTTGGTAAGGCTGGCGATCGCGCCGTTCAAATCTTGGCGGCAATCGAAGAACACGGATTTGTCGTAGCCATAGAGCTGCGCGGCGCCGAGAACGCTTTCGGCGTGCGTTTTTTCCCATTGAGGATCAGTCTTGGGGAGTATGCAGTTGTAATGGAAATGAACGAGTCGATCCTGCAAGCCGCTTTCGGCAAAGATCGCCAGGGCGACGGGTGAAGCGGCCCAATCGTCCGGGTCGTTGTGATTGCCGTCGGCACTGTAGGCGATGCGACCACGGAACTTGCCATCGACATAAGGTCCCGGCTGTGGCGGATCGGAGTAAATGGCATTCGCGCCGGCTACATACCAAGCCGTCATGGGCCGGTTCGTTTTGTCCGTGAGAATGCCAAACTGTGGGTTGGTGCGCTGCGTGGTTTGCGAAGCATAGAGAATTGCTTCCTTCTCGTTCGCTTCAGCCAGGCGCACAGCGGAATGCGGTGCATAACCGCCGGCTTTGCCGCTGGAGGCGCGATGATAATCGTCCCACAGCGCGCTGCCACCCTTGGCCGCCGCGCTGGGTTGTGCCAGACTCGCCGGCGAGGCGGCATTGACGGTCGCCGTGAAGGTGCGAAACGACGCCAGGTTCGACCAAAGTTGTTTTCGTCGTAGTTCACCCGCGGACGAGACATCGCGATCGTATTCCAAGTGCAAATGGACCTGCGCCCCGCGCCAGGCGGCCATTTCAGCAATTTCGCTCCACAGAGCATCGTGACCGACGGTCAGCACGCAGGGAACGCCCTTGATCTCAAACCACATTGGGCGCGTGCCGGCGCCGGGGGAAAAAAGTTCGGGCCGATCAACGACGAGCTGGGCGTAACGAGTCAACAACGTACCGTCGGGACCAATTGCCACGGCACAGTTTTGGCGCTGGCTGCCGCTGAAGCTCGGCAAACCGCAGACCACGTAGATCGCGGAGTTTTTCGCGATCTGCTGAAGTTGAATCAGAGCCTGATTGAGCTGTTCAGGAGTAGCCGCCTGAACATCTTCGTCGCGAGCGCCGGTCACGGCCAATTCTGGAAAAACGACGACATCCGCGTTTTGCTGTTTGGCCTCATGAACCAGCCGTTCCATGCTCGCCAGGTTATCGGCGATCGATCGCGAGCAGGCTATCTGCGCTGCCGCGATCTTTAATTTGACCCGTGGCGAGGTCAGCGGCTGATTCTGCGGCTCAGAAATCGGTTGTCCACCGAGCATCTGCACGCCGGTGTCCCAGAATGCTTTGAACGCTGGATGGTTGCGGCGCGCGGTCGCCTGGCCGCCGGTTGCCAGTGACAAATCGATTTTGGCGACCAGCAACTTGTCGGATTCTTCGCCGGCAGCGGTGATCACTTCGCCGCTAGGGCTGATGAGAGCGCTATGGCCGTGGCCGGTCTTGAGCATTCCACGGTCTTCCTTCGCGGTGTTGGCGAAAACCACGAACGCTTCGTTTCGCACGGCCCGCGGCACGTACCAATACCAGCCCAGATCGGGCAGCCATTCATTGGCGTAGTTATTGGAGCACTCGAAGAGGATTTTCGCGCCGGCGATCGCTGGCAGTTCCTCGACACTGCGAATCCAGCGGTCGGCACAGAGCGCCGCGGCGCAGGGCACACCATCGATCGCGAACATTCCAGGGCAATCGTTGAACCGGGCATCATGCCACATCTTGTTGTACGTCTGCAGGATCGCGCCGTCCGGCCCGATGACCAACAGCCGCTCAAACGGTTTTTCTTTTCCATCGCGCTGGTACAAGCCGCCAATCAGAGCATAGACATCGCTCGCGTCCGCCGCTTGTCGCAAGACTCCCACAGCCGCGTCGATCTCGGCTTTGGGAGTGTTCGGAGGTCCGTACAGGGCCGTTTCAGGAAACACCACCACGCGGCAGCCGCGCGCTTTCGCTTCGCGAAGGAGGGCCGCGATTTTGTCGCGATTAGCGGCGAGCGTCGGTTCCAAAGCGAGTTGGACAACGCCGACGGTGAGCGTCTTGGGTTGCTCGGCCGGGCTCGCCACAGGCCAGGCAGCCGCAGCCAGCAGACAACCGCAAGCGAACAATACTTGTGATATTTTGAGGGGCATTGTGGCGGCCTTACTTGGTCTTCAATTCAAAATCAAACTTCGTCTGCTTTTGCGACACATCAGCCGTCAATTCCGATTTCACGTTGAACTTCTCGGGCAGCCCCTGCATCATCTCGTCAATCATCTCATCTTTGTCCATCGGGTTGCGGATTTTCTTTCCAGTCGGCTTATTCCAATAGATTTCGACGCGATATTTGCCCGCAAAAGCTCCGTTCTCCTCCGGCACCGAATAGCTGCCACCCTTGATGGGTCCGCCGGAAACGCGTCCCGTCTCATCCGCGGGTACAAACGAAATAACACCCATCTCCACGGGCTGTCCGTCCGCCATCACTTTGCCGGATAACGCTATCCGCCGAGGTCCCGGATAGTCTCTGCTCCCACACCCGGCCACAACCGCGCACAGCAGCCCCAGTTTCCCCCACGCGAAGAATCGACACATTATTCGTTTCACTCACATTCTTCCTACTCACCTACTCACTCCTCCCGCTAATAATCCCCGAGCGGAAAACCATCGTTCATCCAGTACAGGTCCTGATAGACGAATCCGGGGCCGGTAACGTTGGCGCTGCCGGTGCTGGTGCAGCCGGGAAGCGTGGGATTGCCGCTGGGATTGTTATAGGCGATGGGGTTGCTGGCGATGTTCTGGTTGATGAAGCGGACCGAGCCATCGCACAGCGTGAACTGCGCGCCGCCCGGGTGATTGCTGGTCGAGACATGGGCGTTGCAACTATTCGCGGTGGCGTTGCCATACTGAGTGTAGGTGTTGGCCTGGAAGTCATTACTGGGATCGCGCGTATTGATCGGGAAGTTGGGGTGGAAGCAAGTAGCCGCGTCTGAATTATTCGTAGGCTTGCCCCACACCACTCCCGCCGTTGAACGTCGCTCGAGCGGTCTGACTCGCAGCGCCCGCTCTCCCAGCATGAGCACATTGGACGTGCCGTCGGTGATAATGGCCAGTCGCGTGCAGGTTGGCCCGGGCGGTCCCGTGAAGGTGTTCGGTGCATCCGCGATGACCTGCTGATTGCAAACGTAATTGCTCTTCGAATACCACGCCGAGCCCGTCGTGCTGGCGCGCGGGTTGCCGTGGAATTGATTGAGCACCGTATCGACATCCGACGGGCAAAGAAACGCCACGATCTTCTGCTGCAGCACGAGCGCCCCGTTGATCGGCGTTTGGGGCGTGGGCAGCGTGCCGACGAACGATCCGGGCGGCATCCCGCTGTTGGGCTGGATCGAATCGTACAGCGGCTTCAATTCGATGAACGGAAAAATCATCGGACCCCAGCCCCAAGCATTGTTCGAGCCATGGGCGGGAAGCGACTGAGGCGGCAAGACCTGAAACGCATCGTGATAGTTGTGCATCGCCAGGCCGAGTTGCTTCAGCTTGTTGGAGCACTGCATGCGGCGGGCCGACTCGCGGGCCGCTTGCACGGCTGGCAGGAGCAACGCCACGAGCACGCCGATAATGGCGATTACCACCAGCAATTCCACGAGGGTGAAGCCGGTGTCGTGTCGTTTGAATCGCGACGACATGTGCAACTCGCTGTTCGCCTCGGCGGGGAGAGGTTCAGGAAACCTATTCAGCCCCGGAATGTTAAACCATGACAATAATCTGATACAATCAAATAATTATGAAATATTATCTGGGATTTTCGAATGACCTCTGCTGATGTGAGAATTGCCGACAACCTGGCTGTGCAGCAGATTCGCTCGTTCTGCGTGGTTTTTGAGAAGCAAAGCTACGCTGCGGCTGCCGCGGAGCTGCATCTCGCGGTGCCGACGATCTGGGAGCAAGTGCGAGCGCTAGAAAAGCAGTATCAGGCGGCGCTATTTGTTCGCCGCGGGCGAAGAATTGAATCGACGCCGACGGCTGCGTTGCTATACGAGTCGTTGCGGTCGCTGCTGAGTGGACTCGATTCCACCTTCGAACTGGTGCGTGAAGAGGGGGGCAACTATCCGCGAACTGTAACGTTGGTCACCGGCGCCCGGATGATGCTCGAAGACCTCGGACGGCCGCTCAAGCAATTCCGCGATCGATATCCCCATATCTGTCTGCGACTTTTGCACGATCACGACAAGGACGCCGAGGAGCTCGTCGTCCAGGGCCAGGCCGATCTGGCTCTGACGCTCGAGCCGGGACCTGGCTTAGTGGGTCCTGGCATCGTCTCGCAGCGCGCGTATCAGATCGACTATTTGGCAGTTTTTCCCAAGCGTCATCCGCTCGCCCGCAAAGCCACTTTGACTTTGGGCGATCTGGCCGCCCAACCGCTAATTGTCGGCCACGTCAAAACTTATGGCCGGCAACTCTTGGAAGAGGCGTTTCATCACGCGGGATTGCTGGAACGTGTCAAGGTCGTTGCGGAAACGGACACGAGCGCTTTCACTATCGCTTGCGTTCGCGCAGGCATGGGAGTCGGCGTCGTCGCCGGCCGCCCAACGGGCATTCTTTCCCGCGACCTCGTCACTCGCTCTTTGGCGTCACACCTCGGCCAAGCCTGGATCGCCTTCCTCTGGAAACGCGGCAAACACCTGACCGTTTCCGTTCAAACCTTGGTACAGCTCATCAGTAGAGCTGCCGAAAACGGCAGCGGGTGCCGGGGGAAACGGTTGCCAACGCAACGACATGCTAAGTAGCATCAACCCAAAACCTAAATTGTCCGATTCGATGTGGCGCAACTTGATTCTCTCGGCAATCCTATTGGCGGGGGTTATCCCGGCCGACACGCTCGCTCAGGAGTGGCGGAAGACCGTTACGGTCGAGATCTATCTGCCTGAGGGCGCGCGACTGTTTATGGAGGGTCAGGAAATGAGTTTTAAGGCGCCGATGCACCGTTTTGTGTCGCCGCCGCTTCAGCCGGGCAAATACACCTACACGATCAAGGCAATCGTTCCCGGCGCAAATGGACCGCAGACTGTCACACGGCAACTCGACGTTCGACCGGGCGACTTTGAATCGATCGACCTGCGACCGCCCGGCGAACGGCCCGTAACCGACGTCGAATATGAGCCGACCCCGCAGAAGGTGGTCGATGCCCTGCTGCGGCTGGCGACGGTTACCAAAAGCGACGTGCTTTGGGACCTCGGCTGCGGCGACGGACGCATCCCGGTGACGGCGGCCAAAGACTACGGCTGCCGGGCATGCGGTTTCGACATCGATCCTGACCGTGTCAAGGAATCGCTCGCTAGCGCGCGCCAGCACGGCGTGGAGCGGCTCGTCACGGTTGAGCAGCGCGATATTTTCAAGCTCGACCTGAGCCAAGGGCCAACCATCGTCACGCTCTATCTGCTGCCGCGCCTCAACGCCCAATTGTTGCCGCAACTTCGCAAGCTGCCGCCGGGCGCGCGCGTCATTTCGATCGCGCACCGGATGGACGACATCATGCCGGACGAGCAGATCGTGGTTAAGACCGAGGAGGGTGAGTTCGATGTTTATCTTTGGAAGGCAGAGACGCTCCGTGGCCGTTGACTGCTCAAGGTTTATTGTCAGCGCGGTTTCGGGAACCTCCTGGGGAAGCTTGCCAAATTGTCGGGCTGCCGAACGACAAGATGTCACGCAACTCACATTACGGAATGGATAAATTCAACGATAAGACCGCTGCTTAATGCCCCCGGAACGGTATCGGTCTTGCAGCACGTAAATGAAGTTGTGGAGTTCTTTCGCTCCATGTGTCACTGGAGCAAATACACATGCCGCTCAATGTGGCTCAGAAGCTGATTGAATCGCACTTGGTTGAAGGCAATGCCAAACCCGGCGCGGAAATTGGATTACAAATCGACCAGACTCTAACGCAAGACGCTACCGGCACACTGGCAATGCTCGAGCTGGAAGCGATGGAGCTCGATCGCGTTCATACCGAGATTTCGGTGCAGTATGTCGATCACAACCTGCTGCAAGAAGACTTCAAAAATGCCGACGATCATTTGTTCCTGGAAAGTGCCTGCCGCAGATTCGGCATTTGGTACAGCCGCCCGGGAAACGGCGTCAGCCATGCTCTGCATCAGGAGCGATTTGGCAAGCCAGGGAAGACACTGCTTGGCTCGGATAGCCATACGTGTGCAGCCGGAGCGATTGGAATGCTCGCAATCGGCGCCGGCGGGCTCGATGTGGCGCTGGCCATGGCGGGGCTGCCGTTTCATGTGCAGATGCCGAAGATATGGGGAGTGCGGCTAGTTGGTGAGCTGCCGCCCTGGGTGAGTGCCAAAGATGTGATTCTGGAAATGTTGCGGCGGCATGGTGTGGCGGGCGGAGTGCATCGCATCATCGAGTATTATGGCCCAGGATTGCATTGCCTTTCGGCCATGGATCGCCATGTCATCGCCAACATGGGCGCCGAGTTGGGGGCGACGACAACGGTTTTTCCCTCGGACGCCGAGGTGCAGCGATTTCTTCGCTCTCAGGGTCGCAGCGAGGATTGGATCGAGCTGATCGCTGATGACGGTTGCACCTATGACCGGCACGACGAAATCGACTTGACGAGGCTCGAACCGCTGATTGCCATGCCAACGAGCCCGGGCAATGTGCGGCCCGTGCGTGAAGTAGAGGGCCAGCCGATTTACCAGGCCTACATTGGCTCGTCTGCCAATCCGGGCTATCGCGACCTGGCCATTGTCGCAGCGATTGTGCGCGACCAGCGAGTGCCGCCGGGAGTCTCGCTCGATATCAACCCGACGTCGCGGCAAATCTTGGAGAATCTGGCTCACGACGGCAGTCTGGCGGCGTTGATCCGCTCGGGAGCGCGCCTGCATCAAGCCGGCTGCAACGGCTGCATCGGAATGGGGCAAGCGCCCGCCACCGGCCGACTCAGCCTGCGGACAGTGCCGCGGAATTTTCCTGGCCGCAGCGGAACGCGCGACGATCAGGTCTGCCTCGTCAGTCCGGAGACTGCCGCGGCCTCGGCGCTGCGCGGCATGATTACCGATCCTCGGAATTTGGATGTGGCCTATCCGAGAATTCGCGATCCAGAGCAGCCGATCGTCAACACGCAGATGTATGAGCCGCCTCCGGATGAATCGTCGCCCGCCGGGCAGTTGGTAAAGGGTCCGAACATCAAATCGTTGCCGGAATTCGAGCCCCTGCCGAGCGAGCTTGAGCTGCCGATTCTGTTGAAAGTTGGCGACAACATCTCCACCGACGAAATTCTGCCGGCAGGTGCTCGCGTCCTCCCGTTCCGCAGCAACATTCAAGGAATCGCCAAATTTGCGTTCGAGCAGATTGATGAAAAGTACTCCGAGCGCGCCCAGGAAGTCCGAGAATCAGGTGGTCATGCCATCCTAGGCGGAAAGAACTACGGCCAAGGGTCAAGTCGCGAACATGCGGCCCTCGCGCCGCGGTTTTTGGGTTTACGCGTCGTCCTGGCCAAGAGTTTTGCCCGCATTCATCAGCAAAACCTCGTGAACTTCGGCGTGCTGCCGCTGACATTTGCCGAACCGGCCGATTGTGAGGCAATAGCCCAGGATGATCGCATCAGAATCGAAAACATAGCGGAGCAACTGAGGTCCGGAACGACGGTTGCCGTGAAGATAGTAGGCAAGCCACGAGACGTCTCCACGCATCACGCGCTGTCATCGCGTCAAGTCGAAGTATTGCTTGCCGGCGGCTTGATCAACTGGGTGCGTGAACATCCTAAGTAGCCATCACGCTCCGCGTGATGTGCCCTGCATTCGCTCTGCTTGGGGCTCCTCGCGCGGAGGGTGAGGGGCTGCAAAAGCTGCAAATTGACCCACTGCTGGTCGGTGCCACACCCATCGGGCACGATCGTTGCACTCCGTTACAACAGTGTCAGCATTCATCTCGATAGAAATTCGCAAAAATGACAACGACAATGACAAATGGCGAACTTGTCGCGGACAAGACAAGCAAGAACGCGAGCATGAAGCTCACCAGCGAGGCATTTAGCAATGGGGATGTAATCCCCATTCAGTTCACGGCTGACGGCGGGAATTTCTCCCCGCCGCTCGCCTGGACGCAGCCGCCGGATGGCACGAAGAGCTTTGTGCTCGTTTGCATCGACCCGGACGCGCCGCACGGAACATTCACACACTGGGTGATCTTCAATCTGCCAGGTCAAGCGCGCGAGCTGAAGCAAGGCGTTCCGCCCAAGCCGGTTCTCTTGGACGAGGCCGTGCAAGGGAAGAACGATTTCGATGAAATCGGCTATGGTGGACCTGATCCGCCGGCCGGCAAGCCTCACCACTACTCCTTCAAACTGTTTGCCCTGGACACAACGCTCGACCTGCCATCAGGCGTTTCCCACTCTGAGCTACGTGCTCACACGCCAGGTCATGTTTTGGCCGAGGCCGAGCTTGTAGGAACATACGGCCGCTAGCCGCGGTTCAGCGCGCTAGCGTGACTCGCGATCGTTCGAATCGCGATTTTCAAATCTCCAAAATCATCTGCAGCGGATCTTCCAGAAGCTGCTTCAGGTGCATCAGGAAGGAAACCGCGTCACTGCCGTCGATGAGGCGGTGATCGTACGTCAGCGCTACGTACATCATGGGGCGAATCTGGACTGCGCCTTTGACGGCGATGGGGCGCTCTTGGATCGCGTGCGTGCCGAGAATGCCCGATTGGGGCGGATTCAGAATGGGCGTTGAAAGCAGAGAGCCGAAAACGCCGCCGTTCGTGATCGTAAATGTGCCGCCGCTCAAGTCGTTAATCGAAAGCTTGCCGTCCCGTGCCGCGGCAGCCGTGCGTTTGATTTCTTGTTCGATTGTGGCAAAAGACATCTGCTCCGCATGATGCAAAATGGGCACGACGAGACCACGCTCGGTGCTCACAGCGATTCCCAGGTGTACGTGCTCGGAATAGACAATGTCGTTGTCCTCGATTCTCGCGTTCAAGGCCTCAAAATGTTTGAGGGCGAGCACGGTGGCTCTCGCAAAGAACGACATCAAGCCCAGCGAGACGCCGTGGGTCTTTAGGAACTGTTCCTGGTTCTTGCGACGCAGTTCCTGTACGGAAGTCATGTCGACTTCGTTGAACGTGGTGAGCATCGCCGTTGTCTGCTGCACGCGAACCAAGCGCTCGGCGATGCTGCGGCGAATCTTGCTCATCGGCACTCGGCGCGTGCCAGGCTCAGCAGCGCGACCGGCTGGTTTCGGTGAAGCCACAGGCGGAGTTTCGTTCGCGGACGTATCTTCCTTTTTGCGAATTGGCGGTTCGGCCTGTGGCGGCTGGGCTGGCGTCTCCTGCGGCTGATCGGGAGGTGGAGCGATTTTCTTTGGCGATTTGACCTCCTCGGCGTGATCTTGTCGTTGTTTCGGACGCGTTGCTTTTGGCGTATCCTTTGCCGCCGCCGGCGTTGGGCTGGCGGGCTTCTCTGCCGACGGATGTGCCGTTTCGCGGAGTTCACCATCCGACTCTGCGGTGTCAATTCGCGCAATCACCTCGCCAATGTGCGCCGTTTCGCCGGCCTTCTTGAGCTGATGCAGGACGCCGCTTTCGGGCGCAGGCAAATCCACGGTGGCCTTGTCCGATTCAAGCTCGCAGAGTGGCTCGTCAACCTTGACGCGATCGCCTTCATTCTTGATCCAGCGAGCCACCACCGCTTCGCTCACGGATTCGCCCAAGGAGGGAATTTCCACGTCGCGAGGCATGCCGCGTCTCCCTTTAGGCAGAGCCAAAATTCGCAGCCACGGTCCGCGCTTTCTGAGGCTCGATGCCGTCTTCCAGCGCCCGGCTAATGAATGCACGTTCCTCGACCTGATGCAGCCGATATGACCCCGTGGCGGGACTCGCCGCCTCGTCGCGGCCTTGGTAACTGAGCACACAGGTGTCCGGCAGGATTTCTGACAGCCGCGGCGCGATGAAGCCCCACGCGCCCATGTTTCGCGGCTCTTCCTGAATCCAAAATACTTCCGTGGCCCGCCGGTAGCGGGCGACGATGGCCTGCAGCTCGGCCTTTGGGAACGGATAAAGCTGCTCGATCCGCACGATCGCAATCTCCCCTTTCGCTTGCTCGTCGCGGGCGGCCTGCAATGCATAAAACACATGCCCCGTGCAGAGCACGAGGCGGCGCACCGAGTCGCGATCAGGTTGTGCCGGATCGTCAATCACCAGACGAAAGCTGCCGTCCGTGAAATCGCCGCGTTGGGAGAACGACCGCCCATCGCGGAGCAGGCTTTTCGGCGTCAGGACGATGAGCGGCTTACGAAACTTGCGGTGCATCTGCCGCCGCAGCGCGTGAAAATACTGGGCGGGCTGCGTCGGATAGCAGACTTGTAGATTGCTCTCGGCGCAAAGCTGCAGAAATCGCTCCAGCCGCGCGCTCGAATGCTCCGGGCCTTGGCCTTCGTAACCGTGCGGCAAAAGCAGCACGATCCCACTCATCCGCTGCCATTTCGATTCGCCGCTGGCAATGAACTGATCGATAATCGTTTGAGCACCGTTCGCGAAATCGCCGAATTGAGCCTCCCATAGGACGAGTGTGTTCGGATCGGCCGAGCTGTAGCCATATTCGAAGCCCAAAACGGCAAGCTCCGAGAGCATCGTGTTGACGACCGTAAACGATCCCTGGTTTTCAGCCAGATGCGCGAGCGGAACATAGGTCGCTCCGTTCTGTTCGTCGTGCAATACCGCGTGGCGGTTGCTGAAAGTCCCTCGCTCCACGTCTTGCCCCGTCAGTCGCACCGCAGTTCCCTCGACCAGCAAGCTGCCGATCGCCCAGGCCTCGCCGCAGCTCCAATCAACCGCTGCTTTTCCCGCGGCCATCGCCGCGCGCGGCTCGATCAGACGCTGCAGCTTGTGGTGCAAGTGGAAATCCGGCGGCAGCCGGGCGATGGTTTCCGTAAGACGCTGCAGAGTGTCAGCGGGCACAGCCGTGTTCGCGGCCCAATCGGCGCCAGCCCGGCTTAGCCCCTCCCACTCGCCGGAAAACGCAACCACCCGCTGCTTGGGATTCAGTTCACGAGCCATCTGCAGCGCCTGATCCAGCCGCTGATGCGCGTGTTGTTCCATTTGTTCGGGGTCTGCTGCCGTCAGCTTCTGGTCGGCCACGAGCCGCGCGGAATACGTCTTGGCCACGCCCGGCTGTTTGGCGATCTCTTGATACATCAGGGGCTGCGTGAACGTCGGATCGTCGGTTTCGTTGTGGCCATGACGGCGAAAACAGACGAGGTCGATGAAAACATCGGCCTTAAACTGTTGCCGAAAACCGATCGCGAGCCGCGCCGCGTGGACGACTGCCTCCGGATCATCCGCATTCACGTGAAAGATCGGCGCTTGGATCATCCGCGCCACATCTGTCGGGTACGGAGTGAAGCGCGTTTGCTGCGCAGTCGCGGTAAATCCGAGTTGATTGTTGATGATTACATGAACGGTGCCGCCCGTGCGATAAGTGGGCAGCTCCGAAAGGCTCAGCGTTTCGGAAACAATACCTTGGCCGGTGAACGCCGCATCGCCATGAACCAACAAAGGAACGACTTGCACGTGCTGGTGGTCGCCGCATCGCTCCTGCTTGGCCCGCACCATTCCCTCGATGATCGGATCGATCAGCTCCAGGTGACTGGGATTGGCGCTTAGCGAGCAATGAATTTTTTTCCCTTGGGCCGTTACGCGATTCGTTGAATAGCCCAGATGGTGCTTGACGTCTCCTTCGGCATTGGCCGTTTGCGGCGGCGCGGTGCCGAGAAACTCGCTGAGAATGATTTCGTAAGGCTTGTGTACGACGTGCGCCAGCACATTGAGACGGCCGCGATGCGACATGCCCATCACGATCTCACTGGCGCCGAGAGCCGCGGCTTCTTCAACGATAGCATCGAGCAGCGGCAGCAGTGCTTCAGCGCCCTCGACGGAGAATCGCTTTTGACCCACAAACTTGGCCTGCAAAAACCGCTCGAATGTATCGGCCGTAATCAGCAGCTCCGCGATGCGATGCGATTGCTCGTGCGAATAAGCCGGACGATTCAAGACAGGTTCCATCCGCTCCTGCAGCCACGTGCGCTGTTCCTTGTCGGCGATCTGAATGTATTCCACGCCGATCGAGCCGCAGTACGTCATCTGCAATGCCGCCAACAGTTCTCGGAGCGTCCGCGCCGGCGGACCGAGAAAGGGAGTGGAGCTAAGCTTCCGGTCGAGGTCTCGTTCGCTGAAGCCAAACTCGCTAATCGCCAAGAGAGGTTGTGGCGGGGGCGCGTGACCAAGCGGATCGAGCTTGGCGACGCAGTGACCCAATTCTCGGTAGGAATGCACCAGATCGGCCACGCTTTCAGCCAACCGATCGGCCGGTTGCCCGTTTTGCGCAGCGCGCGACGTGGGAAGTGGTTGTGTCGCGGTTGCCGCTTCGAAGCCAGCAAAAAAAGCCCGCCATTCGGCATCCAAAGACTGCGGATCGCGCTCAAACTGCGCACGAATTCGCTCGAGATAATCCGCGTTGGCCCGATGAAAAAAATCGAGCGGAGTCATGAGGTGCTGTTTCGTCATCCAATGCCTGTGCGAGCAGTAATTCCGCTGCCCAGGGACTGCAATCTGCGTACCGCGAAGTGCGCTAGCTTAACGCTGCCCCATCCGCGCTGCGGACCGTCGCGTAATCAGTAATCGATGGCGCAAGTCGTTATCGCGACACGATTTTCGTGATTGTACATTCGTCTGCCGTTGCTAGAATCAATTGGAACATCTGGCGGCAGTCCGTCCCATACGGCTAACGAAGCTTTTGGGACTTTATGTTTCATGCGGACTGAGATGACACGACCGGTTCTCAAAAAAAAACCAAAGCCCGTTCTTGGACGGCGGGCGACAATTGCCGCGGCAGAACGGCCGGTGAAGGCTGATAGCCCCGGCGACCATCCGGAGCAGGCGGGTGGACGGTGGACGTTTCTGACCAATCACGCGCACGTGTTACTGTTGCTCGCCCGCAATCCCTCGATGGTGCTCCGCGAGGTTGCCACGCTCGTCAAGATTACCGAACGTGCGGTTCAGAGAATTATCGCTGACTTGGAAGAAGAGGGGTTTATCGAGAGAGAAAAAGTGGGACGGCAGAACCACTATCACATCATTCATGAACGGAGGCTGAAACACGCGGTCGAGGGACACCGCACGATCGGCGATCTATTAAGAATAATCGACGACCCACGCTAGCCTGCTCGGTCTTCCGAAACGCCGTCTCCTGTTGCGATCTGGGATCGCCCGCGCCGCGCGAATCGTTGCCACCACGGACTACTACAATTCACCAGTTTTCCTATTTTTCCCAGGAGTTGGAATCGATGAGGGGACGAACAGTCTTTTGCCCTAGCGCGATGCCAATACGTAGTGGCATAATCTTGGGCTATATAACGCCAATGATGGTTTTTTATGGTTCCAATTTTCCCGCTACCGCGAGTCAGTTTCCATTTCAGTAAGGATTGCGGGAAGCGCTTGCCTGTCGCCTCAAAAAGCGATATTTATATACGAACTTTGTATCGCGTTAAAATGATCGCGAAGTAAAACTCCGTTATTTTGCCGACCTGATCGCGTGACGATCCGGAAGTCGCCGGATATCTTGTCCAATTGATGTTACGTCGTTGGCGCAAGCCCTGACAGGGCACCCAAGAGAGGAAAACTTGACGAAATTGTCACCGATCCATGCCGTTATCCTTGCGCTGATTTCGCTCGGTTTATCTGCTTGCCACATGCACAAGGAGGAGCACCACGAGGCTTCCCACCAGATTTTGGTCACCAGTCCTCTCGTTAAGGACGTCACCACCACTTCTCAATATGTCTGCCAAATCCATTCGCAGCGCCACATCGAGGTTCGTGCGCTAGAGCAAGGGTACCTGGAGAAAATCGCGGTCAAAGAGGGGCAGCAAGTGAAAGCGGGGGACGTGCTCTTCTCCGTCATTCCCGTCCTTTATCAGACCAGGTTCGACGCCGAGACGGCCGAGGCCAAGCTGGCGCAACTGGAGCTTAATTACACCAAGACACTCCACGAAAAGAACGTTGTTTCTGACAAGGAAGTGGCGCTGAAGGAGGCCAGTCTGCTGAAGGCTCAAGCCAAAGCGCAGCAGGCGGCAGCGGAATTGAACTTCACCAAAATCATCGCGCCCTACGACGGCATCATCAATCGCCTGCAACATCAGCAGGGCAGCTTGGTCGAAGAGGGAGAGATACTCACCACATTGTCGGATAACAGCCTCATGTGGGTCTATTTCAACGTGCCCGAAAAAGCTTACCTCGAATACATGGCCCACCGGAAGCAGCATGTGGCGGAGGACAGGATCGAGCTCAAGTTGGCGAACCAGGATATGTACCCGTCTCCCGGCATGCTCGACCCCGAAAAAGGCAAAGGCGCGATCGAGGGGCAATTCAACAACCAGACCGGCAACATTGCCTTTCGTGCGGACTTTTCGAACCCAGACAGAGTGCTGCGCCACGGTCAGACCGGGACCATCATGATCCTTCGAACGCTCAAGGATGCTCTCGTCATCCCGCAGCGGGCGACGTTCGAGTTGCTCGACAAGCGATACGTTTGGGTCCTCGACAAGGATGACATGGCGCACCAGAAGCTGATCACCATCAAACGCGAATTGGAGGACATTTTTGTTATCGATAGCGGACTTGAGGTGACAGACAGGATCGTTTTCGAAGGGGTTCGGGAAGTGGAAGAGGACCAAAAAGTGGAATACGAGTTTGTTAAGCCGGAAGAAATCCTCAAGAACCAGAAATTCCACGCGGAATAGCTGCCGCTCAGCGACATTTTTGACATCGACTGCAACGAGGTTGTTCCCGAATCATGTTCGCGAGAATCCTTCATCGGCCGGCATTCGCGATCGTCATCTCGATCATTCTCTTGTTCCTGGGGGTGCTGGGAATCAAGACCCTGCCGATCGCCCAGTTTCCCAACATCGCGCCGCCGACCGTGATGGTGATGATTTCCTATCCCGGCGCCAGCGCCAATGTTTTGGTCGAATCGGTTCTGATCCCGCTGGAGCAATCGATCAACGGCGTCCAGAACATGCGCTTCATTACCTCCTCGGCGACCAGCGCCGGCGAGGCGGCGATCGTGATCTACTTCGAGCCGGGCACGAACCCCGACATCAACGTCGTGAACGTGCAAAACCGCGTCAACATCGTGCTGTTCCAGCTTCCGCCGCTGGTGGTCCGCGAGGGAATCCTCGTCCTCCAGGTCGTGCCC
>DASXLL010000152.1:0-1903 GCA_036496265.1 Pirellulaceae bacterium | reverse complement strand
GCGATTTATGGGTCAGCGTGAGCACGTCGCCGTCGAATTTGCCGACGAAGTTGTTCGGCGGCGAGCCCATGGAATCCCACCAGTGCATGGAGTACGTGCTGTCGTGCGGATTGAACGAGAACACGCCGTGGCCGGCAAACGTCGCCGCTCCACCGCGCAATTGCTCGTAATCCTGGATGACGGCGAAGCCGCCAAGCGCGAGCCGGTTGCTCACCCGCGCTTGCGCGGTTCCGCCTTTCGGATCCCACGGCGATGGAAACAGCTTCTCCTCGCCAAGCCAATTCCCGACGAGTTTCTGGATTTTGCGATGGGCTTCGCCTGGTTTTGGCATGTCCATTGTGAGTCCCTTTGCTGACGAGCGAAAATCAGGCCATGTCCGCTACGTCGGCGTCTTTCGCGCCCTTCTTGATCAGATCGACGGCATGGTCGCAATCGGCTTTCGCCTTGTAGCCTTGACTCGATGAGCCGATGGTTTGCCCGTTGGACGCGATGATGCGAAATCGCGATTCCTTCTTGTTGTCGTCGTACACTTCAAACTTGAGTTTATCGGCCGCGTCCTTCATGATCCGCTCGACGCCTTTTTTGCAATCGGCCTTCGCTTTGTACCCTTGGCCGGAAGTGGCCAGCGTTTCGCCATTGGCCGCCTTCAGTCGCCAACGGAACTCCATGGCGTTGTCTTTGTAAATCTCGAATTTCAGCTTGTCGGCGCGGGCAGCGAAACTGGAAAGTGGAATGGCGACGACTGTAAGCAGTGCGGCAACTCCGAATCGCTTGAGCATGATGCACCTCGGGGGAGAACAGACGGGCGATGCTGCAATTGTCGCGCGCGGGCCGCGAACATTCAACCGTTTCGCCGGCGGACGAGCCGAAGGCGAGTCGGCCGCGACTCGGCCGATTAGCTGACGCTCATCCGCCGGCGAAACAGATAGAATGCCAGCAGGGGGAACTCATATGCCGCTCGCGCCGTTTAATCTCAAATCGTGGGTCGACGAGAACCGCCATTTGCTCAAACCGCCAGTGGGGAACAAGGCGATTTGGGCGGGCCAGTTTCTCGTCATGGTCGTGGGTGGGCCAAACGCCCGCACCGATTACCACATCAATCCCGGCGAGGAACTCTTCTACCAGATTGACGGCGACGTCACGCTCAAGATCATCGAGGACGGCAAGCCCCGCGATATTCCGCTCAAGCAGGGCGACATCTTCTTACTGCCCGCGGGCATTCCGCATTCGCCGCAACGCCCCGCCGGGACCGTCGGGCTCGTCGTCGAGCATCCGGGCTGCTTCACGGCCGACCACCACCTGCGTTGGTATTGCCGTAACTGCGGCGGCACGGTGCACGACACGCAGTTCAAGCCGGCCGACATCGGCGCGCAAATCAAAGCCATGCTCGCGGAATTTAGTGGCAACGAAGCGCTGCGGAAGTGCAAATCTTGCGGACAAGTATTCGCGGTTTGAGAGAATAACCACGAAGACACGGAGGCACGAAGGACTCACGAAGAAGTGCTTACTTCGTGTTTTCTTCGTGCCTTCGTGCCTTCGTGGTTGATTTCTCTAGCTGTTAGAATGTAGGCTTCGGCGAATTCCAAATTGGCACTCGGACTCGCGATGAAGATCGATCTCCACACGCACATCTTGCCGAAAACGTGGCCCAACTTGCGCGAGCGCTATGGCTACGGCGGGTTTGTACAGCTCGAACATCACGGGCCTGGCTGTGCCCGCATGATGATCGATGACAAGAGCTTTCGTGAAATCGAAGCCAACTGCTGGGACCCGAAGCGTCGCTTGAGCGATATCGAACCGCACGGCGTCGATGTGCAAGTGCTTTCCACCGTGCCGGTGATGTTCAGCTATTGGGCGAAGCCGCGCGACACGCTCGATCTGGCGCGGATTCTCAACGATCACA
>DASXLL010000151.1:0-55244 GCA_036496265.1 Pirellulaceae bacterium | reverse complement strand
CAATTGCGCCAACTGAGAACACACTATCCTCGGGAGGTCATCGTCGCCCAATCGTTCAAAAGCTGGGCGGCTTTGCCGTCGGCGATCGTTGCGGCGGCGATTTCGGTGCAGCGGCGCGGCGAGTCGTCGCGTCCGGCCGTCCATAGCGCCGCCGCGGCGTTCAGAACGACAATGTCGCATGCGGCTCCATGCTCTCCGGCCAGAATCCGACGAATGAGGGCCGCGCTAGCCGTCGTGTCGGCAATTCGCAGCGAGTCGGCGGACTGCTTTTTCAGGCCAAAATCGTCGGGCTGCCAGACAAATGATCTCGATCCAGTGTCCGTGACCTCGATCACCTCTGTTGCAGCACTGAGCGAGACTTCCCCGGTCCCGTCGGTGCCGTGCACGACGATCGACCGCTCGGTGCCCAGCCGCGCGAGCACGTCGGCCATTGTCTGATGCAGCTCGCGCTTGCCAACGCCGATCATCTGCCGCTGCGTGGCCGCTGGATTGCAAAGCGGGCCAAGCAAGTTGAAGATCGTGGCGAAACCGAGCGCCTTGCGAACCGGCGCGACGTGCTTCATCGCCGGATGAAACCGCGGCGCAAAGCAAAAGCAGATGCCGAGCTCATTCAGTGTGCGCTCAACGATGTCCAGCGGCGCGTCGATGTTTACACCGAGGGCCGTCAGAACGTCGGCCGAGCCGCTCTTGCTCGTCACGCTGCGGTTGCCATGCTTGGCGACCGGCACGCCGGCGGCCGCAACAACGATCGCGGCAGCCGTGCTGATATTGAACAGTTCGCTGCCGACGCCGCCGGTGCCACATGTGTCGATCACGTTCGTTCGCGTTGTGGCCAGCGGCGTCATGTGCCGCCGCATGGCCCGCGCCGCGCCCGCGATTTCGTCCGGCGTCTCGCCTTTATGATGTAACGCAGTCAGCAGCAGCGCCGTTTCGTTCTGCGAAATGGCGCCCTGCAGAAGCTGATCAATCACCGCCTCGGTTTCGGCGGCAGTTAGGTCGTCGCCCGAAGCGAGTCGGCCCAGAATTGAGGTCAACATGGGTTAGCGGCTGTCCTGCTGGCGGTGCAACTCTTCGTGCGAAGTGCCGTCGTGCGGGCGATTGTCAAAGCCCTTTTCCGCCGTTAGCTCGATCCGATCGACGAATTTGACGTTAGCGCACTCGTCGATCTCGTCGGTGTGACACGCGGCGAAATCGGGGATAAAAAACCGAACCGGGCCGCCGGCCTTCGGCGGCAGCGGCTGGCCGCCCTGGCGATAAATGACTAGTGCGCGATCGTTAACAGCGGCGAGCGGGACGCTGGCGTGGAAATTGTCGGTGGATGAGTGCAAGCCCAGATATTTGGCGGTGGCCCGCGGCTGAACGAGCTGCAGAATGCCGCTGAGCTTAACCGCATCGCCCGTGCGGCCGGGGATGAGTCGGCTGACATCGACGATCTGGTGCTCGGCGGGAATAGCGGTAAGGTCGTCGAATGTCAGCGATCGTTGGTGCTGCACTTCGCCGGAAATCGTCAACATAAGAGCGCCTAATTCGATTCAAAAGGTTTGATGCAGGCCATTTTAGACGAATCGGCCGCATTGCGTATGGCTTGGCCGGCATAGTACCGTAATGCAACATCACGAATTGCTTTTGGGGAGCTACACCATGTTTCGTTTGGCAGGTATGGCAAGTGTTGTCCTCGCTTCGGCAGTAGGTTTCGCATCTGGAGAAGAGCCGGCGACGCTGGCCAAACAAACTCGGTGGGTCACTTCGGCGATGTTCATCAACGGGGGCAGTCAGCTCGCGACTGGCGGCGGGGAGAGCCTGCTGTATCGCAGCGGGGACGTGAAAATTTGGGATGTCAAATCGGGCGCGCTGGCAGCAAGCCTGGAAGCGCAGCCGACGATTGTGTGGTCGCTAACGGCGACGCCCGATGGCAAGACGATGATCACTAGCGGCTACGACGGCAAAATCATTCTGTGGAATGTGGCGGAGAAGAAACCGGGACAGACGATCGAGAAGAAAGGCTGGATTCGCCGCGTTGCGCTATCGCCCGATGGAAAAAACTTCGCGGCGGCGATGGAAGACGGGAATGTGATTTTGTTTGAGACGGAGGGGCCAAAGGAGCTAAAGACGATCAAGGCGCATGAGGCGGCAGTGTATGACGCGGCGTTTTCGCCGGACGGGGCAACGCTGGCGACATGCTCGACGGACAAGCTGGCCAAGCTTTGGGATTGGAAGGCGGAGGTGCCGGCGGAGAAGGCCAAGTTGGAGGGACATACGGACGCGGTTTGGGCCGTGTCGTGGTCGAAGGACGGCTCCCTCGCGACGGCGGCGGCCGATCGAAAAATCAAACTATGGTCGAGCGAGGGGAAGGAGGAAGCGACGTTGGAAGGTCATAAGGATTGGGTGAGCGATGTCGCTTTTTCGCCCGATGGATCGCAATTGGCGTCGTGCAGCCATGACCGGACCGCCCGGCTGTGGAATGTGCAGGAGAAAAAAGAGGCGGCGTCGCTCGGTCCACACGCCAGCACCTGTTGGTCGGTGACCTTTTCGCCGGATGCCACATTGCTCGCTGTCGGGACACACAACACGGGCGTGCGCCTGTGGAATGTGGCAAGTAAGAGCGAGGTGTTTCCAGCACCGAAAGAAGAGAAGAAAAAAGAGTAGGGTGGGCTGTGCCCACCAAGAACAACTTAGCGACGTGCAAACCGTTTTTACGCTCGCCAACGGCCGGTCGGGGAACGCACTTCCTTTGCCAGCTAAATAGCTAATTCGCCGCTACGTTGAATTCCGTCGCGCGGCATGAGGCTTATGGCTTCAATTATGGTTCCTATAGACATTTGCCAACGCCTTCGCGAACATTCAGGCCTGCCCGGAACTCCCCAGCTATCGGGTGGCGCGGTGTTCTTCGATATTGTATTTGCTTTTGAAAAAGACGGCACAGTCGCTGGTTTGGATGAGGCTGTCGTCGATGTCGTAGATTGTCTCGAACGATTAAATAAGTATTACCAGTCGGTACCAGAAGGTCATAATCGGAGTCTCCAAGCCGAGGTTGTCTACGCGATTTCTCACATGTTGCTTTTTGCCCTGCAAGTAAGCTTGGAATTGAGCAATGCAGGGCGAGACTCTCGGAAATTGCTTAAAGCGATCTGGCAAATCTCATGTGTCTGGGATGCCGTGTTGGCCGGCGATATTGAGGATATCCAGGAGCTTCTTCTTCTTGAATCGGCAGCGAGATCGTTCGGCTAGTACTGGCGCCTGGCGATTTTCTCAAACAGCTCTTCGCGCCACGCGCGAGAGAGTTCCGGAATGTCCGCCAACTCTTGCAAGCCGGCGAGATTGTCGGATTCGTGATAAAGCAGGTGACTGGCGCGGGCGATAGTCCAGGTAGGACGTGGACGCGAGATTAGTTCTATTGCGAGGCCGCTCGTGAGTTCGCCGGGATCGATGACGCGAAGGTACCAGCCGCTTTTGCCGTTTTGGATGACTTGCTTGGGCAGATCGACGATTTGCCAGCGGCGGCCCATTTTCCAGCAGGGCTGTCGCGGCTGCGAAACTTCAAAGACAATTTCGCCCGCCTGCCAGCGATCGCCGATGCAGACGGTAGTTTCATCGAGGCCGGAAATCGTCAGATTCTCGCCAAAGCCGCCGTGAGGCATGTCGGGCAAATTGAGATGCGGTCGCCAATAGGCGTAGTGGTCGGCCGAATAGGCGAGTACGGCCTTGTCGAGGCCGCCGTGATTTTGGAGGTCGGCTTGCTCATCGCCGGCGACGCCGGAATCGGTGACGGCGACGCTGCCCGTAATTGGCATCTTAAAAAAAGCGGTCTTCCACGAGCGAGACTTGCCGTCGATTGGGCTTTCTTGCACGTAGCTGACGGGCCGGCCAACTTGGATGGAAACAATCGTGGGCATACTGAACGACCCCGCGGAATAATTTGCGGTGGCATACTAACCCGAAGCGTAAGCGAGGGACTGCGATTTCCCCTCGCTTACGCTTCGCGTTAGTGTAAGCCGCAATGCGGATTTTACTTAGCAGCGCTTCAGCATGAACAGTGCGAGCTCCGGCCGGCAATTGAGGCGAAGCGGGTGAATCCCGGCCAGGCCGCGACTGACGTGCATCAAAGTAGGCGGCTCAAAATACAGGCCACCGGCGTAGCGAGAGCCGTGGAAACTGGGTGCGATGATCGCGCCCAGCCAGGGAAGGCGGATTTGCCCGCCGTGGGTATGGCCGGCGAGCATGAGGTCGAATCCGCAAGACTTGGCCCAGGAGAAGTTGTCGGGGGTGTGGGAAAGTAGGATGCGGAACGAGGGTTCAGGGTTCAGCGTTGATAGTTCAGGAGCGGTGCCGAACCAAGGTCGCTCATTGCCGGCGAGGAGAACTTCGACACCGCTAATCGCAAGCGTTTGGGTTTTGCTGCCCAAATCGATGAGGCCAGCGCCGGTGAGCGATCGCCGCAGCGACGCCACATCCCGCAACCGCTGTTCGTGATTGCCGAGGATGAAAAATTTGCCGTGACGAGCATGCAGGCGGCCGAGCGTCGGCTCAATCCAGGGCAGGCAGTGTTCTTTTTCGAGAATATCTCCGGTGATGACGACGATGTCGGGCGCGAGAGCGTTGGTTTCTTCTACGACGCAGTCATAGAACTCAGGGCCGAGTTGGCCGGTCATGTGCAGATCGGACAAATGGGCAATCCGTAGCCCATCGAGTGGCTCGGGCAGATTCGGCAGCCGGAGAGTTTTTTGTTGAACGGCGAGCTCCAGGATTTGATTGCGGGGCACATGCGCGAGTATGCGGGCTTTGCCGTGCATGGGGCGAAAGCCGAGGCGGTCGGCGATGTTGATGACCGTGGTGTCATTGGACAACAGCGCGGCGGGTGTCCGTTCCAGCAGCTTGGGGATTAGCCAGAGCGGGATGATCAGGAGGCACGCCAACCAGCAGAGCGTGACATAGACGGACAAGAGGGAATGGCCGATTCCGATGGCGCTGCGCCCCAGCGGCGATGTCACGATCGGGAATAACATCGTCAGGAATAACACGACAAGCGCGACCAATAGCAAGGCTTTTTCCAGCGACTTGACGAGCGGCCGCGGCCAGCCGAGGGCATGGAGGCGGTTGAAGAGCCAGACGCAAATGGCGAAATGACCAATGCAGGCGGCGGAGAGTGAGATCGCAGTCGTTGCGATGTGCATCGTGGGCATCGTCCGCAGCGCTAGTCGATCCGGGCCTATCGAACCTATTTTAAGCCTTGCCGCCCTGCGACCAGTCGATGATTGTTTCGAGCGTGTCGAGGAGTTGTCGCTCTTTGAAGGGCTTGATCACGGTGCCGCTGGGGTGGAGGCCGGCTTGGCGACATTTGACGAGCGTGTGCCCCGCATCCCAGCCGAATTCCTGGGAGAGGATCATTGGCACCGGCTGGACCATCGGCTTGAGGCGCATCATCAGGTCAAAGCCGCTCATATCGGGGAGCTTCACGCCGGAAATGATCGCATGGTAGTTGAGGTCGCGAAGACCGTGGCGAAAGAGCGATTCAGCCTCGCTGCCGCGCTGCACCGTCTCGACGACGCAGTCGTGCGGCTCGAGGAGCGCGTGAGCGGCGCAGCGGATGTTTTCGTCGCCATCGACGACGAGGACTCGCTTGCCCTTGAGCTTCTCGCGCTTGTTCGGACCTTGAATAGGAACCGCGTCGGTCGGAGCGAGCCTTTTGCCGACCTGATGAATGACTTCTTTAATTCCGCGGGCCGAGGCGAGGATTTTTTCGAGTCGCGCTCGCAGCTCAGGATCGACGTCGGACAATCGCTCCGTGACGAACGTCGCATCGCACACGATTTCGTCGATCGGCACCGCAACTTCGCGGTGAATTTTTTCGACCATTTCCTGCGCCGCGTTCATCCTCTGAGCAGCCAGCAGTTGCAGCGTATTCAATGACACAGCCACGTCGCGGCCAAAAATCTGCAAAAACTGCAAGTCAGCGTCGGTAAAAGCGTGCGGCTGCGGGCTTTCAACGTTGAACGTGCCGATCACCTCGTTGTGCAGCTTGAGCGGAACGGTGAGCGAGCTTTTCGCGCCTTTGGCGCCCATCAAATACAGCGGATCGTTCGCCGTGTCTTCGCAGAGATAGCTCTTGCCGGTGAAAGCCACGAAGCCGGTGACGCCGTTGTCGGCCTCGCGGGAGTAGAGATCGCGATGGGCAGCTTCGCAGTCCATGCCCAGTTCCAGCAGCGGAACAAGCTGCTTTGTTTTTTGATCCATCAAACGGATCTCGACGACGTCAAATCTCAGCAGATCCTTCGTGCAGTGAATGATGTTCGACTTGAGCAGCTCGATGCGATCCTCGACCGGCATGTCGAAGATTTCTTCCGGCTTGAGGTCGGCGAGCTCGCGGCCGGCGTCTTGAATGGCGGCCAGCTTTTGCTGCTGCGAGATTTCGGGCGACACATCGCGCAGCGTAACGACCAAATGCCGCGGGCCCTCAACCGAATCGATGATCGGCGCGGCATGCAACTGGAAATATCGGTCTTGTTGCGTTTTGAGCAGCGTGCTGGCGGCTTGCCGCGTCCGGAGCGCCGTCATGAGCGGATGCTCTTCGGGTCCGACGATGTCGGGCGTGTTCAGGGCCGCAAAAAACTGTTCTCCGACGACATTCCCGCGATTACACCATTCGATGAAGACGTGGTTGGCCCACAGGATTGTCAGCTCACCGTCAATGAGCGCGACCGCATCGGGCATGCCTTCCAGGATGCGATCGTTTTCGATCAGGCGGCCGAGCTTGACGGCGTTCTGCAGATGATCGGCCGTGACATAGATACCATCGAACTTCTCGCGTGAGATCTTTGCGAGAGCTCGGAGTGGATTGTGGACAGTTTGGACTTCGGCGGTGCTCCGCAGCGATTCGGGCAGTGACGCCACCGAATCGTTCGGGTTACAGACGTACAAAATACGAAGCCGATCGGCCACGATCGAAACTCCTCCTAATTACGCTATCCTCAGAATTATAGGACAGCGCTAGTAAAACAACAACGCGAACGGCCGATTGCGAGCGGCAGAGATGCGGCCCTTGGAGCGGTCTTGAGGTTGCGTAGCAGCGATTCTTCCGACCTTGGCACAC
This sequence comes from Pirellulaceae bacterium, assembly GCA_036496265.1. GTDB lineage: Bacteria > Planctomycetota > Planctomycetia > Pirellulales > Pirellulaceae > CAYLLN01. Next base: position 48,157 of record DASXLL010000151.1, on the reverse strand, counting down.
GCGCCAAAGCGAAAACGTCGCTGGAGGAGCCTCGCGAGGTCAAAACTCACTGCGCTTCTTCGACGCCGCGGAAGCTGAAATTCACCGTCGTGCTGCCAAGCTTCTTCTTTTGCTGGTGGCGGAGCTCACTCATCATGTGTGAGATGGCGCGGCAATCTTGGCGCACGGCTTCGGTGAAATTCCCCGCGGCTAGAGCTGCGGCTGCGAGCTTGGCCGATTCGTCGAGCGGCCCCCAATTGATGTCCCAGTTTCCTTCCCGCGCGGCCTGACGAAGCTCATTGAGCGTGGCGTCGAGTTTTTGGACGAGCTGCGGGTTAGGTTCGCAACGAGCGGTGGTGTAAGGACCCTTGCCCAACATGCGGTCGCCACCCAGCCGCGTGCCGCTGTGCATGAGCTGACGATGCAGGAACGTGACCGCCGCGACAACGAGCGCCGCGCCGAGGGCGATGCCCGCGGCCAGCAAATGGCTGACGATGGCGAGAAGGCCGGCTGCCAGGCCACAAGCGGCGGCGATCGTCAGCAGCACGATATGCAGCGGCTGGATGATGTGCGATGCACCCATGCGGAGCGGCATCGTCTTATCGGGATTCGGTTGAAATTCGGGCCCGGTCACTTTGCCGATCAGCACAGTCGTGTTGTCGGGCCCCCCGCGCAGATTGGCCAGATCGACAAGGGCATGTGCGGCTTCTTTCGGCGGCAGACTGGCGAGAATCGCGCCGATTTCTTCATCTTCGACACGGCCCGTGAGCCCGTCGCTGCAGAGCATATAGACGTCGCCGACGTTGATCGCATGCGGCCCTTCCAGGTCGATTTGGACACTTGGACTAGGACCGAGCGAGCGAGTGATGACATTCTTGGGAACGACGGCTGAAATGTCGGCGTTGTCGGGTAGTTGACCCGACGCCCGCAACTCCCACTGCAGGCTGTGATCGAACGTGAGCTGGCTCAGCGTGTGGTCGCGGAGGCGATAAATGCGGCTGTCGCCGACGTGGCCGGCGATCGCCCCTTGGGGCAACAGGACCAGAACGCTGCCGGTCGTGCCCATATTGTGAAAATCGGTGTTCGCGCTGCCGCGGCGATTGATCTCGGTATTGGCCTCGCGAAACGCGCGCTGCAGTGCCTCGGGCGGCGATAGCTCGACGTATTTCCGATACAGGTGCGGCACTTGCTCGACAGCCAGGCGGCTGGCCAACTCGCCCGCCGCGTGGGCGCCCATGCCGTCGGCGATCATCAGCAGATGCCCGCGGCTTTCGAGGACCGCCGGCGTGTCGGCGGCTAGCAGCGCCTGGGAGTCCTGATTGGTTGTGCGGCGCATGCCCACATCCGTCAGGGTCGCAAACTCGACGCCGATCGCAGAACTCACGCTTTGCCTTTCGCCCTAGGCTTTGTCTTTCGCCGTAAGCCCGGTGCCCACCCGCAGCAAATTAGCCCGGATTTCGCTAGCTTGGTTATTCTACCGCGACGGAATCGCCGCGAGCAGTGCGAGTTTATAACAACTATCGGCGCAAAGCCATTGCTCGCTTCAAGTTAGTGGCCAGGAGCAGCCATTGAGGCGGTGATTTTTGGCAAGCCGGACTGGTCTGAGACGCTTGACCGGTCGCATCGTTCCACGTCGTTGGCTCGAAAACGACCGCGATCCGACTAGGACGCTGGGGGCGGCATTCTTATACTCCGCCGCCCGATTTTCTCGGCCAGTTGAAGTATTTCCATGTGGTTTGCAACCCGAGCCGTGCCGCCGCTGGCCGCCAGAGCGCGCCCGATGCTTGTTGCGCTCATCGCGGCGCAAGCGATTTTCAGCATTGGCTGCGTGCGGCGGCGACTTACCGTGCGGACGAATCCTCCGGGGGCGCAGGTCTTTGTCGATGACCAGGAAATCGGCACGACTCCCTGCTCATCGGCGTTCGTGTATTACGGCACGCGTAAAATCACCATCATGAAGGACGGCTACCGGACGGAGACGATCTTCCAGAAAATCCCGCCGCCGTGGTATGAGCTTCCGCCGCTCGGCTTCATTTCCGAGAACGTGGCGCCGAATGAGATTCGCGATGAGCGAGTCGTCGATGTGCAGCTGGTGACACAGGAAATCGTTCCACAACAAAAACTGCTCGACCGCGCCACGGCGCTCCGCGATAGCGCACGCTCCGGAACAGTGACGCCGATGACGGCGATCACGACGGCCAATCCCCGGCCGCCCGATCCGCCTGGTTATCCGGGACAGGGCCTTCCCGGCGGGCAACCGTTGCCTTATGAACCGTTACCGCCGCCGCCGCGATAAGCGACTTAAAACTACATCGATTCGCATCTTTCGCCTGATATGTCCAATTCGCCGCTGGACTACGTCTATCTTTGTCTGGCAGCGCTGATCGCCGGCGGCATAAATGCCTTGGCAGGCGGGGGAACGCTGGTAACGTTTCCGACGTTGATTGCGGCGCTCGGCAAGTTTGCCGATGCGGCGATGGCCGCTGTTCTCGCCAACGGCACGAGCACCGTGGCGCTCGTGCCAGCGTCGCTTGGCAGCGCCTGGGGCTTTCGCCGCGAGACGCATGAACTTCGGCACCTGCTCGTATGGCTGCTGCCGCCCAGCCTCATCGGCGGAGCGATCGGCGCCGGCCTCGTCGTGGCCTTCCCCGGCGAATTTCGTCATTTGGTGCCGTGGCTTATTCTCACGGCTGCCGTTTTGTTCTCGGTGCAGCCTCTCCTCAGTCGCTGGCTGGCCCGCAAGCGAGTCGATGATCTCGATAAGCCGCCACATGAAATTCGCCGCTCGTCGCTGGCCGGAATGATCGGCTTGCAATTCCTGATCGCCATTTACGGCGGTTACTTCGGAGCCGGTATCGGCATTTTGATGCTCAGCGGCCTCGGCCTGATGGGCCTCTCAAACTTGCACCAAATGAACGGCGTGAAGTCAGTGCTAGGCACAGCAATCAATGCGGTCGCCGCTGTTCTCTTCATCGCGACCGCCAAGGTCTATTGGCCCTTCGCCCTCGCGATGATGGCCACCTCGGTCGCCGGCGGCTTTCTCGCCGCACACTACAGCCGGCAGATCAAAAGCCAATACATCCGCTGGCTGGTCTGCGCAATCGGATTCGGCCTGGCCGCTTTCTATTTCATGCGCAGTGGCGGCTAACCGCCAGTTTGGATGGCGGAAAACCGCGAGCGCGAACGCTTGTAACGGATTCTTAATTAATTTTGACTTTTCAAAACCCTTGACGTGTCAACAAATGGAGGAACAATCGTCTTGGAGTTCGTTTTGATCAGTCTCATGTGGCGCGGAGGCATTGAATCCGACCCTTCTAATGGGTGGCCGAAAATGAAGTAGGCTTGTAATGCGACCGCGCTCGCAAATTCGGGTTGTGATCTCGTGATTCTTCAAATAATGGCAAAAACTTCTTCGGCGGCTGAGGTCAAGCTCGCCAACCACTTTGAAACACTCAAGCAAACGTTGCAAACGGAGCGGTACGCATCCCGTCTGAATCGGCCCCTCGCTTTTTGGGCGCTGCCGAGCGACCGCCGCCTGCCGACGGCCCTGCTCGGCCGGACGCTGCGAGATCTATTGAATCAGCCGTTTCCGCAATTGGCATCCACGGCGGGCATCGGGCACAAGAAGCTCGAAACGTTTATCAAGCTGCTCGTTCGGGCGACGAAGGAAGACTCGCCGGGCGTTGAAATCAAAAATGTGCCGGGCGCCGATGAGAAGCCGGCTGACGGTCTCGACGAGAAAGGCCAATTCGATCCTTCTCGTGTCTCGGAGATCGTCTGGATGAAGTGGCGCGACACGGCCCGCCGGCACGCGGTGGGTCACGAGAAGCTGGGCCGACTGACGCCCTCGCTGCAATCGCTACCATCGGTCGTTTGGAATACGCCGCTGAGCTTTTACCTGGATCTGACTCTGGCGAAAATTCGCGATTTGAAAACACATGGCGAAAAACGGGTGTCCGTCGTTCTGGAAGTATTTCACACGCTGCACGAAATCCTGAGCCACGTCAATCCGAAAGGCGATTTGGCGGTGCGGATGGCGCCCCGGACGATCACGGCCGCGGAAGATTGGATGGCCGACGTGCGCACGCGCACCTCGCCGCCAACGCGCGAGGAGATTGAGGAGCGGCTGGTCGAACCAATCATCCAGCAGCTAAAAATCGACGCCGGCGAAACGGTGGCGGAGTTAACGCAAGGTCGGCTGGGGATCGGCACTGACGCGGAATCAGTCCGCAATCAGAGCAAGGCGTTGGGAGTCACACGGGCCCGCGTCTATCAGATGCTCGAAGAGTGCCACAACGTCATGTTGATTCGCTGGCCGAACGGCCGCCGCCAGCTCGACGAATTCGCCCAGTGGCTCGATGAGCATTATGCTTCGGCCGAAGCGGCGAATTTGCTGGCCAGCCTGCGCGAGCTGCTGTATCCGCTTAAGTTCGATTCGGTCGCCGATCATCTCCGGGCCGACGATCAAGACGCGGAAGCCGATGCCAACGAACGGGCGTATTCCGAACGGTAGAAGCGTCCTCGCTGTTTAGACCGTCTAACAAAATGGCGAGCGGGAGGCGTTAGCCTCCCGGAAATTCTCCTACACGGCAAATTCTCAAACTCATTCTGTAAGACGCTCTTACTTTCTTGTATTACGTCCGAGCCCCGGCTTCCGCAATTCCGCGAACGAGGCAGTCGGCAACCGCGGCGGCATCGACTTCCAGCGCGACTTCCATGCCGCCGTGGTGCGGCGCGTTCGGCCGGCGATCAAACACGGTCATGCCGGTCGTGATTTCGCCGGAAATTTCGACGTCGCCGGATAGTTCTTCCATGCGGAATAGCTCGGGGTGCAGCACCGCACAGAGGCCCACGGCCTCGGGCAGCCGGGCGCTCTCCAGTCCTAAATGCTGCCGCTGCGAGCGAAAGAAAAATGGCAATGTCGCCCGCAGCAGCTTGCCGGCCCGCGAAAAATCTGGCGGCAACTGTTCGAGCAGGTCTAAGCCCCACACGACTTGATCCGTTACGTCGAGCGGAATCAGCGTTTTGGTGATCGGCGAGCGAAAGACGGCCCGCGCGGATACTGGATCCGCGTAAATGTTGCTTTCGGCACACGCGGTCACGTCGCCGATCGCTTTCACGCTGCCGCCGCGGATGACGATCCGGCTGACCATATCGACCAGATCAGGCTCGCGGGCGAGCGCGCGGGCCACGTTCGTGAGCGGCCCCAGGCAGAGAATTGTGACGTCGCCGGGCGCTGCACGGATTTCGTCGCTGATCAGCTTCTCCGCCGGATGCTGCCGCGCAAGCTTGGAAACTTGAAATCCCGCGCCGCCCAGGCCATCGGCGCCGTGCAGCAGGCGGCCGTCGGTATAAGGCACGTCTTCGGCAACGCTGGCCGCTCCCAGCCGGGGATAGCGGGGCGGATCGAGCCGCTCGACAATCGCCTGCACGTTCAAAGTCGCGCGGTCAGCCGGCACAACACCGCCAACGGCCGTCACCGCGACGACTTCCAGCTTCGGCTCGAACAACGCGACCGTCAGTGCCAGCGCGTCATCGATGCCCGGGTCGCAATCAATGATGATTTTTCGCGGCATGGTTCCGAAAATGGGTTACGAGTTCCTTGCTTCTCGTTCCCAGGGTCCTCCCTGGGAACACCCTACCGCGAGGCTCCTGCCTCGCCGTCGGTGCCACTGCTGGCTTGTCCAGCAGCGTCCCGATTTTAACGCTTAGCAGCTGTCAAAACTTACGCCTTCGCCATCGTCGGCACATACGGTGCTCGCCACGGCCGCGTGAGCATCGCCGCCGCTTCGTTATCGCCGACAATCTGCTCCTTCACCGGGTCCCATTGAATTTTCCGCTGCAGCCGCACAGCGATGTTGCCCAAATGGCAAACCGTCGCGCTGCGATGGCCGACTTCGACATCTGTGATCGGCTTTTGCCGCGACTTAATGCATTCCAAGAAGTGTTTGTAATGGTCGTTGCTCACCGTCAGCCGCTTGTCGCTGCTGGTGAACTCAGTTTTTAGCAGCTCGGGCTTGTCGGCCATGATTTGTTGGCGATCGACCAGGAGGGAGCCGTTGTCGCCATAGAAAATGACGCCTGCCGCGGGTGCTTTAATCGCGGCTTCGATCGACGGCGGCGCGGTCTCGGCCGGATCGCCTTTCTTCCGATTATCCCGCTGCGGCTGCACCAGAATCACCTTCACGCCATTGGGATAGATGTACGTGATCTTGCAGGTGTCGCAGACTTCGCACAGGTCTTTGTCTTTCGGAAACGTCCCGCTGCCTTCGATCGACACCGGCCCGCTGTCGTCCATCCCCAAGCCCCACTGGGCGATATCGAGGTGATGGGCCCCAAAATTCGTCATCTGCCCGCCGCTATAGTCCCAGAAGAAGCGGAAGTTGTAATGCACTCGGTTCTCGTTATACGGATGCCACGGCGCCGGGCCGAGCCACATGTCGTAGTTCAACTCCGCGGGCGGATCGCTGTCCGGCTTCGGCGACGTCGCATGATTGGGTTTCGGCAGGCCAACCACCAGCGTGTGCAGCTTGCCGAGCTTGCCATTCACTGCCAACTCTGCGGCTTGGCGAAAGCGCGCATCGCTTCGCTGCTGTGACCCTACTTGCACGATCCGCCCCGTCTGCCGGGCCACGTTCACCATCTTCCGCCCCTCGCTGACGAACAAAGTCAACGGCTTCTCGCAATACACGTCCTTCCCCGCCCCGCACGCGTCGATCGTCATCACCGCATGCCAATGATCCGGCACCGAAGCCACCACCGCATCGATATCCTTCCGCTCCAGCATCCGGCGATAATCGCCAAACGTGCTCGGCTTATGTCCCGTCTTCTCCACCGCCTTCACCGCATCCGCCATCACCTTGCTATCCACATCGCACACCGCCGCACAATTCGTCTCCAGCCGCCCCGGCGTTTTTCCCACAATCGTAAACCCCTCCATGTTCTGCATCCCGCGGTTCTTGCACCCAATAAAACCCAAATTCACCCGCTCATTGGCTCCAAACACCCTCGCCGGAACAAACATCGGCGCCGCAAACAGCGTCGACGCCGCGGCTGTGGTTTGCAGGAAACGGCGGCGGGAAAGGGAACGTCGGCTGGCGCTGGACATGGCAGGGGCACCTTTGGGCAAGCGGTGGGCTTTTGAAGCAAGACGTTTATCGTACCGAACGCATGCCGCGGTCGCTACTGTTGGGCTGAAGTAGCCGTCACGCTCCGCGTGACGTGCCCTTTTCCCGGCGGTGGTATGCTCCCACGGAATCCCGCCTCCACCGGCCTTGAGCCGGTGGAGCGCCGACTGCGAGCTACAAGCAGTTCGCGAAATGAATTTGCCGCAACGCGGCAACCTTCGTCAGCCCAGGGCGCTTAGCCCTGGGTAATGAATCCCACATTATGATTTCCCCGAGCCCCAACGGGGCGACATAAAAAGGCCATCCAATGCCGCAATCTCTCGCCAGAGTCCTTGTCCACATCGTCTTCAGCACCAAAAACCGCGAATCCCTCCTCCGAGACAAAACAATCCGCGGCGAACTTCACGCCTACGCGATCACCGTCCTGGAGTCCCTCGAGTCTCCCTCCCTCGCGATCAACAGCGTCGCGGACCACATCCATATCCTCTGCGCCCTCTCGCGGAAAATTGCCCTGATGAAGCTCATTGAGGGAGTTAAGACCAGCACCTCCAGGTGGATCAAAACCAAGGGACCAGCCTACCGCGGCTTCCACTGGCAAAGCGGTTACGGCGCATTTTCCGTTAGCGAATCCAAAGCCCCCGACGTCAAACGATATATCCAGCGCCAAGAGGAGCACCACCGCAAGCTGACGTACCAAGATGAATTTCGCGCCCTTTGCGACAAGCATGGCTTGGCCATCGACGAGCGCTACGTTTGGGACTAACGCCCCGTCCGCTTATTCTCGCCCCCCCGAGAGGGCTGGTGTGAGGGTTCCGGGATAGGCCCTACCGATTCAACGTCGGCCTGCCGCACTCAGCGCGCCCCGTTGGGGCTTTGGCGATTCTCACGCGATCGATTTTCCCAGGCCGCCGCTCCGCTTGGCCTGGGCTAACGAAGCTCGGCCCTTCGGGCCTGCAATCGAAAAACCGCATCCGCAAAGCCGGTCAACCACAGCTTGCCGCAACGCGGCAACCTTCGTCAGCCCAGGGCATGTGAGCGCAGCGAACGCCGCCCTGGGTCCGCATTAAAAAAAATCAATCCAAGCCCTGAAAGGGCGACACTCGCGATCCGAAAATGTCTTAACTATGAACCTGCACGCTAGCCGCCGCCCTCCTCCCAGGGCCATTCATGGCCCTTCGCCTTTTAGACCCGCGATTTATCGCGGGGTCTCAAGCCCACCGCATTTCCCCCCACGCCAACGGCGTCACACAACACAGCCCAGCTTCGCGGCGCACGACGCGCACCCTGCGATCGCAATCAAAAAAGGACTACAAACCCCGGCGGGGTTTCACATCTGAGCTAACCCAGCATTATCGCTAGATCGCATGGAAGCATCCAACCTTGCTGCCTTGTATCGCATAGTTTTTGTTCACACGCAAAACTCGGTCACGCATGACTATTTGTTACTAAGCCTTTAACAACTCCAACCAACGCGCCCACCGCACCGCCAACTGCCGCCACTCCCACGAGAAACATGCCCGCCTGTTGACCGTTGGACTGAATAACATCTCCGACCTGATGTTTCGGCTCGGACAGGATCAAATAAACGGCACAGACGACACCTGCCAGCACCGATCCGATTATCGAACCGCCCACGACTGCCAACGTGAACTGCGGTGAAAGCATATCTCGGATCATGAATCGGAACATGGGACGGGCGTCCTATTCCTCAACGACGAGAATTTCCGCCGACCGGTTTTTCTGATATGCCATCTCGCCAATCAACCACGTACCGCAAGTTACCACCGGACTGTTTCCCGTTGGCCTACCCCAATTGACCTGCTCATCTGTCGCTTGCAATCGCACGAATCTTATACCTGCCGCTTGATTCCGTTCTACGCGCCATTTAGCCAGCCAATAGCCACAGGCCAAAATCAGCGGCCCAATCGCCAAAACAATCAGCAGCGTGCGGACACGATAACGCATCACCTGATTCTAGGCGAAGCCATCACTCGCCACAAAATCCTCCTCCCCACGCCCAACGATCACCAGCGTGCGGAGGTGGTGACGCCTTGGGACCATTGGGCCGTCAGACATTTACCAACGACGCCACAATTCAAGCATGGCGATTCCCACGGGCAGTCCGATCATCACCAGCGGAACGCCCCACAGGTTCCAGACGCTGGCAATTTCGGTCCATCTCGGCTTTTGTGGGTTATAGCGCACGAAAAGACAGTCACCTTTCTGCCAGGTCTTGCGCCAATAACCCGATGGAGAGATTGAAGTCACGTCGTGCCCCTCGATAGTCTTGAATCGCAACACCGGATGATAAAAACGCTGGCTATCCGGCTTGTCCTCGCTTCGAGTAATCCAATATCGCAAGACCACCGCGTTTACCTTCGGCCAAGACTTTATTTGGCGCACCGCATGGAAGACATGCCACACACCAACACCAACCAACGATACTCCGACACCCGTCGCGACGACCACACCAAACCAATCGAACAAAGTAAGCGCCTCATTGCCCTGAGTGGCGAGCAAGAACAAAACTGCCAACACCGGCGGCCCAATTGCCATAACAATCAACAGCGTGCGGAGGCGATAACGCATCACCTGATTCTAGGTGAAGCCAACACCCGCTACAAAATTCTCCGCCCCACGGCCAACAATCAACAGCGTCCTGAGGCGGTGACGCCACCAACTGCGCAATTCAAAGGCGAACTCGTCCTAGTCCGCCAGCGTGTGCGTAGGATCGAAATCGAAAACGAACGCTCGGCCAACGCCAAATTGAGTTCCTGGTTCTGCATCTCCCCAACTCTCAGGGCGAATCGTCTCACAGATCAACCAGATTAGAGCGTCAAAATCGCTATCCAAAAGGAGCGAGGCGAAATCATCGTCACCTAAACGGTCGCCGAAAGCGGTACGTGTAAAAACGGTCCCGTCACGAAGGAACCAACGCTGTGCGCCATTCGCAACCACATGTCCCTGCCAGTCGCGGCGCACTTCAAAACGGGTCCGTATCGTTCCATCCGCGCGGTGAGTTTCGATAATAAACGGCCGAAACCACAACCCTATTCCGATTCCAAGGAGCATCGAAGAGACGAAAAACGTACTCAGGCTCACCTGAAACCAGCGCCGAGTTCGCGACGGTGTGTCAACGTATAGGTTGTCGGGATTTTTGGTAGACATCAGGACCATTGTACCCCTGGTGCGAATACAGCCGCAAACCCCGCCCCTCACCGACCACCAACTTTCCCAAAAAATCCGCGTCATCCGCCTTCATCCGCGGCCCTTTTTCCTCCTCCTCTGCGCCTTCGCGCCTCCGCGGGAGATTTCTTCCCTCTCGGAACGTAAAACGCGGCTCGACGATCAAAAACCCTCGCCGTTAACCGCGCCATCAAACGTCAGCACGGTCCAAAACATGAACACGAGCTTTCGCCGGCAGAACAACCGCCACCCATCGCAGCCTCTTAAGCCGGCGATACAACATCACCCCCGCCAACAGAAAAATCGCAGCCGGAATTAAGAGCGACACCTTGATCGACCAAACCGTATTGCGCCACGGAGCGAGCCAATAGTATTGAAAATCCAAGCCCGGCACATGGAACCGGCGCAGTCGATCACCCCGTTGATAATCCGTGGCCACAGGCGGCCCAACGATCACTGCCCGAACGCCGCCCGAAGGACCATTGTCAACGCCGTCACACAGCCACAGATCGCCCTGCCGCACCAACAAGTGCAGACTACCAGCCGCCCGCGGCCACGCATGCAAATGAAACAACGTCGCCGGCGAGCACAGTGAAACGCCCCAAACCGCAACCGCCGCCACTCCCATCGCAACCGCCGCAATCAAACCCCATTCATAAACAACGCGTCTCATTCCCTCGACGATAACGAGAAAGTCGAGGATAAGACAACTGTACGGCGATATCTCGTTCAGCGAGAATCTCCGACCCCGCCTCTCTCTCCGACCCCGCCCCGCTACCGACCGTCAGGTCTCCCCCCAAAAATCCGTGTCATCCGCGTTCATCCGCGGCCAAATTCTTCTTCCTCGCCTTTCCCTAATTTCGCTGCCTGCCCCGCCAGCCGCTCCCCCCAATTATTTTCCAAATTCTGGCCCGGTTTTTCGCCCAAATCGCAATATAGAAATAGGAGGCGAGCGCCGCGCCGATCCAAACACGCGGCTCGCAAGCGTCCTGAATCAGCAAGTCACTAACACCACTTTCCATGTTAGGGCATCGTTCGAAATGTTAGTCGCCACAACCTCCAGCCGCACATCGACTTCCATAAATTGGCCCTCTAATCCTCGCCAAAATAATTTCCCAAAATGTTAGCGCTCACTCTTTCCAATCCTCGACTTCCCAAACCCCAACCCCGAACCCCCAGTTTGCACTGCCTCGGCTCAACTTGAGCGCGGCCCCCCTTCAACCCGTTTTCCCAAATGCCAACGCACGCACGACTTACAAAAAACAGAATTGCCCTCCGTAATGAAAAAACTTCAAACTTTAGCGATTCGATCACCCCAACAGCAACAGCCCGCCGGCTGCGACGTACAGCAGCGCGATGACGATGGCCAGAGTTGTCATGCGCCGGCGCAATTCAACGGCGATGGTCGGATGAAAGGCAATGTGATTAAGCAGCCCGACTCTTGCGGAAACCGAAGGGTGCAGCCACCGGCTAAACCAACTTTCGTGGGCGTCGCCGCAGAGGGTGGTGAGGGCAGTGCAGAAATCAACTGCGGAGCGGCAATCGAATTGGCCATTGTCATCGAGACAAGCATCAACATCGGCGTCGTGCTCAAGAAGCCGAGAATACCAGCCCACGACGAGGACGGCGTAGGCGAGCAGGAGAAGCGGGAGGGCAATGGCGGTTGCGTGGTTGGATGAGAGGCCAAGGGAAGCGAAGGAGGACGCGATGTGGAAATCGAGGTCGGGAAATGTTTGTTTGAAGGCCATCCACCAGGCTACGGGCAAGAGCAACAGGGCGAGGCGCAGCGGCAAGTGCCAGCGGCGGAGATGCGCCAACTCGTGGCGAACGACCGCGGCGATTTGATCCGCGGTGAGCTGAGACAGGAGAACATCCGTGAGCAGCAAATACCGCAAATATCGCGACATGCCCACGACGGCGGCGTTCGCCATCGTGCCATCCGTTTGCCAGACCAAAATCTCGCGCAACACCGTGCCACGCGACTCGCAGAGTTCGTCGAGCTGGCCCCGCAGCGGCTGCAGTACCAGCGGCGTGGTTCGCCACAGGCGGCGCACTGCGAGCGGCATCAGGAGCAGCACGATGGCTAACTGCGGAATGGCAAACCACCACACAGCGTCGAGGTCCTTCGCGATCTTGAGAGCAGAAGCAGACTCAATCAAGCCGACGACGGCCAGCGGCGGAAGGAGCACGAGCGCGAGATGGTGTCGTGCTTGGAGGAGGATATATCTCAGCAATGTGTCGCGGCTTTGTGTGTCGTTCGTTTGTGCGGGGCCTTGCAGCCGATACATGGCGGCCCAGATCAGGATCAGCGGCGCGATGACGGGTAGCAGGATTGCGATCTCATCGACGAGAGGCAACGCGGCCAGGTCCCAATTGGCTCGGACAATTCGCGGCCACTGGCCGACGAGCAGAATAAATGCCACGGCACCGAGCCAGAGGGCGATGACAATCGATTCCAGTCTCGCGGCGGATCGGCCGTGGTCTTCGGCCTCCCTGTCTCGCGTTAGCCGATGCCCACCAACAAGAGCCGCCAGCGGCGGGGCGAGCTCCGCGGCAAAGATGGCCCAGAGCCGCCACGAGACGCCTTCGACCGGCCCACCGCCGCCTTCCGCAGCCGCAATCGCCGCCAACACCGCCGTTAAGATCGCAAGCTGCATCGCGGGTACGCCGGCCAAGCGGAATTTCGGACTCTCTAGGCAGGCAAGATGCCCGCCCCACGTCCCACGCTAGTCACGTTTTGCCCAGGCCGCAATGCAGATGCTGGCACTGCTGGCAAGTCATCAGCCGGATATTCGGGTCGTAATGCCTGGCCGATTAAGTTAGCTTCCTCGCCAGACGATAAATGTCTTTCGTCACCCGTTTTCCCGTAAGGATTTTGACTGCGTTATGATCGAGGTAAGTGTTTATTATTGCTGGGCTTGTGACGCACATCGACGTGCCGCCGTGGACAACAACGGCAAGGTCCACTGCCCCCATTGCGACCATGAATTGACTTCCGATTCGCGCCTGCCGATGCGGGCCATTCCATCGCCCACCGCCGAAGGCTCGCTCAAAATCGTCTGGCCCGCCCCGGTTCGGCCGCGGCTGGCGGCGTCGGCTTAAATTGGTCGCGATTAAACCAACAAAAAACGCCCGGCTGTTTGCAAACAGTCGGGCGCTCGATGGATAACGACTCTCGCGAAATCAACTAGCGCGCCTTGCGCTCGCTTCGCGGTTTGGCGGCCGTGCGGGCCGCTTCAGCGATGGCGTTCTTTTGCTCGACTTCCGCCAAACGCAGCTTGAGCTTTTCGTTTTCGAAGTGTAGCGCGGTCGTCGCACGGGCGAGTTCAGCCCGCTCGGCAGCTAGCTCAAGGTGTGTCTTCAGTCGGGCGTTTTCGGCCGTTAACTCGGTGACTCTTTCGACCAGCTTGCGGCTTTCTTCTTGGGCTTCGAGCTTGGCGTCGAGCGCGGCGTTGTCGGCCAACAACTCGGCCATTGCTTCATAGATTTCGCCGATCTGGTCGTCAGCTTCCTTGCGAACGGCGAGCGCCGCTTGCGCGGCCGACTTTTCAGCCATGAGCTGCGCGATTTGCTGCATCAACTTGTGCGGGGCAAAGGCGGCGAACTCGTCGTCATGGTGAAGCCGCACGATCTTTTCGGTGACTTCGCACGTTTCCTCGCCACATTTTGTCTCGTGGGTGACCGTTTCATTCGACGCTGCCGCACATTGGCAGCACTTGCAGGTCGCCTTTCCATCCGCGGTGTTGTCACCGCACTTGCATTCGCCGCTCGCCGAGCAAGGACAGCCGAGGCGGACGAATTTGGCGGTGAAGACGTGGCCCGGAGCCGATCCACTGGCAATGATTTGTCCGACGGCACAGGCACCTTCGTCGCCGCCGCAGCCGGGGCCGTTGCAAGTTTTTTCGTTGCAAGTGTTTTCAGTGAACAGGGCCGGGTGCCGCATCATTACTCGGAACCGCATTCCGTTGCCAAATTCGGTTGCCAGCGCTTGCGTGGCGCGGTCAAAAAACTCAGCCGCAACCGGATCGATGCCCAGCGGGGCCGACAATGGGCATTCGCCTTGGCAGGGAAAACCGGGGGGCGGGCTCGGCACGACTTCTTGAGCGTGGGCGATTGTTGCCACGCCGGCCGCGGCGAGTCCGATGGTGAAGCAATAGCCGGCCAGCAGGCACACGGCGCGATCCATTCCTCGATTCATATCCAGTCCTTTGGCAAGTAGAAAATCATCACAGCAGAGCGAACAGCACAATCTTTCGGCTGCGGGGTATAACGGGAGAGGCCAATGGCGGCAAGATAAATGGGGCAAACGCAAATGACGAATGACGTAGCACGAATGGCCAACGAGTAGCTAGCAAAGACTGCATAATGGCAAGTTTTGGACATTTTGAACGGCTCGCTGGGCTGTTGGAGTTGGAAGCGGCGGCTGAGGCAGAACAGCTGGCGCAGCAGGCACAGCGGCAGAGCGGCGCGGCGGCCGAGCGGTCGGGCAGTTGTCTTGTGAAGCTGGCGATTCGCGATGAGCAGCCGGCGTTTGGCAGCCGCGTGGTGGTGACGCTGGGTAAGCGCGATCAGACGCGGTCGTTGCCGTGGAATCGGCTGGGTGTGGGCACGCCGGTGCTGCTGACGGAAGAAGGGGTTACCAGCCAACGCGGCTGGCGCGGGATTGTCTGCCGCCGGGATCAGGAGACGCTGGACGTGGCTTTTGCGCAGCCTCCGGAACCGGAGCAAGATCGGCCAATGTTTCGGCTCGATGTTTCAACCGACGAAATAGCGCGGCAGCGGATGAAGACGGCGCTGACGCAGGCTCGCAAGGCCGATCGCGGCCGGCAGGCGCAGCTGCGCGATGTGCTGGTCGGTAGTCGGCCGCTGAAGGTGCAGGAGATCAAGCCGCTGACGATCTTTGACGACGGGCTGAACGCGTCGCAGCGGGAGGCGGTCGAGTTTGCGATGGCTGCGGCCGATGTGGCGGTCATTCATGGGCCGCCGGGGACGGGCAAGACGACGACCGTCATCGAACTGATTCGACAGGCGGTCGCTCGCGGGGAAAAAGTGCTGGCGTGTGCGGCGAGCAACCTGGCAGTCGATAATTTGCTCGAACGACTGGTGCGGGCAGGAGAGCGAGCGATTCGGATCGGACATCCGGCCCGGGTAATGCCGGAATTGCAAGAGCACACGCTGGATTTGCTCGTGGATGCGCATCCGGATGTGGCTGTCGCTCGCCGGCTGATTCGTGATGCCGAAAAGCTGCAAGACAAGGCGGCACGGTTCACGCGGGCGAAGCCGCTGCCTGGGGCGCGGCAACAAATGCGCGCTGAGGCCCGCGAGCTTTTTGCTGATGCCCGGCGGATTGAGTCGCAAGTAGCGGAGCATTTACTGGATTCGGCAACGGTGATTTGCGCGACGCTGACTGGGGTCGATGGGCAAATCTTAGGTTCTCGGGAGTTCGATCTGGTCGTGATTGACGAAGCGGCGCAGTCCATCGAGCCGGCGTGCTGGATTCCGCTGCTGCGTGCCGGGCGACTCGTGCTGGCCGGCGATCACTGTCAGCTTCCGCCGACAATTGTTTCGAATCAGGCGGCCCGCGAAGGGTTGGCCGTAAGTTTGATGGAGCGGCTGTTGAGCGACCTAGGTAGTGGAATCTCGCGGCGATTGACGACCCAGTACCGCATGCACGAAGCGATCATGGGTTTTTCGTCGGAGGCATTTTACGAATCGTCGCTCGTGGCCGATGGCAGCGTTCGGGAGCATGTGTTGAAGGATTTGCCCGACGTTCAGCCGTTGCCGCTGACGAACACGCCGCTGGCGTTCATTGATACGGCCGGGGCGGGCTACGACGAAGAATTGGAGCCCGATGGTGAAAGCCGGCGCAATCCGCAAGAGGCGGAAATCGTGGGCCGGCAAGTGCAGTTGCTGTTCGAGGCTGGCGTTTCGCCGCGGGACATTGCGGTCATCGCGCCCTACGCCGCGCAGGTCCGCTTGCTCCGCGAGCAACTAGCGAGCGATGGTTTAGAAATCGACACGGTGGATGGTTTTCAGGGAAGGGAGAAGGAAGCGGTCGTCATTTCGCTGGTTCGCTCGAACGGGAATGGCGAGATCGGCTTCTTAGGTGACACACGGCGAATGAATGTCGCCCTCACGCGTGCGCGACGCAAGCTAATTGTGATCGGCGATAGCGCGACGATCGCCGGCCACGATTTTTATCACAAGCTGCTGGAATACTTTGAGCTGCACGACGCGTATCAGACGGTGTGGGAGTATTCGTGAGTAAGGTGAGTGGTGAGTAGGTGGTGATGAATCGGTGATTGGTGAGTTCCTGATCACTCGGAATTAATCTTAAGCGTCGCGGCGATGTCGTGATGGAGCTGGTTTTTGAGGGCCTCGATCGATTCGAAGGGGCGAATACTCCGCAGTCGGGAGAGGAATTCTAATTCGAGCGGCTGTCCGTAAAGTGAACCATCGAAGCCGATTAAGTGGGCCTCGATTTTGAGGGCCTGCTCGCCGAACGTGGGGTTAGGGCCAATATTGATTGCGGCTGGCCATTGGCCGGCGGCTGAGAACGCGCGAGCTGCATATACGCCTTGCGCGGGTAGCAGCGTGTCGATCCCGGCCAGGTTGGCCGTCGGGAAGCCGAGCTTTGCGCCGCGGCCTGCGCCGTGTGTCACCATGCCGCGAACTCGATACGGGCGGGTTAAAAGCTGGCGGGCCAAATCGACGTCGCCGGCTTGGATCGCGGCGCGGACGCGACTGCTGGAGACGATATGCCCGGCGACCATTACCGGCGGCACGATTTCGAGCGAGATACCGGCGGTCTGGCAAAGTTGCCCGAGCGTTTCAATGTTGCCGGCGCGATTGTGGCCAAAGAAAAAGTTTGGCCCTTCGACCATCGCCCTTGCGGCCAGCTTCTCGCGGACAATGCGGCTAAAGAATTCTTCTGGCGAGAGAGCCAGCAGGGCTTCGTCCGTCGGATAGGCAATGATTGCAGTGACGCCGAGGTCGGCGAGCAGTTGCGCCTTTCGATCGGTCCACGTCAGTGGCGGCGGGGCTGATTCGGGCCGCAGCAGTCGCACCGGATGCGGATCAAAAGTGAAAACGATTGCCGGGCCGTTCAACTCGCTTGCCTTAGCCAGCAGCCGCTCGACGAGCTGGGCGTGTCCGCGATGGACGCCGTCGAAATTGCCGATGGAGAGCGCGCCGCCGCGGAGGTCGATGGGGAGATCGTCGATGGAGCGGAGAAGACGCACAAAGGGTTCAGAGTTCGGGGTTCGGGGTTCGGGGTTCGGGGGTCAGGTGATCGTGGTCCGTCGCGCGGAAGGCCTTCGGCAGGTAATGGACAAGGTCGCTGGCGATGAGCGAGACTTGGCCGAGTTCGGCGGCGGCGACATCGCCAGCCAGACCGTGGATGTGTGCGCCGAGGACGGCGGCATCGAACGGCGACAAACTCTGGCACACGAGGGCTGTGATGATGCCGGTGAGCACATCGCCGGTGCCACCGGTGGCCATGCCGGGATTGCCGGTGGTGTTTTCGGCTGTTTGCGAGCCGTCGGTGATGATCGTGCGGTGGCCTTTGAGAACGATGATGAGGTTGTGCTCTGCGGCGAGCTGTTTGGCGACGGCGATTTGTTCGTCGCGCGAGGGTTTTTCACCGCTGAGCGTTTTGGCGAGCCGGGCGAACTCGCCGGGATGCGGTGTTAGGATTCGCGGTCCAGCGGGATTGGAAAGTCCATCGTCAGCCGCGGCCAAGGCGTTGAGGCCATCGGCGTCGATAACCATCGGTTGCGGCAGCGACTGATACAGCTCTCGAACGAAAAGTTGAAGTCGCTTGGAGCGGCCTAAACCGGGCCCACAGGCAACACAGGTCGCTGCTTCAAGAAACTTGGCGATTTTCCGCGGCGACTTCAGGCGAATATGTCCACCTCGGTCGCACGGCAGCGGGACGGTTATGTAGCTGGGCTCGAAGCCGGCGACTGTGTCGAGGATGCACTGTGGCACCGCGAGTTTTACGAGTCCCGCGCCGCTGCGGAGACAGGACATTCCGGCAAGCGAAATCGCGCCGGCCATGCCGCGCGAGCCGCCGATTAGGAGCGCGCGACCGAAATCGCCTTTGTGGGCATCGGGACGGCGAGGAGGAAGGCGGGGAAGCGACACGATTTTAGGTTTTGGATTTTGGATTTTGGTTTGGGCGATGCTTTTGGACGGCGATCATCCCGGCGATGTAGCCGGCTTTGAACCCGGCGTCGATGTTGACGACGCAGACGTTGGCGGCACACGCGTTGAGCATGCCTAAGAGGGCTGCAATGCCGCCGAGGCTCGCGCCGTATCCGATGCTGGTGGGAACCGCGATGACCGGGCAAGCGACGTGGCCGCCGACGACGCTGGCGAGGGCGGCTTCCATGCCGGCCACGACGACGACGGCGTCGGCTTTGGTTATGCGGTCGAGCTTGGCCAGCAGCCGCTGTGGGCCGGCGACACCGACATCGACGATCAAATCGGTGCCGGCGCCGATCCAATCGGCCGTTTCGCGAACCTCTTCGGCAACAGCGATGTCACTGGTGCCTGCAGTAACAACCGTGACGAGACCGATGGGCCCCAACCGCCGGGCGGGAGCTTCCTCGGCTGTCGAACGTTGTCCAGCCGGCCCAGGTCCCATCGGGCCGATGGGACCTACATCGATGCGAAATGTCCGAGCGGCGGCGTTATAGCGGCCGGTTGGAAATTGCTGGAGCAACTCTGTGGCTTTATCGACGTCAATCCGCGTTGCCAATACGGGCTGTTGCTCTTCCAGCAACCGGCGAAAAATGCGAGCCAGTGTGTCGACCGATTTCGACTGGCCAAAAACGACTTCGGGAAACCCGCAGCGCCGCCAGCGGTCGAGATCGAGCGTCACATCGCCGAGTTCCGCGGTTGCTGGCGCAGTTACTTTCGCAACGAATTCCGCCTGCGAAAGCCGGCCGCTCATCAGGGCGGCTGTCAGCTCTTCCACCTCATTTCGATTCATTCTGCCATCGTATCGGGCCTGGAAAGGGTCGGCTACCGGCACGGCGGTGCCGGGCGCTGGGCGGCGAACGCAATTGCGGCCTTGTGAGGTCGGGTTATGCGGAGTTAAATCGTTGCGTGATAGAAAATGTTCCCTGGCTCACGAAACGCCGCAGAGGGCGTTCCCTACAGTGTCCTGAACCCCGAACCCCGCACCCCTATGCCCTCCTGCGTCCTTGCTTATTCCGGCGGCCTCGATACTTCTGTCATCCTGGGCTGGCTTCAAGATGAAGGCTATGAAGTTCATGCTGTCTATGTCGATCTCGGTCAGCCGTGCGAAGACCGCCAGGCGATTTTGAAGAAGGCCAAGGACTGCGGCGCAAAATCGGCCCGCATCGTGGATGCCCAGGAAGAGCTGTGTCGCGACTTTGCTTTCCCAGTCATGCAGTGGCAGGCGAAATACGAAGGCGTTTATCTGCTCGGCACCAGCATCGCTCGGCCGCTGATCAGCAAGGTCTGTCTGCAAGTGGCGCGCGAAGTCGGCGCCGACGCCTACGCGCATGGAGCGACCGGCAAAGGCAACGACCAATGCCGGTTCCAGCTTGCTGCGGAGGCTCTCGACCCGTCGATCAAGCTCATCGCTCCCTGGCGAATGGAAAAATTCCGCCAGCGATTTCCTGGCCGGACGGCGATGATCGATTTCTGTGCCCAGAAGAACATTCCGGTGAAGGCATCAGTCGCCAAGCCGTATAGCAGCGACGAAAACTGTCTGCATATCAGCTATGAGGCGGGCAAGCTGGAAGATCTCAACGTGAACGGCGTCGATACGGTCGAATTCGGCATGACCACGGTACCGCAAAAAGCCCCGGACAAAATCGAACCGGTTACAATCGCGTTCACCGCTGGCGTGCCCGTAGCCGTCAACGGACAGCAACTCAGCCCGCTGCAAATCGTCAAAACGCTCAATCAGATCGGCGGCCGCAACGGTGTTGGCCTCGTCGATATGGTGGAAAATCGCTTCGTCGGCATGAAGAGCCGCGGAGTGTATGAAGCCCCCGGAATGACGCTGCTCTATACGGCCCACCGCGTCCTCGAGCAGCTCACGATCGACCGCGATCTGATGCACCTCCGCGATCAGCTCGCCCCCGTCGTTGCCGAAAGCGTCTATTACGGATTCTGGTACGCCGCCAAGCTCGACGCTCTCTTCGCCTTCATCCGCGACGCCCAAAAGCCGGTCACCGGAGAAGTCAAACTCAACCTCTACAAAGGCAACATCATCGTCGCCGGCCGCACCAGCCCCAACAATCTCTATGACGAAGGCATCGCCACGATGGAAGGCGGCGGGTCGTACAATCAGACGGATGCCGAAGGTTTTCTACGGATTCAGGGTTTGCCCAGCCGCGTGCAGGGGCGGGTGACGCCGAGGAAGTATTAGTTTCGGGTGTGATGCCGAGTGGCATGTGGTAGAATTGCGGTATGACCACGGCGACGATTTCGATCGAGGTTGATGCGGACGCTGCGAAGGTATTTGCAGCGGCCTCCCAAGAGGAACGGCAAAAGCTGGAACTGCTATTGGCCCTTCGCTTGCGCGAACTGACGAGCGGCCCAATCCGGCCGTTACGCGAGATCATGGACGAAATGGGGGCTCAAGCAGAAGCCCGCGGACTAACGCCCGAAATCCTGAATTCGCTGCTTCATGACGAGTGATCGACGCGTTGTCTTCGATACGAACGTGTCCGTTAGCGCGGCGCTCCTTCCACGCTCTGTGCCCCGACAGGCCTTTGATGCCGCTGTCGCCCGCGGGCGAAACCTGATTTCCGCTGCAACGGTTTTTGAACTTGAGGAGGTTCTTCGTCGTCCAAAGTTCGACAAATATGCGTCAGAAACACATCGGCTTGAGTTCTTGGCGGCTTTGGTGAATGAGGCTGAGGTTGTTGAAGTCATTGATATCATCAATGAGTGCCGCGACCCAAAGGACAATAAGTTTTTGGAATTGGCAGTGAGCGGTCGCGCGACGCACTTGGTTAGTGGCGACGGCGATCTGCTTTGCTTACATCCGTTTCGCGGCATTGCAATCCTAACGCCGCAAGCGTTTCTTGAATGAATCGGTTATTGCCCCGACCGCGCTGCCCCTTTACGGAAGGCGTCAAAGAGCTCCCGATATTTGGGTGGGGCGGCGGTGCGATTACCGGCGTCGCGCATGTTGCGCTGGTCGTCGCTGAGCTTACCGCCCGCGCGGCGGCGACTCGCAGGGTCGCGGAGGCCGAGGCTTTTGAGAGCTTCGTCGAGCTCGCGCTGGCCGGCGGGTGTTTCATGTGCGGATTTTTCGAGGGTCTCCCAGCGGCGGAGAAATTCGGCGAGGTCTTCGCGCGTCCAGCCGAGTTTTTCGAGGAGCTCAGGGTCGGGATTGTGCTCCGCGTCCTTAAGGCGGCGGAGGGCCATTTCGGTGGCTTTGCGGGCGTAATCGAGGTTGGCCGCGTCGGCTTCTTGTTCTTCAGTCGTCGCGGACTTGGTTTGTGATGGCTCGCTGTTATCGTTACCGCCGCCGACAGGCCGCTGGCCGCCGGCTTTGCCGCGATCGGCCGGATCGGCAGTTTTACTGGCGGGCGAGTTGCCCGGCTGGGCACCGGCTGATGGCTGTTTGGAAGGTCCATTCGGCTGTGCTTTATTTGGCGGTGCATTATTTGGTGGGGCATTGCCTTCGCCAGCCTTAGAGCCGCTGCCTTCGCCTTTTTGGTCGCCGCTCTGGCCCGTTTTGCCGGCTGACGGCTGCTGCTTGCCGGCTTTGCTGCCGACTTCGCCGCTGCCGGTTTCGTTCGCTTTGCCGGCGCCTTGATCGCCGGCGCTTTTGCTGCC
This sequence comes from Pirellulaceae bacterium, assembly GCA_036496265.1. Classification (GTDB taxonomy): domain Bacteria; phylum Planctomycetota; class Planctomycetia; order Pirellulales; family Pirellulaceae; genus CAYLLN01. The sequence goes on along the minus strand of DASXLL010000151.1, from coordinate 26,036 downwards.
GGCGCTGTCGTTGCCTTCCTGAGCACCGGCCTGGCCCGCGCCTTGCTTGCCGCCGCCGCTGTTCTCGCCCGACGAACCGCCTTTGGAGTCGCTTTGCCGATGTGAACTGTTGGCGGGGCTTTCCTCTTTCTGTCCCGGCTGATTGCCGTCGGGCTTCAGTTCCTTCTTATGATCCAAATTCTTGTAGTTACCATCGCCGGAGCCGCTCTTATCGTTGCTGGCCTGGCCAGCGCCTTGTTCGCCATTTTTGCCGGCGCCGGGATCGCGGTTCTCCGCCTTCGTCGCTGACGATTTATCGCCCTTGTCGGTTTTACTCGGACCATGCGACTCGCCGCCTTTGTTACCGCCACTTTGCTGCTCAGCCGGGCTTTGACCGTGCTTTTGATCATCGATCCGATCACCGGTCTTTTCTGCCTTACCTTGCGATTGGCCGCTTTTACCGTTTGGATCGGGCCGCTGTTCATTGCCTTCGGGCGTGCCCGGGTTGGCGGAGTTTTGGCCTTTGGCATCCGATGAGCCGGTGCTTTGAGGTTGGCCGCCTGATTTCGTCTCAGAGTTTTGCGGATTCTGCGGATTGCCGTCCGATTTTTGCGCGGACGAGTTTTGATCAGCCGAATCCTGGCCACGCTGCTGCGAATCCTGTGCGGGCTGCTGATCAGCCTGACCGCGCCTTTGCATTTCATTTATCACGCGCTCGATTGCCTGGCCATCGTGCTTGGCCTTTCCGGTCGATTCGCCGGGATCGGCATCATTGCCCACTTCGCCTGGCTGCGGCTCATTGCCGCCGCCTTGTTTCGAGTTGTCCCCCGGCTGGCCTGCCTTTTTGGATTGCCCGCTCGATTGGCCGTTTTGGTTTTTTCCGTCCGAGTCGCTGCCTTGGGAGTTGCCGTCGGCATTGCCGCCTTTCTCGCCTTTTTGCTGGCCGCTGCCCTGACCCTTGCTCTGCTCGCCGCCAGAGCCTGCGCCGCTTTGCTGCTGATCGCCGGATTGCGATTTTTGTTTTTGGTTCTGTTGCTGACCGCTCTCTTCCTTGCCGCTCTGTTCCTGCCCGCCTTGTTCCTTGCCGTTCTGTTCTTTGCCATTCTGCTGCTCACCCGTTTTTTGTTGACCGGATTTCTGATCGCCGGGCTGTTGTTGTGCCTGCTGCTGGTCCCCCTGGCCTTGATCGCTCTTTTCTGAATTCTCCTTGCCACCGTTTTGCTGCTGCTCGTTGCCCTTGTTTTTCTCGTCGACTTTCTTGGAATTGCCTTTTTGTTCGTTGCCGTTTTTGCCGTCGTTCTTTTTCTGCGAATTCTGTTGGTCGTTTTGCGGCTCGTTGCCCGTCTTTTCATCGCCGCTTTGCTGTCCGTTTTGTTGATCCGGTTGCTTCTGATTTTCGTTTTTTGGCGATTCTTTCTGTGAGCCCGTCTTCGATTTCTGCGCATCGTTTTGGGGCTGTGATTTCGCATCCGGCTGCTTGCCAGCCTTGTTATCGCCTGGCTGATTTTGGCCGGACTTGCCCTGATCGTTGTTTTGGGCCGCGGTGACGACGATCGCATATTCCTTTGTCCGCGTGACGTTTGGCTCCGGCTGTCCGGTCAGCGGATTGGTGCGGTTGTCTTCGGCCACGGCGGTGAGTTTAAGCTCGTCGCCGGCCTTCAGATTGTGCTCGCGCGGGCGGAAGGCATAAGGAACGTCGATCCGCGGCGGCTGATCGGCGGCGTCTTCGAGCAAATTGATGTTCAGCGGCGGCTTGCCGGCGGCAGTGCCTTCGAGATAGAGCTTGGCCAGACCAAAATCCGGATCGATGGCCCGCACTTCGATCGTTTGCTCGCCATCTTCCGGAACCGACACGCGCACTGACTCAGGCCGCAGGATTTGCACTTCCGGTGCGAGGTCGCGGAGGACTTCAATGCGGTGCAAAATCGGCTGCTGGCTCCGCTGGCCGCGCTCGTTGAAAAAACGCACTTGATAGGTTGCTCGCCACGGCGTCTGCCGATCGGGCCGAAGCTGTAGCGTGAGCGTGCCGTGGGCATTTTGGCCGTCAGCCGTGAGTGGAACCGTTTCGCCTGGTCCGCCGGCGGGACTTGGATCGAACTCCAGCCACGCCGATTTGATCGACTGATTGGCGATAGCGCGAACCGTGACCTTCGTGCCTTCGAGAGCCTTAATATCGCCCTGTTGCCGCAGCGAATCGGCGGCTTTTCGCGTGTAGGAGGGATATTGATATTCGAGTCGATCGACGATGATCGTTGGCGCGGCGACGACAGTCAGCCGATAGGGAAAAGTCTCCGCATCGCCAGCGACAACGCGATAAGTCACGTTTTGCAGCAATCCGTTGGACGCGCCCGACTGCGCTTGCTCCGGCGGCAGTTCGCACTCATACCGATTGCCAGCGGCCAGCTTCATCTCAATCGACTGGTCAATTGTCTGCCCGTCGGCCGTGCTATAGCGGACGGCGACCTTGTCCCCTTCACGGATTCCGCGAATGGTCGCCTCGATGTGTGCCGTTTGGCCGTAGTAGACTTCCGTGCTGCCAGGTTCGACCTCGCTGATTTGCACACGAGACGGACGCGCGATCTCGGCCCAAGGCGCCAGCACGCGGGCAATTGTTTGAAACGGATCTTTGGGCGACAGTATCTTGTAGGCAGCGAAAAACGTCATCGCGGCGCACAGCGCGTAGCCGGCGTGAATCAGCCGCGTGCGATCGACGGTGGCTTCGACCGGAACGACGGCGATATCGGCCGCAGCTTGTCGCTCAACCGCTTGATAGACAATTTCTTTTAGCCCGCTCCGGTCCTGCCGCAGCAGCAAGAAGTTGATCAGGCTGTTTTTGAGCGTCGGCGTGGCTTCCTCGATCGTCCGCGCCGCATAGGTCGGGTTGATTGACCGCACCAAGAGCGGGCCAACGTAGAGCACCAGATACCACAAGCTGAAGCCTGTGACCGCCGCGAGAAATGCACAGCGGCCGAACGTTCCCAGGCCGACGAGATGATCCACCAGGGCCGCGGCCAAAAGGAGCAGAAGCAGACCAATGAGCCAAACGGCGATGCTGCTGGCCAGATCGACCAGACGGACATGCCAGCCCGTCCGAGCCAATTGGCGACGAATCAGCCGCTCGCGCTCGACGCTTTCGACCGGGGCCGGCGGCGGGGGCGGCATGGCTGTCGTCTGAACGGTTCCGGTCGCCATTTCCTATGTTCCTTGCGGCCCTTGCCTCAAGTATAGACGCTGGCCGGCAGACGGGCGATTTGGCGGTGAGGCATAATTTATTGCGCTACCGTGGCGTCGCGCGGTTTTTGCGGGCAAAATGGGGGCCGCAAAACGCAAAATAGGAGCAATCGGCGATGAAAATTCGGTTTGTCAGTTACGTGGCGTTGTTAGCGATCGTTTGCCTGGGATCGCTTCTGGCCGCGGATGGTAAGAAACCAAATATCGTTTTCATTGTCGGCGATGACATGGGTTATGCCGATGAGGGCTTTCAAGGCTGTCAGGATATTCCGACGCCGAATTTGGATGCGCTGGCCAAAGCGGCCGTGCGCTGCACCAACGGCTATGTCTCCGGGCCGTATTGTTCGCCTACTCGCGCCGGTCTGATGACGGGCCGCTATCAAACGCGATTCGGCCATGAATTCAATGCCGGCGGGGCCGGGACTGGACTGCCAGTGACTGAAACGATGATTGCAGCCCGCTTGAAACCGGCCGGCTATGCGACCGGCCTCGTCGGCAAGTGGCATCTCGGTTCCGACCCCCAGTTCCATCCGAACAAGCGCGGATTCGACGAGTTCTTCGGCTTTCTCGGCGGCGCACACGACTATTTCGCAGATCAAGGCATCCTGCGCGGGACGCAGCAGGTGGATGAAAAAGAGTATCTCACCGATGCCTTCGGCCGCGAGGCCGTCGCGTTCATTGAGAAGCACAAAAGCGAGCCGTTCTTTTTGTATCTGGCGTTCAACGCCGTCCACACACCGATGCAAGCTGACGATCCGCGGCTGATGAAATTCGCCCACATCTCGGACAAGAAGCGGCAGACCTATGCGGCGATGATGAGCGCGATGGACGACGCCGTCGGCAAGGTGCGGAAAAAGCTGGAAGACGCCGGCGTGGCCGAGAACACGCTGGTCACCTTCATCAGCGACAACGGCGGGCCGACGATGCCTGGCACGACGACGAACGCTTCGATCAATAAGCCGCTGCGGGGCTCGAAACGGACGACGCTCGAAGGGGGCGTTCGCGTGCCGTTCCTCGTTTCGTGGCCCGCGAAGATCAAGCCAGCTGTTTATGAGAAGCCGGTGATTCAGCTTGATTTGACGGCTACCGCGCTAACCGCAGCCGGAGTTAGCATTGATCCATCTTTGAAGCTGGAGGGGGTCGATCTGGCGCCGTTTTTAACCGGAGCGAACGCGGCGAAGCCGCATGACGCGTTGTATTGGCGTTTTGGCCAGCAAATGGCCATCCGCGATGGCGATTACAAGCTGGTTCGCTACGACACGAATGCGGATACGCTGACCGGTGCCAACAATCAGCCGGTGAGCTCGGCGCAGCTTTACAACCTGGCCAGCGATATTGGCGAATCGAAGGATTTGGCCGCCAGCATGCCGGATAAGGTGAAGGAGCTGCAAGCCAAATGGGATACTTGGAATAAATCGAATGTGCCGCCGCTGTGGGGCTCGGCTGGTGGTGGCGAAGGCGGCGGGAGGGCGAAGAAGGGGAAGAACAAGAAAGTAGAGTAAGGCGCGAGGCCGCGTTTCGATTATTCTGGAACGCGGTCCCTTTATTCTCGTGCCCAGGGTCCCCCCTAGGCACGCACTAGCGCGAGGCTCCTGCCTCGCTTTGGTGCATACGCGCTCTCCATGCTTTCCACCGTCATTCCTGTTCTCAACGAAGTCGATAGCCTCGCGGCGCTGCATCGCGAGCTGTTGGATGTAGCGCGCGACAACGGTTACGAGCTAGAAATCGTCTTCGTCGATGATGGCTCGACCGATGGTTCCTGGCAAAAAATCCAAGAGCTGGCCGCGGCTGATTCTCGTGTCCGAGGAATTCGGTTTCGCCGCAATTTTGGGAAGGCGGCGGCACTGTCGGCGGGCTTCGAAGCGGCCCGCGGCGACGTTGTCGTGACTTTGGACGCCGATCTCCAGGACGACCCCCGCGAAATCCCGCGGTTCCTAGCAGAAATCGACAAAGGTCTGGACTGCATCAGCGGCTGGAAACAGGTCCGCCATGATCCGTGGCACAAAGTCGGGCCGTCGCGCGTTTTTAATTGGCTCGTCGGCGTGCTCACCGGCGTGAGACTGCACGATCATAATTGCGGCTTCAAATGCTACCGCAGGGAGATTTTCAGCGAAGTTCGGCTATACGGCGAGTTGCACCGTTTTGTGCCGGTGCTGGCCGCGGCCCGCGGCTGGAAAGTCGGCGAGATCGTTGTCAATCATCGCGCCCGCAAATTCGGCCGCTCGAAATATGGCATGACTCGGATCATTAAGGGTTTTCTCGATCTTCTGACCGTCTATTTTCTCACCGGCTTCGAACAACGGCCGCAGCATTTGCTGGGCACGTGCGGGATTGCTGCATTTGCCATCGGTCTCTTTGGCTTGACGTACCTTTCCTTAGGCTGGCTATTGGTAAACGCCTTCGGCTGGAACGAGCATTTTCCGCACTGGAAATTCCAGCCGCTCCATGAGCGGCCGGCACTCCTGTACTCGGTGGCCATGCTCCTGCTCGGCGCACAGTTTATTTCGATGGGCTTTCTCGCGGAGCTCTTCACGGCCTACTATGGCCGCGCGAATGTGCCGTATTCGATTAAGGACCGCGCTGGGCAATGGCCGGAGAGTCGAGCATGACGGATCCTGTGCCTGCGACAAACTGGCGGCGATCGATTTACGCGGTCTTGATTGCAGTCTCAGCCGGCATGATGCTGGCCCGCGTCGCTCGGGTCGAATCGTCTGATCCGAAGAGTAAAACGCCGTTTTTGAGCGCGAACGACCGCAGCCGCTGGGCGACGATTCGGGCGCTGGGCGACGACGGCACTTATGTCCTCGATAACGTCATTTTCGATAAAAAAGGCAACCGCGTCCGCGGCTGGCACACGATCGATCTTGTCCGGCACCGTGGCTCGGACGGCAAAGAGCATTACTACTCCAGCAAGCCGACGCTGTTGACAACGCTTTTGGCTGGCGAGTACTGGCTCGTCAAGAACATCACCGGCGCGACGCTTGGCGAACAGCCGGGATATGTCTCTCGACTGATGCTAGCGCTCACAAACGTCCTGCCGATGGCGGCTGCGTTGTTTGTTCTCGCGCAGCTTGTCGATTGCTTGGGAACGACCGATTGGGGCCGCATCTTTGCAGTCGCAGCGGCCTGTTTTGGGACGTTCCTGACGACATTTTCTGTCACGCTGAATAATCACACGATTGCGGCGATCAGCCTCGTTGCGGCTATCGCGGTGACTGTACCCATTTTCGCCGATGAGCGCCGCGAGTGGTGGCGTTTTGCGGCCGCGGGGCTGAGCTTTGGGTTCCTGGCTGCGAACGAACTCCCGGCACTCTCGATTCTTGTATTCGCAGGCATTGCCCTAGCTTGGAAATCACCGTCGCGGGCGCTATTGGCTTTTTTGCCAGCCGTGTTAGTCGTCGCCGCCGCTGCATTGTTCACCAATTACATCGCCCACGGCGACTGGCGAACGCCGTACGCTCACCGCTCGGAGGGTGACAACTGGTACGACTATCCGGGTTCTTATTGGTTGCCCGGCGCTGTCCGCGGAGTAGATGTTGGCGAGCCGTCGCCGCTCGTTTATGCGTTCAACTGCTTAATCGGCCACCACGGTCTCTTCTCGTTGACACCCATCTGGATGCTCAGTGTCATTGGATGTTGTATGTGGTTTACTTCGCATCGTCGAAACGTAGAACTGACCGCACGGAACGCCACAGAGGGCGTTCCCTACAGCGCGCCACTGCTTTTGGCTGCTACAACCGCCCTCATTACCGCCGTGATTCTTGCTTTCTATCTCACCAGGCCGCAGCTCGACCGTAATTATGGCGGCGGAACGTGTTGCCTCCGTTGGCTGATTTGGCTCACGCCGCTGTGGCTGCTAAGCATGTTGCCTGCGGTCGATTGGCTCAGCAAATCGCGATTTGGACGCGCGACCGCAATCGGTGTACTCGCGGTCAGCGTCTTCTCTGCTGCGTACGCGGCTGACAATCCCTGGTCGCATCCGTGGATTTTCGACTACTGGCAGTCGATGGGATGGATTAATTATTAAGCGTTAACCCAGCACGGCCGCGATCGCCGTTGTCAGCGGCTCCATGTTGTCGCGCGTCATGCCGGCGACATTGATGCGGCCGCCGTTGCCGACGACATAGACGCCGTGCTTGCTGCGGAGTTCGTCCACTTGCATGTTCGTCAGGCCCGAAAATGAAAACATGCCTTTTTGATTGCTAAGAAACGAAAAATCGTGCTTCGGCGCCTTTTTGCGCATTGTTTCGACAAAGAGCTTTCGCATGGCGTGAATGCGGTCGCGCATCGCGGCCAGTTCTTGCTCCCACTGCCGCCGCAGCTCGCTATCAGCCAGGACGGCGGCCACGATGGCAGCGCCGTGCGCGGGCGGATTGCTGTAGTTGGTCCGCACGCTGATGCGCACTTGCGACAATGCTCGCTGCGCCGCTTCTTCGTTTGTGGTGACGACGGTCAGCGCCCCGACTCGTTCCCCGTAGAGCCCGAAATTCTTAGAGAACGAGCTGCAAACCAGCAGTTCTCGCCCCGGCTGAGCGAATTCCCGCAAGCCGGAAGCGTCTTCATTGATTCCATCGCCAAAACCTTGATAGGCGAAATCGACCAGTGGCAGGACTTGTCGCTCGCCGACGATTTTTGCGATCTCGCGCCACTGGTCCAGCGTCGGGTCGATTCCCGTCGGATTATGGCAGCAGGCGTGCAACAGCACGATGTCGCCCCGCGGAATCTGGCCCAGCGCTGACTTCATCGCCGCAAAATCCAGGCTTCGGCCGGACGCATCGATGTACGCATACTGCTCCACCTGCTGCCCAGCCGCCGTAAAAATCGCCGCGTGGTTGGCCCACGTCGGCTTGCTGACCCAAACCTTCGCGGTCGGAAAATGCTTTTTCAGAAAATCTGCCGCCACGCGCAGCGAGCCGGTGCCGCCCGGTGTCTGGGCCGTTACCGCCCGCTTGCTTGAAAGCACTTCATGGCCGCGGCCAAAGAGCAACTCGGGCACTAGCCGGTCATATTCGGCGTGTCCTTCGATCGACAAATAGCCCTTGCTGTTCTCGCTGGCTAAGAGCCGCCGCTCGGCTTCCTTGACGCACTGCAAAATCGGCGTGGTGCCCGCTTCGTCCTTATATACGCCAACGCTGAGGTTGATCTTATGGGGGTTTGGATCGCGCTTAAACGCATCCATCAAACCCAAAATGGCATCCGGCGGGGCAAGCGGCAGCGATTCGAGCATGGCGAACAATTCTGCAAGGGAAAGGAGCCGAATTGCCTATATCTTAGTGCTGCACCGAGAATCTCGGTAGGACCGCTTGCTTCCAACCGTCACGGCACTTCGGGCTCGCTCCATTTAACGCAAAGGCGCATAGGAGCGCAAAGACCGCGAAGGGAGGCAATTAAGAACTGGTGTTGCGACTTTGCGTTAAGCGGAGTGCGGCCGGGTGGCAGTGTTTGTCCGAAGGGCTAACGCGGCAATCCGTGTTACGCTTCGCGAAACACAGCCACCCAAAGACCGAGTTGTAAACGAAATCCTATCGCCCCTCGAGCGCCCGCTCGATCAGACCAATCTGCCCGCGGATTTCTTCCAGGTCGGGATTCAGCGAGAGCGCCCGCCGGAAATTTTCGAGAGCAGCAAAGGGCTCATCGAGCTGCAAGTAGCAATGGCCCATGCCAACGGCGGCGCCAAAGTGATAGGGGTTCATCTCCAGCGTCTGATGGCAATCGTTGGCGGCGTCCTCGAACCGCCGCAGGGCGAACTCGGCCACGGCTCGCTGATTCCAAGCCTCAGCAAAATGCGCCGCCTCGTCGATCAATGCGGTCGCTTCGCGGATCGCGTCGGCATACTGATCGTTTTGGTTCAACCGGCAAATTCGCGCCAGCCGCACTTGTTGAAGGTGATTGCCGTCGCGTCGCCAGAGCTGCCGAATGCCGCTGTCGGCCAAAAGCCGCACGCCGCGGTCGTCGTCGCTCAGCGCGCGACCCAGAATCGCATTGTGCGAATAGTCGCCCAAAAATCCGACGGCCATCACCGCCGCCCGCCGCAGCACAGGGCCGCCGCCGATCGCCAGCCGTTCCAGTGTTCCCGGCAAATACTTCTCGGACACCGCCTTCACGAACGCGGCTGTATTCTCGGTTTCGAGATAGCGATGATACAGCCGTTCGAGCGCCGTTCTGCGGTTTTCGTTCACGCTCAAAGCTCCGTTCGAGGCAGGCGTCGCAAAGGTGGGCGGCTTAACCGCGTGCGGGACGAGCCTTGAGTCTAATTCCTGCCTCCAGCGGCAACAATTGACTGGCAGGCCAAATAGCCAGAATTTTGTCTCGACCTGCGGCCTCGTGACAGCAAAAATGACATTGCCAGCACAGTTTAAGGAAGTTTCGCGTGCCGCTCGTTTGGCCAACTCGCCTGCATCCGCTTACGTGGGCCCTTATCTGCGGGTTCACACTAAGTGCTGATAGCATTCAGGCCCAGGATGCGCCGCGGTGGAAGATCGGCGGTGCATTCAGTCAGCAACTGCAGGAGCGAGTCGATTTTGAGTGGCGCGGGCCATTGCGCGAAGGATTAGCGCGGTTGTCGCAAGCCTATGGCGTCGCGGTGTTTGTCGATCGCCGGATTGATCCGGATCAATCGATTACGGTCAGTGTGCAAGCAACGCCTCTGGATGAAGCGCTGCGAACGATAGCACGCCAGGCCAATGCGGAGATTTCTGTATTCGGTCCGGTCATTTATTTTGGTCCTCCTCAGGCTACGCGAGATTTGGCGACGCTAGCTGCGCTCCGGCGGCAAGATGTTGGCAAACGAAGCGCGGAAGTCAAAACGCGATTGCTGCGCTCGGTGGCCATGCAGTGGAAAGAATTGGCTCAGCCGCGGCAGGTGCTGGAAGAGCTAGGCAGTCAGGCCGGCGAGAAATTTGAAAACATGGATGCTGTTCCGTTTGACCTCTGGCCCGCCGTAAATCTGCCGCCGCTACCGTGGGCCGATCGCGTGACGCTTTTGCTGACTGGGTTCGGCCTCACCTTCAAACTCGACGAGCGTGCGGCAGTGGCGAGTCTAATCCCTGCGCCGACATCGCCGCTCATCGAAAATCGCTATACGCCTCGCGGCGGGGCAAGCGAGCTCGCCGCGCAGCTCCACCGCGTCATGCCGGATGCTCAAATCCAAGTTGAAAACAACCAGCTCATTGTGGCCGCTCGTCAGGAAGATCATGACAAGATTCAGCGTCTGCTAACGGGCCAAAGCGTGAAGACAACGAAAGCCGTCAAATCCGGTGGTGAAAAGCTGTACTCGCTGAAAATTCCAAGCCAGCCGGCGGGTAGCGTCATTCAAGCCGTCGCCAAATCGCTCGGGAAGCAGCCGCGATATTCACCTGCCGTGGCAGAAAAGCTCCGCCAAAATGTGACCTTTGAAGTAAAAGATGCCAAGCTGGGCTACTTGCTCGATACGACGCTAACGCCGCTCGGTCTCACGTATCGGCTGGGCGAGGATGTGTTGGAGGTCGTTGAGACGAAGCCGTAGGTAAGACAGCGGGTTAATGGGCCGGCGGACGCTCCGCGTTCTGGTCCCACCCTACAACGTCCCACCCTACGACAATAATTTCGCGAGCTCGCCGCGAATTTGCTGCTCGATCTGGCCCCGAAATAGTGCGGCCATGAGCGGCAATGGGCCGGAAACCTCGACCGCCGTCTCTTCGACCGCCAGCGTCCCGGTAATATTCAATCCGCTCGCCACAAACCGGAAACTCAGCCGATTCTCTTCCCATTCGCCGCTGACATTGCGAACGTGCTCCGCATAATCGCGCTGCACGGCCTCCAAAAACGTCTCCACGCGGGCGCGAGCCGTCGCCTGACCCAAATCGTGCGGGACGGAAACCCTATAAGACGGCATTGTCACCTTTCTCGTGCGATTGCAGCGCTCGCATTTTCAACCATCTGGCCCGCCGAACCCAATAGAACCGCACGGGCAGAAACAGATCGACGACTTCGTCCGAGATTAACAGACCACCGAGAACCGGCAATGCCATCGGCGCCAAAATCTCGCCGCCGACGCCTTTGGCGAAGACCATGGGAAAGATGGCGATGATCGCGACACCTTCGGTGAGCAGCTTCGGCCGCAGGCGGTGAACAGCGCCTTCGATCACCGCTTGCCTTAGCTCTTCCAGCGATTGGATGTTTTCCAGGCCGCCGCGCTTTTCGATCGCTTCGCGCAGATAGACGAGCATGATGATGCCCGTTTCGGTCGCCATCCCAAAGCAGGCGATGAAGCCGACCCACACGGCGACGCTGAAATCCATCGGTGGCGCGTCCCAGCCCTGCATGATTTTGGGAAACAAATACATGAAGAAAGCGCCGCCGGCGAGCGCTTCCGGCACGGCGAGCATCATGAGTGCGGCGTCGGCCAGGTCGTGATACGTGAGATAGAGGATGATGAAGATCAGCACGACGACAGCCGGGAACACGAGTCGCAGGGTGCGAGCGGCCCGCACTTGATGCTCGAACTCGCCGCTCCAGGCGATGCTGACGCCCTCTGGCAATTTCACTTTCTGAGCGACCGCCCGCTGGGCTTCATCCACAAAGCCGACGATGTCGCGGCCGCGGACGTTGAGCGTGACATAGTTCAAGAGCCGGCCATTTTCGCTTTTGATCATCGCGGGGCCTTCGACAATGCGAATATCGGCAACTGCGGAAAGCGGAATCAGCGGCCGCTGCTCGATGGCATGTACTGACTTCGCCGCGTTGCTCAATGAAACCATCGCTTGCCCGCCGACTCCCGACCCCCGACTCCCGACCCCCGACTCCCGGCCACTGTCCCCTCCCATTTGCGAGCTTATTAGCAACCGTCGAATCGCCTCCTCATCCTCGCGGCTGGCGCGGGCATAGCGAATGCGAATGGGAAATCGCTCCCGCTTTTCGACGGTAAAAGTCACCGCCTTGCCGGCCAGTGCCGTCTCAATCTCATTCTGCACGTCCTCGATCGTGATTCCGTAGCGCGCCGCTTCCTCGCGTTTGATTTGAATATCGATATAGCCCTTGCCCATGATCGGCGCGGCGATCGTGTCGCGAGCGCCGTTGATCGGCTTGATCACGGCCTCGACGTCCTTGCAAACACGGTCAATCGTCTCCAAATCCGTCCCAAACACCTTCACGCCAATATCCGTCCGTACGCCAGTCGATAGCATCTCGATGCGATTGATAATTGGCTGTGTGAAAATGTTGCTCCAACCGGGCACTTGCAGCACGCGGCTCATTTCATCGTCCACGAGGTCGCCTTTGGGTCCCGTCCGCCGCGGCCAGAGAAATACGTTCTTTCGCATCGGCGCTTCCAATTCCTCACGCAGCGAGCGAAATGGAACAAATGCCGATTCATCGGCCGGCTTGCCGAGCTGCGTGGCCCGCGAGGCGTCGGCAAATTGGTCGGACTCGCTATGCCGCGATGCTTTGGTAACGAGTGAGTTGGCTTTTGCCGCTCGGACAGTTTCTTCCAGTGCATACCACGTGAACGCTTCCACTCCCCGATCGAACAGCTCCCAGTTGATCGTCCGCACGCGTTCGCGCCATAGCTCAGCGCGCTGCCGTTCTATCGTCGCAAATAATTCCGACCCAAATGTCTTATGCCGGCTGCCCAGCAAGTCGCCGATCGCCGAAATCACAGCGGCTAGACCGGTTTCATGGAGTGCGAGTGCATCTGCATTTTCCGGAATCGCTTTCCGCGCTTTGAGCATTGTGACGAGTTCGTCGGCCAGCCGAATGGCATCCTCCGGCGCCGGCTGCCGAGCCAGCCACGGCCCGACTCGCGGCGTCAACTCATTCGCCAGTCGATCCAACGCAATCTCCTCGTCTGCCGCCGAAGCCAGCTTGACTTTCGTTCCCCGCCGAATCATCGCCAGGGCCTCGCGGACGGCAAAACGTGTCAATTTCGGTGCCAGCTCGTCCTCAAATTCGACGTACCGCCGCAGCGCCAAGTCCCGCAGCGTCTCATCAAATCGCTCGATCGCTTTCTGGGTCGCATCGTTCACCAAATTGCGGCGATCATCATTCGCAGCAGGCGGCATGACAAAACCGTCGTCGACTAGCCGATCCAGGATTTGTTCCACCTGCCAGACCGCATCGGGATACCGCAGCACGCGCTTCGGCCAGAACTCCTTCGGCCGGAAATTGACGAACGTCTCGACCATGTCGAGCGGCGCGGGATCGGTCGGCGTGTCGGCCCGCCCGGCTTTGCCAATCACCGACTCGACTTCGGGAAACCCGCGTAGCAGCGCATCCCGTGCTTTGAGATCATCGGCCGCCTGCGTCACGCTCGCCCGCGGCACGGTGATCGGCATATCGAGCATCGTCCCTTCGTCGAGAGCCGGCATGAACGCCGCGCCGATCTTTGGGCGAATGTGATACGACCACAGGCCAATTGCCAGCAGCGACATGAGCGACAGCGTCTGCCACCTCAAGCCCTGCGTCGAAAGTACAGTCACCGACACGACGACCGCAAACGTAATCAAAAAGCAAACTTGCCAGGCGACTTCCGCCGGCGCCGTTCCGGCGATGAACTGCCCCAGATGCTCGAACAACGCTCCCCAACTCAGGTCCTTCGCCGGCAAATTTTGCGATGCCCCCATGCCGAGCAGCGCCTGCAGCGGAAAAATGCCTGCGGCCACGATCAGCATCGCCGCGAAAAACCACATCACCAGATTCCGCCGCGGCAAGGCCCAGGTGAGCAGGGGCGTATAAATATGAATGAAGCTGCGAACGATCCAGTTGTCTTCCTCGCCTTTCAAGCGACCGCGAATAAATGTCGGTATCAACGCCGGTACGAGGGTGATTGAAATCAGGCCAACCGCCAGCAGCGCAAAGCTTTTGGTGAACGCCAGCGGATGAAAGTATTTGCCTTCCCGCCCGCCCAACATGAACACGGGGATAAAGGAGATCAGCATGATCATCACGCTGAAAAAAATCGGTCTGCCTACCGTCCGGCACGCCAGAGTGACCAGTGCCCGCGTATCGCCACTCACTTCTCGTGTGCCAAAGTGCGCCTTGAGCGCATGCGTCGCGTTTTCGGTCATCACGATCGCTTGATCGACCAGAATACCGATCGAAATCGTGATTCCGGCGAGCGACATGATGTTCGCCTGGATGTCGATGATGCCGGTAACGCGCAGCAGCCACATCAAGAGAAATGAAGAGAGCACCGCCAGCGGCAACGTCACGCAAATCACAAACACGCTCCGGACGTGCAGCAAAATCAGCAGGATGGCAATCGACGCGATCAGCATCTCGTGCCACATCACCTCCGTCAGGGTGTGAATCGCCCCGTGAATCAACCGCGTGCGGTCGTACGCCGGCACGATATGGACGCCCGGCGGCAACCCCGGCTGAAGCTCCAAAATCTTGTCCTTCACCGCCTGTGTCACCGTCAGCGGGTTTTGCCCATGACGCATCAGCACTGCGCCGCCCGCCACTTCGCTGCCGTTTTTCTCAAACACGCTGCGGCGAAATTGCGTCCCAAGCTGTACTGTGGCTACGGACTTCACGTATAGCGGCACGCCATTCGTTTCGCGGATGACCGTGTTTTCGATGTCTTCGCGGCCACGAATCCAGCCGACACCGCGGACGATGTATTCGGCGTTGTTCTTCTGAATTACGCCGCCGCCGGCTGGCATGTTGCTCCGCGCCACCGCCGAATACAAATCGCCGATGGTAATACCGAAATTCCGCAAATCCTCCGGCCGCACGTCGACCTGATATTCGAGTGGCATCCCGCCCACAACCGCCACGTCGGACACGCCCGCCGCCGCATTCAGTTGTGGCGCGATGTAGAACTTGTTGAGCGACCACAATTGACTCGGATCCATCGGCTGGTCGCGGCTGGGCTCTACCGTGTACCAAAAAATCTGCCCGAGCGCCGTTGCATCCGGCGCCAGATAGGGCACGACTCCGGGAGGCAAAAACGTTCCGCCCTGAGTCAGCTTCTCCGTGACCCGCTGCCGCGCGAAATAAAAATCAATTCCCTCGTCGAAGATGATCGTGATCATCGAGAAGTTGAATTCGGATGATGATCGCACCGCTTTGACGCCGGCCAGACCCTGCAGCTTGCGCGACAGCGGATAGGTCACCTGATCTTCGATCTCCCGCGGGCTGCGGCCCATCCAATCGGCGAACACGATCACCTGGTTTTCGCTCAAATCCGGAATCGCATCCATCGGTGTCTGATAGACGGCATACACGCCCGCCACTGCCAGCGCCGACGAAACGACGAGCACCAAAAACCGATTCCGAATCGACCACTCAATCACGTGCTCAATCATCGTGCGACCTCTTTAGTAGGTCCCGCCTGCCGGGCGGGACCTTCGGGCCGCGCGTCGGCATTCCTTGGTGTCGCCATAGCGCCGCCCAAGGCCCCTTCCGGCAGAAGGGGCCTACCACGGAGCTCGCGCACCCGCACCGCCGTCTTTTCCGGCTCAGCCGTCGCCTGTCCTTTGCAGCCGCTGCAGCACAAGAAGACGGTCTCGCCGGCCAGCGTCAGCTTGATCGGCGGGCCCATCGAGCCCAATCGGCTGTCTTTCAAAATCGGGCAAGTTCGCTGCTGCTGGGCGAGCGCTCGATCCGCCGGCGGCAATTTCGCAAGCACTGCCGCAATCTTTGCTTCCGGATCATCTGGCGCCGTCGCACGAACAGTAGTGGTGGCAACTCCTTTTGCTCCGCTCGAGCCACCGAAATAAATCGACCCAGCCGCCGGATTCAGCCGCGTTTCGGCGTCAACCAAGAATGACCCACTCGTCACGATCTGGTCGCCGACCGCCAACCCACTCAGCACCGGAAAATAGGCGACGCCCTCCGAGTCGAACAGTTTTGGCCCCAGGTTTACCTGGACTCCTTCGAACTCGGCCGGCGCGACCTCTCGGTAAACGATTTTCTGCTCACCCGTATCGATCACCGCGCCCGTCGGCACTGCCAATACGCGACCCTTCGCCAACTCGTCCTTCTGCTCTGCTGACACGCTCTCATTGACGAGCGCAGCAATTTTCTGCGGCGGAACGAGCAACTTCACCGTTGCCGTGCCGCCCGGCCGCAGTTTGTGCTGAGGATTTTCGATCTCAAACCGCACGGCCAGCGTGCGTGTCGCCTGATCGACATGCGGATAGACGAATTTCAGCGTGCCGCGAAACTCCTCATTGGGAAAGGCCCGCGTCGTCGCGATGACCGGGATTTTTTCGACTTCGGTCGTATGTGCATGCTCCTGAGCCACCGGCAACAGCCCAATGTCTTCCTCATAAACCTGGGCTTCAATCCACACGCTCGATAGATCCGCCACATCATAGAGCGGCGTCCCTTCATCGACGTATTGCCCTTCGCGAACGAACTTCTGGATCACATGCCCACTAATCGGCGAGCGAATTTTCAAATGCGAATTTGCTCTGCCCGTTTGCACGATCTCATCGACCTGCGAGCGATCGATTCCCAGCAGCTCCAGACGTTCTCGCGCGTCGTTCAGCAAATCCCGGCTGCCCAACTTGCTCGCCTGCACGAGATTCTGCACCGTGACATTCAAATCGGGGCTGTATAATTCGGCCAAAACATCGCCGGCATCGACCATCTGCCCGGTTTCATTGACAAGCAGCTTGTCGATCCGGCCTTTGATGCGTGCCGCCACACTTCGCTGCCCCCGCTCGTTGAATTCCACAAGCCCGGCGGCCACAACCTCGCGCGACAGCAGCACATAATCGACCCGCCACGTCCGCACGCCGGCCAAAACCATCCGATACGGCGTCACTTGCACCCGACTGACAACGCCCGCCGGCAGCGCCTCCCCTGCCCCGCCCTCCCCTTTCTTCCGCTTCGACAGCGGCATGAAGCAAATCGGGCACTTGTCCTTAGGATTGTCGCGCACCACCGATGGATGCATCGGGCAAAACCATTCGTATGCGCCGCCGCCGGCCTCGCCTGTTCGGCGCAGGTCTCCCGACCCCGCCGCCAATCGCGTCCACTTCTCGTAATACGCGGAGAGCAAATCCCACTGCGTGATCACCAGCCCAATCACCACCAAAATCGCCGCAAACCGCAGTCGGGCAATCTTCACCAGGATCAGAAAATCGAACCACCACCACACGCGCTGCCAGTAGGTCAATCCCGGCGGCGGACGGAGGCCGCCTTCGTCCATAGGCGGCACGGACTCATTCGAATGCGTGTTCATTGTCGGTCTCGCAATCCATCGGAAAAACAGAAACAAGCCTTCAAGAGTCACCGCTCGGTACTGAGTACCTGGTACTGAGTGCCGGAGGAGATTGACTGGCAGCCGGAGGCCAGCGGCAAAAGCGGCAGGCGCAGCCGAGCACTAAGCCGGACGGCAAGAATTGCCGAGAACTAGATCGTCAACCGAGAAAAGACGATCACCGCATCCAGAGGCGGCGGCGTGGAATCGAATACGATGCAGGAACCGGACAGTAAACTCATTATCGGCGCGACCGAGACCAAGGGTGCCGCAACGTTACTAAAAGAAATGGAGCTCAAAACCGTCTTGGCTGAGGTTACCGCTGGCGGCGGCTGCTCATGCACCAGCTTGCAGCAGCCACCGGCTTTTGACACGGAGTTTCCGTCCGATTTCGCCGTTTCGGGGGCAATGCGCTGTTGCGATTGGCAGCAGCTTCGCTTGTGAACTGCCGACCGCACCTGGGTGAGGCCACAAACGCGTTTTGGACAAGACGCCACCCGCTGCCCGTCCGCGCAAATGCAAGCTGCTTGGGGCAACGTGCCAAAAAACACGGCCGGCACGAGCACAAGCGCAGAAATCTTCGTCCGTAAACGACAAAACAACTGTTTGGAGCGGCGAAACATGAAATAGGGCCCAAAACACAAGACGAACCGCTTCATTCAACGCTATGTCTCGACCTTCCGAATGTCAACACTGTTCGGAGCGCAACAGGCAATCGAATTCCCAAATACGCGCAGTATGTGCTAGTTTGGTGGCTTCCTTGCTTGCGAGAAACAGACATGCGATCGACTTTCCAAACTGCGTTTTGCCTTTTAATATCCCTGACCCTTCTGAGCCTCGCAGCTACAGCGGATGAAACGGCCAGCGACATCTTTTCTCGCCGCATCCTACCGCTGGCCAAGGCCGACAAGCCTTCGAGCTGTGCTGAGTGCCACGCCGCCGGCGTTGATCTCAGCCAATACATCAAGAGCGACGCCGCGACGACTTTTGCCGCGCTCCGCGCCGCGGGACTGGTGAATGCCGAGCAGCCCGAAAAATCGAAGTTGCTCGAATTTATTGCCCTCGCTCCGGAAAAAGGCGACGCCTCGATCGCCAAGCTGCGAGCCGAGGAACTGGCCGCGTTTCGAACGTGGATCACAGCGGCCGCAAAAGATCCACAGATTGCTTCCGCGCCGTTCAATGCAAATACAGAACAGATCGGTCCCACGCTGCCTCCCGGAGTCATACGTCACGCCCGCCGCGACCGCGTCCTGGCCTCCTTCATGGAAAACATCTGGATCGAGCGCGAGCGCTGTGCCGGCTGCCACTCGCCCGATAAAAATCAACGGCTCATCAAAGAGCACGGCGAGCAGATTTCCTGGATCGTCCCGAACGACCCCGCAGCCACCCTCGCCACAATCATCGACCATGGTCTGGTCAATCTGGCCGACCCGCGGAAGAGCAAAATTCTGCAAAAGCCGCTCGGCGAAGTCGAGCACGGCGGTCACATCAAATTCACCTACGGTACCCGAACCGACAAACAATTCCGCCGCTTCCTCGACGACTACGCCGCTACGGTCAGCGGCCAATATCTCACCGCGGCTGATCTTCCTAAACAGGCCGATCAGGTCGTCGTGGCCACGGCGCAGCACTTGCGAATGACGGACATGCCCACTCAATACGGCACTCAGCTCGTGCGCATCGACCTGCATCGTTGGACTGATTCTGGCTGGAGCCGCTCCGCTGTCGCATCCGTCGATGGCCGCATGAATCCAAAAACCGCCACGTTCCAAGGCGTCGTGTTCGTCACTCTTCCCCGCACCGTGGATATTGCCAAAGAGGTTGAAACTCGCCGACAACTCCCCGGTGGCCGTTACCTCGCCAAGCTGTACATCGATAAGCGCGACAACGCCGCCAAGAACCGCGATTATGAATTGGGCGCCGGCGACTTCATCGGACAGGTCGAATTCGACGGGCCGTGGCCGCCCGGCTATTCGCCGCCCAAAATCATCAAGGCCCCCGTTTCTTTCCCAGAAGCTCAGTAGCTGCGCGTCGGCGACACGAATCGACGTGCATTTGTCGGCTGCTAGCAGCGAAGGCTGCGGCCTAGGCAGACAATGCCACAAGCGCCACCCGCAATGGCCGCACCTTAGCGATCTTGCCGATTTTAACAGAGACGTACGCCATTCAAGATCGCAGCGGTTAGACCGGCATGAACTTTTTGCGCGCGCTCTGTTGCCTTGCCTTCGCAGGGCTCTTGTTGTGCGGGTGTAAGTCCGCACCGCGGGCCGCACCGTCTGCCGCGCCGCTGGTATCTGCGTCTCCACCGGTCATGTCCTCGAACAGAAATGTTCAGCCGGTCGGTTACCAGGAGCCCTTGCCGTCCCCAATTGCGCCGTCGGCGCTGTCGCACGATCAGATCGAATTTCCCGACGGCACGCTCACGCGTCAATGGCTGCAAGCCGAGATCGAGGCCCGCAATCCGTCTCTCGAAGCGATGATCTCCGCCTGGCAAGCGGCAACGCAGCTTTATCCACAGCGCGTCGCGCTCGACGACCCGATGCTGATGGGCATGATTGCGCCACAATCGGTCGCGTCGAACACAACCGAGACGGCGTACGCATTTCAACTCAATCAAAAGCTGCCGTGGTTTGGCAAACGCGCGCTCCGCGGTCAGCAAGCAGCGGCCACTGCGGATGCGGCGTTTCAAGACGCCGAAGACGCACGGCTGCAAATCCGCCTCGCCGCGGATATGGCGTTTTACGAATATTTTCTCGCGGGCAAACTGATCGATCTGAACGAACAAAACGGCGGCCTCATGCGCGAATACAAGGAGAACGCACAGGCCCGCTATCGCTCGAATCTCGTCACACAGCAAGACGTGTTGCAAGCCGAGTTGGAACTTGCCGAGCTTGCCCGCCGCCGGCTGGAAGTAACGCGGATGCAGCAGGTCGCCGTTGCCCGCATCAACACGCTACTCCGCCGCTGGCCTGACGCGCCATTACCGCCGCCAGCCGATCTTGATCCGACGCAGCCGCCTCTGGATTCCGATCTACTTTGGCAAACGGCTTTGCGTCAGCGGCCGGACCTGGCAGCCCTAGCCTGGCGCATTCAAGAAGGGGAAGCCGCGCTAGAACTCGCCTACCAAAATCGCCGCCCCGACTTCGACACCTTCGCTCGCTACGACACCTTCTGGCAGCCGGCGAGCACGCAAGGACCATTGCGGGCCCAAGTCGGCGTTGCCATGAATTTGCCCGTCTATCGGCAAAAGCTGCAAGCGGCGATTTGCGAGGCGCAGTTTCGGCTGAACCAGCGGCGGGCCGAGTTCGACCAAAGGGCACTCGAAATCCAGTACGGAGTGATCGCTGCTGCGAAGCAAGTTGAGGAAAGCCGGCAGACGGTTGAGATCTACGAAAAGCAACTCATTCCGACGGCGACGCAGAATGTGGCTGCTGTTCGCGCGAACTATCTTGTGGCCAAAGCTTCCTTTCTCGATTTAGCTCAGGCTCAGCGGCAGCTTGTCATCATGAGCGAGCGGCGACTGGAAGCGATCCTCGCCTATCATCGGCGCATCGCCGAGCTGGATCGCGCGGTTGGCGTTCCGGCATTGAAGTAGGCGTTTCCACTCGCCAACAAACGAAAACGCCGCGGCGATTTTCCCAAATGGATCGGCGCTCCCGCTAGGCGGGATTAAAAGCCCTGACGCCCCAGGACGTATCCTTCCTGGTAGTGGGCACGAGATAAATCACCACGGCTGAACTCAATCTATCGCTCGTTTTGCGAAAAGCAAGCTTCTTCTAATGGTGCTTGAAATACTGCACCGCTCGCTCGTGCTTTTCCGCTGCTGTGCGGCTGGAAAACGTGCCCAGGTTTCGCCGTTTGCCGGTGCTGGGATTTTTCTTGCGAGAATAGAGACGAAACTCGCCGGATTTCAATTTGCGGATCATGATCGGTTTCTCCTATTTGCCAAGAATCTTCTCCTGCAACTCGCGCACCGGGGAGCACACATTGCGGTATAACGTGTGCTTTGGCACACTGCGGACCGCTGCCAAGGAGTTGCATTATGCGTTGGGCCGGCGATCGTCAAAGTGAAAATGTCGAGGATCGACGTGGAATGGGTGGCCCCGTGATGGTCGGCGGCGGAATTTCGACGCTGGTCCTGCTGCTGCTCGTTTGGCTGCTGGGGGGCGATCCGCTGGCGTTGCTCCAGCAAATGAATCAAGGCCCGCCGCCCGGGCAGGCCGGACCCGCCATGCCTGGCGGGCCACAGGGCGGTCCCGGAATCGACGACCGCCAAAAAGAGTTTGTCGCCGTCGTCCTCGCCGATACCGAAGACGTCTGGCGCGATCAATTTCGTCGGCTCGGCCGGCAATATCAGGACCCAAAGTTAATTCTATTTTCCGACTCCACGCAGTCGGCCTGTGGATTTGCTCAATCTGCCACGGGCCCTTTCTACTGTCCCGAGGACCATCAAGTTTATCTCGACACGGAATTCTTTCGCGAGCTGGAAATGCGGTTTCACGCGCCGGGCGATTTTGCCAAGGCGTATGTCATTGCGCACGAAGTCGGCCACCATGTGCAAAACCTGCTTGGTTGGAGTGAGCAAGTGCAGACCGCTCAGCGCCGGGCAGGCAAAGCGGGCGCAAACAAACTCTCGGTGCGGCTGGAGCTGCAAGCCGACTATTTAGCCGGCGTATGGGCCTTTCACGCCAATCGCGCCAAGCAGATTTTGGAAGCTGGTGATGTGGAGGCTGCTATCACGGCGGCCACCGCCATTGGCGACGATCGGCTGCAGCGAGAATCCCGCGGTGTTGTGGTTCCCGACTCGTTTACCCACGGTACGAGCGCTCAGCGCGTCCGCTGGTTTCGGCGGGGCATTGAAACAGGCGATTTCAAAACCGCCGAGAAACTGTTTGAGCTCGACGAGTCGGAGCTATGATGTAGCGCGAAACGGCGGAACGCCACAGAGGGCGTTCCCTACAGCGCGAATCCACTATGGAGCATGACGCCAAACGAAACCATTCGCCCGCCAGTGTCTTCGGCTTGCGCGATTTTCGCCGCATGATGGTTTCAATCGCCTGCTCCACGATGGCGGGGCAGGCGTTGGCTCTGGTCACGGGCTATCAGGTCTACGAAATCACGGGCTCGAAGCTGGCGATCGGAATTTTGGGGCTCGTTGAAGCGATTCCCGCGATCACGCTGTCGCTGTATGGCGGACATGTCGCCGACCGTCACGACCGCCGCCGAATTCTGATCATCACGCTGTCGCTGCTCACGCTCTGTGCGGGCCTGTTGGTCGCGTCGAGCTACCTCGGCGTCTCGCTCGTTGTTCTCTATGTCACGATGTTCGTTGTCGGTGTTGGCCGCAGTTTTGCCGGCCCGGCGCTCAGCGCTCTCGAAGCCCAAGTCGTTCCGATCAATCTCATCGTCAAATCGGCGATCTGGTTTTCCAGTACCTGGCTAACGGCGGCCGTTGTCGGCCCGCTGATCGGCGGATTTGCCATCGCTTATTTCGGTCCCTTGCACACGTATGTCATCATCGCAGTCCTGTATGCGATCGCTTGGATTGCGTCGATTCAGATCTCACCGCAGCCGTATGTGCAGCCCAAGCAGCACGAATCGGTTTGGCAAAGCATTACGAGCGGCGTGGCATATGTCTTCAGCAATCAGCCGCTGCTCGGCTCGATGTCGCTCGATCTGTTCGCGGTGTTGTTCGGCGGCGTCATCGCCCTGTTGCCGGTCTTCGCCAAAGAGATTTTGTTCGTCGATGCCTTCCACCTGGGCTTTTTGCGTGCTGCGCCGCACATCGGCGCTTTGGTGACGATGTTGATCGCCACGCGCCATCCGCCCGTGCGCCATGCGGGCCGCAACCTGCTGCTCGCGGTTGCCGGGTTCGGCGTGACAATCCTGGTATTCGCGGTCTCGAAGAATTTTTATCTATCCCTGGCCATGCTTTTCCTATCCGGCGTTTTCGACGGCATCAGCGTCGTGATTCGGCGGTCCATCGTGCGGTTGTTGTCGCCTAATTACCTCCGCGGCCGCGTCGCCGCCGTTAGCTTGATCTTCATCGGCTCATCGAATGAATTGGGCGCGCTCGAAAGCGGCCTCGCCGCCGCTTGGCTCGGCACCATTCCATCCGTTCTGGCGGGCGGGACGGTGACGCTCCTCGTCGCGAGTATAACGGCGATCCTTGCCCCGCGGCTGCGGGAACTGCGGCTGGACAATGTGGGAAATGCGCCCGATTCGATCGGAATGGCAGAGGATGTCGTGGAGGCCAGCGAGGAGCGGGCGGAGCGGCTTTAGCTCGCCTGTCCGAAAATCGAGCTCGCGGCTAAAATGCAATGCGTGGGGCTGGCGCTGTCGTTTGCCGCTTGAATCTGCTCCCCGCGCCAATAGATCCAACCGTCTTTGCCCCTCCTCGGAACGCCACAGAGGGCGTTCCCTACAGAATAAATGCCCGCCGTCTCGCAAATTCGCAATTTCTGCATCGTGGCCCATATCGACCACGGCAAAAGCACGCTGGCCGACCGGCTGCTCGAATATACGGGCACCGTGAGCAAGCGGGAAATGCAGGACCAGCTTCTGGACGACATGGAGCTCGAGCGGGCTCGCGGCATCACGATCAAGGCCCGCGCCGTGGCGATGAAATACAAGCGCGGCGACCAGGAATATGAATTCAACCTGATCGATACGCCGGGCCACGTCGATTTTCATTACGAAGTATCGCGGTCGCTCGCTTGCTGCGAAGGGGCGATCCTCGTTGTCGATGCGGCGCAGGGTGTCGAGGCGCAGACGCTCGCCAACGCCTTCGCCGCGATGAATTCCGGCCTAACGATCGTGCCGTTCATCAATAAGATCGATCTCCAAAACGCCCGCACTGACGAAGTGCTCGTGGAAATGGAGCATTCGCTGGCGATTGACTCCAGCGAAGTCATCAAAGGCAGCGCGAAAGCCGCCCTCGGCATTGCCGAACTGCTCGACGCCGTGATCGACCGCGTGCCGCCGCCCAAAGGCGATCCCGCCGGCGTCCTGCAGGCGATGGTGTTCGATTCGCACTACGACGATTACCGCGGCGCGATCACGTATGTCCGCATCATGAACGGTCAGGTGAAGAAAGGCCAAAAGGTTCGCTATCTGCGTACGGGCAACATGCACGACGTCGTCGATCTGGGCCAATTTGTGCCACAGCCGCGACAGTGCGAAACGCTTTCCGCCGGGCAAGTCGGCTACATCGTTTGCAATATCAAGTCGCTCAGCTTCGTACACATCGGCGACACGGTGAGCATTCCCGGCGATAACCCGGCTCCAGCGCTCCCCGGCTACAAAGAGCCCAAGCGAATGGTCTATTGCGGCCTGTATCCATCCGATGGCCAAGACTTCACCGAACTGCGTGATGCGCTCGACAAGCTCTCGCTCAACGATCCCAGCTTTGAGTTCGAGCCGGAGAGCAGCGATGCCTTGGGTTTTGGCTTTCGCTGCGGGTTTCTCGGCTTGTTGCACATGGAGATCGTCCAGCAACGACTGGAGGGCGAGTCGGACGTCGATCTGATTCAGACGGCCCCCAACGTCACCTACGAAATTCTCACCCGCGACGGCCGCACGCTGACCATCCATAAGCCGCAAGAAGTGCCTGATTCAGGCCAGATCGAAGAGTTTCGCCAGCCGATCGTGCGTGTGAATCTGATTCAGCCGGCGGATTACATCGGACCGGTGATGAAGCTCTGTCAGGACCGCCGCGGCGTCCTCGTGCGGCAGGAATATTTGTCGCCGACGCGGGCCATGCTCGTCTATGACCTGCCGCTCGCTGAGGTCATCTATGACATGCACGACAAGCTAAAGAGCGCGACCCGCGGCTACGGCACGATGGATTACGAGGTGATCGGCTACGAGGCGGCCGATCTGGTCCGCCTGGACATTCTCGTCAACAACAACCGCGTCGATGCCCTCAGCGTCATCTGCCACCGCCACGACGCCGAGCGCCGCGGCCGCGGCGTCTGCAAACGCATGAAGGAAGAGATCGAGCGGCACATGTTCGAAGTCGCCATTCAAGCCGCCATCGGCAGCCGCATCGTCGCCCGCGAAACCAAACCCGCCATGCGGAAGAACGTCACCGCCAAGTGCTACGGCGGCGACATCACCCGCAAGCGCAAGCTGTGGGCCAAGCAAAAGGAAGGCAAGAAGCGGATGAAGTCGATTGGCCAGGTCGATATTCCGCAGAAGGCATTTTTGGCGGTGCTGGATACGGGGGAGGAGAAGTAGGTTCCCACTCCTCAGGCGGCCAATCGCTAAACGCTCACTTTTGACGAGACCTGATTGAGGCGATTTTCGGAAGTCATTGGCTATTCATGAGTTGTGGCGTTGGCCCGAAATCTCTGGCGCTCACCTTGAGCAGTTAGTGAGCATTTAAGGTATGCAGGTGAGCAGCCAGGTGAGGGGTTGGTGATCGAACGAACGTGGGTTCGATGAGCATTGCGACCAATTTTTCAAAGAGCGAGCGCGCCAAAATGGCAGGCGGATTGGCTTTGCACAATAAAGCCTCGCTGCACATTTAATCGCTGAGTTGCACAAATAATCGAGCCGCCCAAAAAGTCAGTGTGGAAACTCAAAACGCGCATGGATTTCCGAAAGAGTCAGTTCAAATTTTTCTTCGCCTTCAAGA